>JAFAEX010000264.1 GCA_023423795.1 Chloroflexota bacterium | reverse complement strand
ACCGGGTGGTTTTTAGTAGGTTGGGGGGCGGGGTGGGCCGGTACGGGGGCCCTCCGGGCGCTGCCTGGACAGCCAACACACGGGCGGAGAACCTGAGCGTGAGCACCAGGCTGCCTGCCAGCGTCGCCGGCCGGCGGGCGCTGCCCTATTTGCTGATCCTGCCGTCGATCGTGGCGTTGCTGACGCTCATCGTCTACCCGATGGTGTTTTCGCTCATCAACAGTTTCTACCTCTGGAATCTCCAGGTGAGCCCCGTCCCGCTGATGTTCGTCGGCGACCAGAACTACCGGTCGGTCTTCACCGCGACCCCGTTCCTCGATGCGCTCCGCAATACGCTCGTGCTGTCGTTCGCCGGGACGTTCGTCCAGTTCTGGTTTGGGCTGGGCATCGCGCTGCTGCTCAACACCCACCTCAAGGGGATGACGGTCGCGCGCACCCTGCTGATCATGCCGACGACGATCGCCCCGATCGTCGTCGGCTTCCTGTTCCGCTACATGTATTACGAGAACGGCGGCTTGATCCCCTGGTTGCTGACATCGGCCGGCATCCCGATCCCGCCGCAGGGGTTGCTGGGGAGCTCGCAGACGGCACTCGCCGCGATCGCCCTGGCGGACATCTGGCAGTGGACCCCGTTCTTCGCCATCGTCCTCTACGCCGGGCTGCTCTCGATTCCCGACGACATCACCGACGCGGCGCGGGTGGACGGCGCTGGCGGCTGGCGGCTGTTCGCCTCGATCACGTTTCCGTTGATGTGGCGGACGGCGGTCGTGGTGATCATGATCCGCTTTATGCAGCTCTTCAACATGTTCGACCTGGTGCTGGTGCTCACCCGGGGCGGCCCCGGCACGTCGTCGCGCACCCTGAGCTACAACCTCTACCTGGAAGGGCTGGCCAACTACAACATCGGCGTGGCGGCGGCGATGACCTGGGTGATCGTCATCTTGGTAACGATCATCGTGAACCTCTACATCCTGGCTGCCTTCCGGAACTGGGAGTGGTGATGCGGATCGTCCAACCCCGTTCGGTCCTCGTCTATGTCGCGATGGGGCTGGTGCTGCTCTTTTTCGTCGGCCCGATCCTGTGGTTCCTCGCCCTGGCGCTGCGCCCGCCGTCCTCCGCGTTCGCCAACCCGCCCCAGTTCCTGTTCCGGCCGCAACTCGACGCGTTCGTCTACACCTTCATCGAGCCGGGTACGAACGCGCGGCAACTCTTCAACAGCATCGTGGTCGCCGGCGGCGCGACGCTGCTGAACGTGCCGTTCGCGCTGCCGGCGGCGTACGCGCTTTCGCGCTACCGGATGCGCGCGAAGAAGCAGATCATGCTCTGGTACATCGGCCTGCTGATGGCGCCGCCGGTCGTCTTCCTGATCCCGTACTTCATCTTCATGTCGCGTCTGCGGCTCAACGGGACCTACTTCGCGATGATCGTCATGATGCAGACGATCACCATCCCGTTCTCGATCTGGCTGCTCAAGGGCTTCTTCGACGAGGTCCCGTTCGAATTGGAGGAGGCGGCGCAGGTGGACGGCGCGCGCTGGTGGCAGGCGCTGTGGTCGGTCACGTTTCCGCTGGCGCTGCCGGGGATCATCGTCACCTCGATGTTCGCCTTCGTGTTCAGCTGGAACAACGCGATCTTCCCGCTGGTGCTGAGCAACCAATCGACGTCGACGCTTCCGATTGGGACGCTCAGCTACTTCGCGACCACCGGGGCGACCTGGAACTACATCGCGGCGACTGCGGTGATCGCCATGCTGCCGCCGATGCTCATCTTCCTCGTGCTCGGACGGTACATCGTGCGCGGGCTGACGTTCGGCGCCGTCAAGGGTTAGGGAGTCGCCCTGTCGTCATCCCGAGATTGTCGAGGGATCTCGTCGTTCTCTCGAAGGGGACATGGACGGGAAGTCGACGACGGAAGGCCGGGATGTCGGGGCGAGGGGAACGTGCAGGGTACTGGAACGCATTCCAGGCAACGGGAGGGACGGTCATGGATCGCGTCGGATTCGGGGTGATCGGGGCGGGGTTGTTCGGCGAGAACCACGCGCGGGTCTACAGCCGCCTGCCGGGCGTGGAACTGGTCGCGGTGTGCGACCAGAACGGCGAGCGCGCCCGCGAGGTGGCCGAGCAGTACGGGGCGCGAACCTACCATACCGATTACGAACACCTGCTGGCGGACCCTGACATCCAGGCCGTCTCGATCGCCACGCCGGACTTCGCCCACGCGCCGATCGCGCTCGCCGCCGCCGAAGCCGGCAAGCACATCCTGTGCGAGAAGCCGCTGGCGACGTCGGTCGAGGAGGCGCAGGCGATCGCCGATGCCGCGGCTAAGGCCGGCGTGAAGCTGATGGTGGATTTCCACAACCGGGTCAACCCGCCGTTCGCCGCGGCTCGCGACAGCGTGCGCGAAGGCGCGATCGGGACGCCGGCCTACGGGTACGCCCGGCTGAGCAACACCACCTACGTCCCGCTCGAAATGCTCTCGTGGGCCAACCGGTCCTCGGCGCTGTGGTTCCTCGGCAGCCACGCGATCGACATCATGCGCTTCATCCTCGGCGACACGGTGGTCCGGGTGCAGGCCGTCAGCCGGTCGGGCATCCTGCGGGGGATGGGCGTGGACGTACCCGACTTCCACGTTGCCATCGCCGAGTTCTCCCGCGGCGCGGTGGTGACGTTCGAGCACGCCTGGATCCTGCCTCGCAGCCAGCCCATGGTCTACGACTTCAAGGTCGAACTGCTCGGCAGCGAAGGCGCGATCTACGTCGATACGTCGCACCACGGCGCGTTCGAACTCCACACGGGAGGGCGGCTCGACTACGGCGACGTCTTCGGAGCCACCCCCACCAGCGACCTGCGCATCGGCGGCTTCGTCTCGGAGGCCATCGCCCGGTTCGCCGACGCGGTCATCCACGACCGGCCGGTGCTGGCGACCGCCGAAGACGGGGTGGAGGCGACGCGCATCGTGGATGCCATCCAGCGCTCGGCGGAATCCGGGCAACCGGTGGAATTGTAGGAACGGTTCGCCGGCCGGTTTCGGTACGCGCGCCGTCGGGGCATCCCCATGCTGGCGCGGGACTCAGCCCGCGCGCGGCATCGGCCGTGGCGCTCGGCTGCTCGTCGCGCCGGTCCTGGAACTGCTTCGTGGCAAGCAGCGACACGAGCAGGATGAACTCGAAGGCGTTGGTGACGGCGGCGCGTTCGATCGGCAGGGGCACGCCGCCGATGCCCATCAGCACCGTGTCGGCGAGGAACCACGGCCTCTACTGCTTCCAGAGCACGATGACGGCGGCGATCGGCAGCGCCAGCGTGACGCCGAGGATCATGACCGGCGGACCGGAGGCAGGGCCGGCCGAGGAGTACCTGAGCACGCCGTATTCCCACTCCGGCTGGAGGGTCAGGCCGCGGACCTCGGTCAGCAGGTCGGCGACTACGAGGACGGCGTAGAGCGCGGCCGCCGCGAACGGCGCCCAGCGCCGGCGAGCGGCGGCCAACCCGGTGCGGGCAACGGCGTTCCAGGCGAAGATCACCAGCAGCGGCCTGAGGAAGGCGTGCAGCCAGGAGCGCGCCCTGCTCAGCGTTTCAAGCACCGGTCCTTCGCCGATGAACCGCCCGGTGGCGAGCATGACGTTGTCGTAGGCCAGCGCCACGATGACCGGCATCCGCACGTTGGCTGCGGCGGGACCGTTTCCGGCCATCCGCACGCCCCATAGCAGGAGCGCGACGTAGCCGGCGGCGAACGCGGCGAACAGCGTCCGGTCGATCCTCCCGTTCCTGCCGGCCCTTGGCCGGAGTGCGGCGTTGCGTCGCGTCCGCCGAGCGATTCGCCGCCCTCGCCCGGCACGGTCAATCGTCACCATGCGTGAGTCGGCGTTGAGGGCGAGGCGCCGAAATGCTCGCCCTTTCCGGCAAGCATGACGCATCCGAGCGCGCGGATATGCACGAGAGTACGCATGAACCGCGCCGCGCGGGAGTTCGAGCATGAATCGGCCGCGCCCGGTCCCTCCCCCACCACCGACCGGGCGCGGCGACCGAACCGAGTTCGACGAAACGAGTTCCGTGTGGCCTGGGGTGACTGCCGCACCTGGGGGTGAACTGCGCGTTTCCGGCGCTGCCTACGTTGGGCGGACTCAACCTCGCGGGCCGCTCCATTCGCCGCGCGCCGCTTCGAGGTGGGCGCGGTAGGCGGCGTATCCGCGCGCGTAGAAGGAGGCGCGGGCAGGGTCGGGAACGACCTCGGCGTCCGGGCGGGTCCAGGCGGCGCGGTCGAAGGGGATGCCCGCCGCGTCCAGCGCGGCCATCGCGGCGCCGCGCGCGCCGGCCTCCGGTTGGCGGGCCAGCAGGACGGGCCGGCCGAGGACGTCGGCGAGGATCTGGCGCCACCCGGCGGAGCGCATCCCGCCGCCGGCCAGCACGACTCGGCCGCTGTCGGTCAGGCCGGCCGCTTCGAGGCAGTGCCGGGCGGCGTAGGCGACGCCCTCGCACAGCGTGCGCAGCAGGTCGGCGCGGGTGGTTTCCAGGCTCAGCCCGACGAACCGGCCGCGCGCGCCGGGATCGACGAACGGCGCGCGCTCCCCGGCCGGCGACAGCAGCGGCAGGCACAGGACGCCGCCCGCGCCGGGTTCGCTTTCGGCCAGCAAACCGTCGATCTCCTCGCGCCGGATGCCGGTCAGCCCCATCAGCCATTCGAGCGACGGGGTGCCGACCATCGCCGGCATCACGCGCAGCCAACGGTCCGGCCTCGGCATGCACAGCAGCATCCCGGCCAGTTCGCCGCTGATCTCCGGGCGGTCCCCCAGCACCGCGCAACCGAGCGTGGTGCCGACGATCGCGAGCGCGTCGCCCGGTTCTTCCAGCCCGGCTCCGATGGCGGTGGCGCACAGGTCGAACGGCCCGGTGTGGATCGGCGTGCCCTGCGGCAGCCCGGTCAGGGCCGCGCCCTCGGCGGTCAACGGCCGCAGCGGGGCGGGGGAGGGATCGACCGGAGCCAGCAGCCGCGCCGCGTCCGGCAAGCCGAACAGCGCCAGCAGTTCGGGATCGTAGCGGCGGGCCACCGGGTCGAAGAAGGGGAGCGAGGCGTCGGACGCGTCGGTCGCGCGGGCGCCGGTGAGCCGCTGCAGGATCGCGTCCTTGCAGTAGCCGGCGGTGGCGGCGCGGCCCAGAACGTCCGGCTCGTGCTCGGCGAGGTGGGCCAGCACCGGGGCGGCCGCGCCCGGAAAGAGCGTGCTGCCGGAGCGCCGGAAGGCGGCTTCGCCGACGCCGTCCGCCATCCACCGTTCGACGCGGTCGGCGGCGCGGGCGTCGGACCAGAGGATGGCCGGGCGCACCGAGCGTCCGGTCTCGTCGAGCAGCCAGACGCCGTCCCCTTGCGCGGTGATGCCGACCAGCGACGGGGCCTCGCCGGCCGCGACCTCGCGCAACGCTTCAGCGACGGCCTCGACGGTCGCCTCCACGTCCTGCTCGGCGTAGCCGGGGCGCGGGGAGAGCACCTGCGTGGGCCGGGAGACGAGGCGCAGCACCTCGCCATCGTCGGCAAACGCGACCGCCTTGACCACCGACGTTCCGGCATCGAGTCCGATCAGCACCGTTGCCCTCCCCGGACGATGGCCACGTCGACTCCATGATCCTGCCGCGACGTCGCAGGGAGTCGTTGCGGGTGGAGTATCGGAGCATTGTATGGGGCGGGCGGGCTGCTTGTTGGATGCGGCCGCTGGTCGCCTGTGGCTGGCAGCGTTTGTCGGAAAAACCCGTTCATCGGCGGACCGGGCGCGAAGAATCGCGCCCCTACAGCACGTGGTGGTCCCGCCC
>JAFAEX010000260.1 GCA_023423795.1 Chloroflexota bacterium | reverse complement strand
CGATGAGAGTGGTCTCGGCCGACTACGCAGCCGCTGCCGACGCCCGCAACGCGTCCACGATATCCCGGAACAGCCGCAGGTCTTCGGCGTAATCCTCGGCGGTGGTCTTCGGGCCCGCACCGCCGGTGACGGCGTCGTGGAACGCTTCCAGTTCGTGCGTGTACGGATCCTTGAAGGTCGGGCGCAGGGTCGTCTCGGTGTAGGCCTCGCCGCGCGTCTCGTTCGTCACCAGCGTGGTCGGCAGGTGGCGGATGTAGGGCGTGTCGTACTGGATGCGCAGCGACGTTTCGTCGCCGTAGACCTCGATGTGGGCATCGAAGCGGCGCTGCTGATCGACCAGCGTCTCGTAGGTCGCGCAGTAGCCGTCGAACTGGAGGATGGCGGCGATCGCCTTGCCGCCGTGCCAGCACGACGCCGCGATCACCCGCTGCGGGTGGCCGAGCAGTTCGCGCATGGCGGACAGGTCGTGGCTGCCCAGCCCGAGCAGCAGCCGGTAGGTGCCCGCCAGGTCCGCCGGCGCGTCGCCGATCGCCTCGGCGACGAGTTTGCGCGCGCGGTCGGTGCGGTCCTGCATCAGCGGCGCGGGGATGTCGTCGAAGCGGAGCACGACGCTGGACTGGTCGATGATGAGCCGGTTCGCGCCGATGATGTCGCGGATGCGGGCGTAGTTGATCCTCGGCAGCCGTGCGACGTCTTCCTTGGCCTGCGCGAACGCGGGCGCGAAGCGGCGCATGTAGGCGACCATCAACTGGCGGCCGCTGGCGTCGCGGGCGGCTATCATCGCCTCGGCCTCGCGCGGCGAGATGCACATCGGCTTCTCGACCAGCACGTGCTTGCCGCCGTCCAGCGCGGCGATGGCGTGTTCGGCGTGGTACTCGTCGCTGTTGAGCACGAAGACCGCGTCGAGGTTCGGGTCGGCCGCCAGCGCGTGGGCGTCGGCGTAGCGCCGCTCCTCGGGCACCCGGTAGCGCTCGCCCATTGCGGCCAGCAGCCCCGGCGACACGTCGCAGAGCGCGGCGATCTCGTACCTGTCGGCGAGCGCCTGCAGGATCGGCAGGTGGATGATCTGGGCGACCTCGCCCAACCCGACGACCCCGACCCGGACCTTTTGCATCGGTCTTCGCCCCCCTTGATTCGCACGTCCCCGCCGGCGTATCGGCAGGTGCTCCCCGTTCCCGATTCGTTCGCTCGCCGCGATTCTCGGCGGGCCACCAATCGCCGCCGTCACGGGCATCGGCCCGTGTTCGCGCCGGTTTCGCCGCTGGCGAGGGTTGCCGGAGCATAGCACCGGACCGTGCCCGGTCCGGTATTCCCCGGAGTGGCCGGAAGGTTCGTCACCCTGCGGGCGGCCACCGGCGCGGCCTTGACGACGCGGGCAATGGTGCCCTAGAGTCCGGTTTGGTGCAAACGTTTGCAAGCGCCGCGTCGAAGAGGATGCCCCGGCACCCGCCCAACCAGCCGCACGGTGCTGCAACCGTTCGGGGGCGACCATTGCCCAGCCACCGAGTTCGACCAATCACCCGCGCCGCGGCAACCGGAGAACGGGGACTGTTCGTTGACCTGCTTTGACGCCATCGCCGCACCGCCTGGACCGGCCAAGGACGGCACGGCCGCGGTGCTGCCTGCGCCGCGGACCAGCGGTCCCGCCATCGCGCTCGACACGACCGGCGGCGATGCCTGGGCGTGGGAGAAGACCATCTCCGGCGAGTGCGTAGGTTGCCCCGCGGAGGCGACGATCATGCTGGAGGTCGGGGACCGCGTGTTCCCGGTCCAGCGCGACGGCGAGGCTTTTGCCGGCACGGTCCGGTTCGCACCGGGGCGCAACGAGGTCACCGCCGTCGCGGTTCTGCCCGACGGCACGGGCGTGGTTTCCCTTCCGGCCACCTACGACGTGAACTTGCGTCCGCGACCGGTCGCCCGGCTCACCGTCCGCATCGAGGACTGCCGGCTCTTCTTCGACGCGAGCGGCAGCAGCCCCAGCGACTACGACGGCAGCCCGGTCGTCGCGTGGACGGTCGAGGCGCGTGCCTCCAACCCGGCGCCGTTCGCGCTCGAACCGGTGGGGCCGGGCGTGTTTTCCGCCGACCTGCCGGTCGCGGACGGCGCGTATTTCGCCGACCTACTCGTTGCCGACGAGGCGGGGCGATCCGACCGGGCGGCGGCGCGTTTCGTCGTCATGAACGGCGAAGCGCGCGTGCCGGACCCCGTCCACGGGCGGGCGGAGTGGATCGCGCCGGCGGTCGTCTACGGCGTCGTTCCCCGCAATTTCGATCCGCCGGGGTTCGCCGGGGTGGCCGCGCGACTCGACGACCTGCGCGACCTTGGCGTGTCCGCCCTCTGGTTCTCGCCGATCACCGGCACGCCGGACGGTGATTTCGGCTACGCGGTGACGGACTACTTCGGCGTCAACCCCGCCCACGGCACGCTCGACGAGTTCCGGGCGCTGGTGGACGCGGCCCACGCCCGCGGCCTCCGGGTGCTGATGGACGTGGTGCCCAACCACACCTCGGCCAGGCATCCCTACGCGGCCGACGCCGAAGCCAACGGCGAAGCGTCGGCCTACTGGGACTACTACGACCGCGACCAGAGCGGGGAGCCGACCCACTACTTCGACTGGCGGCACCTGCCGAACCTGAACTACGACAACCCCGAGGTGCGCCGCTTCATGCTCGAAGCGCTGGCCTTCTGGGTGCGCGATGTCGGCGTCGATGGGTTCCGGGTGGACGCCATCTGGGGGATCTTGCAGCGGCGGCCGGAGTGGCTGGCCGAGTTTCTCGCCGAGATCTACCGGATCGAGCCGGACGCGCTGATCGTCGCCGAGGCGAGCGCGCGGGACGGCGCGTATTTCGACCTCGGGTTCGATGCCGCCTACGACTGGACCGACGAACTCGGTCAGTGGGCGTGGCGCGACGTCTTCGGCGGCGATAGCCCGGTTGGTGAGCGTTTGCTCGATGCGCTGACCGACGGCGGCAAGGGCTACCGCCCCGACGCGCTGGTGATGCGCTTCCTCAACAACAACGACACCGGCCCGCGCTTCCTCACCGCCCACGGCGTCGGTTGCTACCGGGCGGCGCTGGCGATCCTGCTGACGCTGCCGGGGTTGCCCTGCCTCTACACCGGCGACGAGGTTGGCGCGGAGTTCGAGCCGTACCGCACGCCCGGCCCGATCGACTGGACCGACCACGACGGGTTGCGCCCGTACCTGAAAACGCTGATCGCCGCCCGCCGCGACTATCCCGCCTTGCACTCCCGGTCGTGGCGGCCGGTGGTGGTCGATCCGGACGCGCCCCTTGTCGCATACCTGCGGTTCGACGACACACGAACCGCCTCGCCGGTGCTCGTGATCGTCAACACGACGGCGGCCGACGTCGAGGCCACGGTGTCCCTGGCGGCAGCGGGCCGCGCGTTGTGGAACGTGGATACGCTGGTCGATCTCCTCGGTGGTGAAGACGTGCCGCTGCCGGCGGGCGAAACGCTCGTCCTGACGGTCCCGGCGTGGAGCGCGAAGGTGATGACCGATGTCCGGGCGTAGCGAAGCGCCCGCGAAGGGCGGGCAGCGGGTGACCCTGCACGACGTCGCCGCGCGGGCGGGCGTGTCGGTCTCCACCGTCTCCCGCGTCGTCACCGGCGCGGTGGTGGTGGACCCGGCCACCGCCGAACGGGTGCGGGAGGCGATCGCCGATCTCGGCTACCGGCCGAACCTGCTGGCGCGTTCCTTCCGGCGGCGGGAGACCTACACCATCGGGTTGCTGGTGCCGGACAACTCCAACCCGTTCTTCGCCGAGGTCTCGCGGGCCATCGAGAACGCCGGGTACGCCGAGGGGTATAGCGTCGTGCTGTGCAACTCCGACCTCTCGGCCGAGAAGCAGGCCGCCTACATCGACGTCCTGCTGGCCAAGCAGGTCGATGGACTGATCCTCGCCTCGTCGGGGTTGATCGACGATGCGGACGGCGCGGGCGAGACGGGCGAACTCGGCAAGATCCGAGCGGCCGGCGTGCCCTGCGTGGTGGTGGATCGCAACCTCGGCGACGCCCCGATCGACCAGGTGCTGATCGACAACGTGCTGGGCGGCTGGCTCGCCGGGGACCACCTCGCCCGGCTCGGCCACCGCCGCATCGCCTGCATCGCCGGGCCGCACGACCTGACGCCGAGCGCGGGCCGCGTTTCGGGCTTCCGGCAGGCGCTGGCCGAGCACGGGCTGGCGATCGATCCCGGCCTGCTCCTGCGTGGCAACGGCCGGACGGACGGCGGAACGCTCGCGGCCCGGCGGTTGCTCGATGCCGGCGCCGATTTCACCGCCGTGTTCGCCTTCAACGACCAGATGGCCGCCGGGGCCATCGCGACCTTCCTGCGTGCGGGGTGCCGCATTCCCGACGACGTGTCGGTGATCGGCTTCGACGACATCCCGCAGGCGGCGGCGACGTTCCCGGCGCTCACCACCGTCGCCCAGCCGACCGAGGAGATGGGCGCGCTCGGGGTCCGGCTCTTGCTGGAACGCATCGCCCGGCCGGACGCGCCGTGGCAGCGGGTCATGCTGCCGACGCGGCTGGTCGTGCGCGAAAGCACGGGACCACCCCGCGCGGGCGGGTAGGACGAACGGTTTCGGTGTGCCAGGGTGGCGTGCCGACCGCCAACGGCCGCGCGAGGGGCGCGGCATTCGACGAGGAGGTCGCGGATGGGAACGGAATGGTGCGGGTCCAACGGCCGCTGCGGGCGGGCCGGGAAGCGGGTCGGGATCGTGCGCGGCGGCGGCCTGACGCGGCGTGACTTCGCACGGGGCGCGGCGGCGCTGGGCGTTTCGGCGCCGGCGCTGGCGTCGATGATGACGATGGCCCCGGGCGCGGCGGCGCGGCAGGACGCGACGCCGGCGGCCGACTTCGAGCCGATCGGCGAGAAACTCGACCTCGCCAACCTCAGCCCGGAGATCCCGGTCCCCGCGGAGCCGGTGACGATCACCTTCGCCTCGTGGGTCAACGAAACCGAGATGATGCAGCGGCTCCGCGAGGAGTTCCAGGCGCTCTACCCGACCATCGCGGTCGATTTCATGGGCATCCCGTCGGAGGAGATGAACGACCGGCTGACGACGATGGTCGCCGGCGGCAACCCGCCGGATGCAGCCTACATGGACATGTCGGCGGTGGTCGATTTCGCCTCCCGCAACGCCTTCCTCGACCTCGGCCCCTACGCCGACAAGAGCGCCGCGGTGAAGCGGGACGATTACGTGCCGGCGTTCCTCGACGCCGTGCTCTGGGAAGACAAGATGTTCGGCCTCCCCATCGACGGGGAGACCACCGGCCTGTTCTACCGGACCGACATGCTGGAAGCCGCCGGCATCGCCGGCCCGCCCGAAACGTGGGAGGAACTGCAGGCCGCGGCCGAGGCGCTGACCGGGGACGGCCAGTACGGCTACATCATGTTCGCACCCGAGGCCTATTACTACTGGTACCCCTACCTCTACCAGAACGAGGGCGCGCTGCTGTCCGAGGACGGAAAGACGATCCTGTTCAACAGCGACGCCGGCAAGGAAGCGGCGGAGTTCTACGTCGGGCTGGCCCAGTACTCGCCGCCGGACTTCCTGAACTCCAACTCCTACGACGGCCGGGTCGCCTTCGCGACCGGGCAGGTCGGCATGTACGTCGCCGGCGCATGGTTCGCCTCCGTGATGCAGGACGAGTTCCCCGACATCACCGGGCAGTGGGACGCCGCGCCGCTGCCGGTCGGCAAGACCTGCGCGACCACCATCGCCGGCGACGCGCTGGTGCTGCCGGCGCAGGGCAAGAACCACGACGCCGCCTGGAAGTGGATCGAATTCCTCTCGGCCCCGCAGAACATGGCGCTTTGGGCGCTCGGCACCCCGGACAACCCGGGGTCGGTGCTGCCGCCGCGGACCTCGCTGCTGGAGGACCCGGGCGTCTTCGCCCTCAACCCCATCCTCGAAGGGTTCGCCGAGATGATGGAGTGCGGCATCACCGGCGGCGCGCCCAACCCGCGCTGGGGCGAGGCCGAGCAGATCCTCAACGACCAACTCGGCCGCGCCATCTACGGCGAGGTCGATGCCGCGACCGCGCTCGACGAGGCCGCGCTCGAAGGACAGGACATCCTCGACCGGTAGCGGAACTGGCTCGAATCGAACGGCGGCCCGGCGCACCCGCGCCGGGCCGCCACCGGGGGTGATCGATGGCCGTTGCCGGGATGGCGCCGGGAACGCCTGGGCGGGCGGAACGGAAGGGCGGCCTGCTGCGCGAGATGCGCAAGCAGTGGTCGGCCTACCTGTTCATCGCGCCGACGATGCTGCTGTTCGCGGTGTTCACCGTGGCCGCGGTCGCCTACGCCTTCTACCTGTCGTTCCACCAATGGAACATCCTCGAACCGAACAAGCCTTTTGTCGGGCTGGAGAACTACCAGCGCCTGGTGCAGGACAGCCGGTTCGGCGGCTCCATCGTCAACACGCTCGTCTACACGGTCGTCTCGGTGCCGGTGACGATGGGGATCGGGTTGCTGATCGCGCTGCTGCTGAACAACCGGGTTCGCGGCCGAGCGCTTTTCCGCACGCTCTTTTACCTGCCGGTGATCACGCCGCTGGTGATCGCCGCCATCGTCTGGAAGTGGGTCTACAACGGCGACTACGGCCTGCTCAACTACTACCTGCTCCAGATCGGCATCATCCGCGAACCGCTGCGCTGGCTTTCCGACCCGAACCTCGCGATGCCCGCGGTCATCACCACCAGCGTCTGGAAGGGCGTCGGATTTTCGATGGTGGTGTACCTCGCCGGGCTGCAGGCGATTCCCGAGGACTACTACGACGCGGCCAAGATCGACGGCGCCGACGGCTTGCGCCGGCTGAAGGACATCACCATCCCGCTGCTGATGCCGACGACGCTGTTCCAGTTAGTGGTCGGCGTGCTCGGGGCGCTGCAGGTGTTCACCGAGATCTACATCATGACCTCGGGCGGCCCGCTGCGGCGGACGACCACGATCGTCTACAACATCTACACGACCGCATTCAAGAACTTCGACATGGGGTACGCCGCCGCGATGGCGTTCGGCCTGTTCGCCCTGATGTTCGTCTTCACCCTCTTCCAGATGCGGGTGATGCGCGGCGAGGTGGAGTACTGATGGCGCACCGGGCAACGTCGCGGGGAACCTCGCCATGGCGGTAGTGGCGCGCGACCGGTCCCTCGCGTCGTCGGACGCGGCGCGGCGGCAGGCCGAGTGGCGGCAGTCCCTGTGGACCGCCGTGGTCTACGCGGTGCTGATCGCCGGCGTCATCATCTTCGTCGCCCCGTTCGCCTGGATGGTGACGGCCTCCCTGCAGGACGTCGGCGACATGTTCTCCTGGCCGCCGCGGTGGATTCCGCGCTCGCCGGACCTCGACAACTACGCGCTGTTCTTCCAGCAGGCCAACGTCGGGCGGCTCTTTTTCAACAGCGCCTACGTGGCGATCACGGTGACGTTCCTCCAGTTGTTCACCGCCTCGATGGCGGCCTACGCCTTCGCCAAGCGCAAGTTCCCAGGGCGCAACGCGCTCTTCCTGCTGACGCTCGGGACGATGATGATTCCCGGTCAGGTGACGCTGATCCCGACCTACATCATCCTCAAGCACGTCCCGTTCTTCGGCGGCAACGACTGGATGGGGCAGGGCGGGCACGGCTGGCTGGATTCGTACTGGGGCCTCATCATCCCGCAAGCGGCCAGCGCGTTCGCCATCTTCCTGCTGCGGCAGTACATGACCACGATCCCGAACGACCTGCTCGACGCCGCCCGCATCGACGGCGCGTCCGAGTTCCGCATCTACGCGCAGATCGTGCTGCCGCTGTGCCGACCCGCGCTGGCGGCGCTGGCGATCTTCACCTTCTCCTACCAGTGGGACAATTTCTACTGGCCGCTGATCATCGTCGCCAGCGAAGAACTGCGGACCTTGCCGCTCGGGTTGGCGCTGTTCGTCGTCCGCAACCGCACCGCCTGGGATCTGCTGATGGCCGGCTCGGTGGTGGCGACGCTGCCGGTGGTGATCGTTTTCCTCGCGTTCCAGAAGCACTTCGTGCGCGGGATCGCGATGAGCGGCCTGAAGTAGGGGGAGAGGATGGGCGGTTGAGCAACCTGAGCGGGTCGTCGGCATCGACTGCCCGGGGATGAATCCCCGGGCCACGGGAACGAAACCCCTCCGGGGTTGAGGACGCCGGTCGTGGTGGTGGCGCCCGTGTTCAGTCCCGGAGGGACTTCGTTTTCGTAGCCCGGGGTTTCAACCCCGGGCGGGCGCCACGGATGGCTGGATTTCTTGCCAACTGGAGCGCGCCGCCGAGGGGACGGCGCACGCCACATCCGGGGAGCAGCCCCGGGGAAGGAACAGGAGAACCCGAGATGCCCGTCGTCGATCGCCGCGAATTCGGGGGGCGCTTCTCCGTCAAGGAGAACTCCCGCCGCCTCGCCAACTACCGCTACCTCGAAATCCAAATGATGGAGATGATCGGCGGCTGGTCCCACACCACCCCGCAACTCTCCTTCAAGGCGACGTTCGGCTACCACGTCTACGACCACGCCACGGCGGCCGACCTGCTGGGCGAGCGGCTCGAGCAGCTTCGCTCCGGGAGCGATTTCCAGGAGCCGGCCACCGACGAGTTCGCCCGCCTGTGCGAGCGCGTCTGGAACATGGAGAACACGATCGACCGGTTGGTCGCCATCTACCGGGTGCTGGAACCGCACCTGGTTTCCACCTACGTCTACCACGCCGACGCGACCGACCCGCTGACCGACACGCCCACCGTGCGGCTGCTGCGCCAACTCGCGGCACTCGGGCAGTCCCACATCGCGTGGGGCCAGGCGGTGCTGGAAAGCCTGACCCGCTCCCCCGAGGAACGGCGGCGGGCGCTGGAAGTCCAGGCGGACCTCGAAGGGGAACTGGTCGCCTGCGGCGGCGTGACCGGGCAGGGTATCGAGTCGCACTGGCTGGCGTTCCATTCGACGAAGGAAGAGAAGGTTCCGGGCGGCGCCAAGCGCGGGCGCGGCGGCTACAAGTTCCGCAAGCAGTGTCCGCCGATGCCGCACCCGGTCGTCGAAGCGCCGTTCTGGTTCTCGGACAAGCGCGAGGACTTCAAGGTTTACCAGGCCGAGGACCAGTGGTCGAAGGAGGGCTTCCGCCACAAGTTCCACCAGTTGCTCTATGGGGAGGTCGAGACGACCGACCGCATGGGCAAGATGCTGGCGGAATACCCCGATCTGCCGTGGGAGATGCGGATGGAACTCGCCCACCAGATGTGGGACGAGGCGCGGCACATCGAAATCGTCGCCAAGGCGGTCGAGGAAGAGTTGGGCGGCGAACTCGGCTACGGCCCGTGGTCGCTGCTGTGGTGGTGGATGCAGAACGACGAGGACCCGCTGCGCCGGATCGCGGTCACGAACTCGTGGGCAGAGCGCAACCTCATGAACACCCTGCGCGAGTGGCGCGAGCACGCCGAGGAGCGCGGGTTCGACCGGATTGCCGAACTGGCCGACTACCTGCAGGCCGACGAGCGGACCCACGTCCAGCTCGGGACCGACTGGATTCGCGAATTGACGAAGGACACCCCGGAGAAGCGGCAGGAACTGGCGGCGTGGGGTCGCGAGGTCGTCGCCGACATGGCCGCCTTCTGGGCGGACGGCGACCGCTCCGGCCACGACCCGAACAGCACCCAGTTCTCTTTCCTGCGGGCGAACGAGTACCCCGCCGCCGCCGGGGTGGCCGCCGAATGAGCGTCGCCATCGAACGCGGGGTCTACTTCGACGCCTGGTTCCCCGGCCAGCACTGCTACCACCCCAGCCTGCCGCCGCGCCGGCTGAAGATGGTGGATGACCTGCGGGACTACCGGTCCACGGTGCTGGTTTGGTCCGCCCTCGGCGGCGGCTCGATCTCCCTGCCCTATCTCGAAGAAGAAGCGTTCGGGGAGATCGACCCGCGCTTCCGCATGTACGGCTTCGTCAACGACGCCGAGTTCATCGCCGAGTGCCGCAAGCACGGGATCAAGGTCTTCGGCATCGTCTTCGAGGTGCAGGGCTGGGAGTTCCCGGCCGAACTCTCGGAGGACGAGGACCGGGTGCTGGCGCTGAACGAATTGCGCGGCGTCGGCAAGCGCGGCTGGCTCGGGCTGCGGGAGTTCTCGCAGAACCGCTACCCGAAACTGTGGCCGCCCTTCGAGCAGTACTTCCCCGGCGGGCTGGTCAACGCGCTCGGCGAGCCGGTTACGGACCTGCTGGAGGAGTGCTGCTCGCGCGACATCTTCGGCCAGCCCTGCCACGCGCACTGGGTCGAGTGCCCGGACCGCGAGCACTACTGCTACACGATGGACCGGAACAACCCGGTCTGGCGGGAGTACCTGAAGGCGATCGTCCGCATCCAGATCGACGCCGGGGTGGACGGCGTGCAGCTCGACGAGGCCGAGTTGCCGCTGACGAGCCTCCAGTACGGCGGCTGCTTCTGCAAGGACTGCATGGGGCAGTTCCGCGAATATCTGCACGGGCTGCCGGCCGATGAGCGCCCGGCCGACCTCGACGGGGTCGATCTGGAGACGTTCCACTACGGCCAGTGGCTGCTGTCGCAGGGGATCGACTTCAAGAGCGACCGCGAGTCCGCGCCGCTGTACTGGCACTACATCCGGTTCCAGCGCGGCGCGATCACCCGCTACTTCGCGGAGATCGCCGACTACGCGCGCGAGTACGCCGCCAGCAAGGGCCGGGAGGTGCTGGTCTCCGGCAACTTCTTCAACCTGCTCGACCAGTACTACGCGCTGGAGCCGAAGGTCGATCTGATCATCACTGAAATGCGGAACACGCGGTACAAACAGCCGACGTGGTACCGCTACGTGGCGGGCTTCGCCGGGCCGAAGCCGGTGGTCGTCGTCGAAAACCCCTACGGCGGCGTGGTGCCGGAACTGGTCGGCAAGCTGAAAGCGGGCAAGGGACACGACCTGTTCCGCCTCTCGCTCTACGAGGCCGCGGCGCTCGGCGCGAACATGAGCGTGCCCTACGGGGCGTGGATGGGCAGCATCGTCGAGGATTCGTTCTGGGCGCCGCACGACCTGTGCGTGGAGATCCAGTCGTTCCTCGCCGACAACGAACCGCTCTTCAGCCGCACCACGGCCAACGAGGTCGGCGTCGTCTACTCGGTCGGGAGCAACTTCGGCCCGGCCGCCAGCAGCGACGTCGCCAACAACCAGGTCAACGCCTCGCAGGGCGCGGCGATCCCGTTCTGGGTCGCCTGCGACGCGCTGTCGGACGCCAACCAGCCGTTCGACGTCGTCTTCTTCCCGGACGGCACGCTGCGGCAGGACACGGTGACGGCGGACGACCTCGGCCGGTACCGCACGCTGGTGCTGCCGGACTGCTCGTTCCTGACGGATGCCCAGGCGGCGGCGATCACGGGCTTCCTCGCCGCCGGCGGCCGCATCGTCGCGCTGGGCAAACTGGCGGCGAACCTGCCCGATGCCGAGCGCGCGCGCATCGCCGACCACCCCGGCGTCACGCTGCTCCGTCCCGAAGAGGACCTCGGCATCGAGCACCTCGCGGACGGGCCACAGGTGCGCGTGACCGGCGACGACAACGTGGCGGTCAACCTGCAGCGGGTGGAGGGCGGCATCGCCGTCCACCTCATCCGCTACGGTTACGACGAGGCGCTGGACGCGGTGCCCGACGCCGGTGAGGTCTTGCTGGACGTCAGGTTGCCGGAGTCGCATGAGCGGATGTCGCTGCACGCACCGGCGGGCGCGCCGTCCGGCGAAATGTCGCACGAGGGCGAGATCCACCGTCTCCGGCTGCGCGACGTGCCGCTCTATTCGGTGGCGATGCTGCACGCGGGGTAGCGGGAGCCTCTCCATCGCACGCCGATGGCCGCCCGGCCACCCTTCGGGGGACGGGGCGGCCATCGGCGTGCGAGGCCCACCGGCCGGTGGGGCACGCTGGGACGACGGAGTCGTTCGCCCCCGGCCACGGCGCGCCGTGCGCCGAGCGTTCGGGCGGCGCATGGCAGCAGCGGTGCGATGTCGCGGATTGCCTCGATGAAACGACGAGTGCGGCCGTCGCTCCCGCCAATGACCGGCGCCCGGCGCCGGTCGAGGATGGACGCCGGTCGCAGGCGGCGCCGGTGGTTGCCACGGATCGTGGGGAGCGCAACGATGGGCCATGAACGACTTGCCGTTGCTCCAGATCGATTGGCCGGCCGTGTTCGTGCCGGAAGCGAACCTGCTGGAGGCGGTGCTGCGCGGCACCGTCGTGTACTTCGTGCTGCTCGTCCTGCTCCGCATCATCCCGTGGCGCACCGTCGGGTCGGTCGGCATGATGGACCTGGTCGTCGTGGTCCTCGTCGCTGAGGCGGCCGGCAAGAGCATGGGCGAATACACGAGCGTCACCGACGGCATCGTCATCGTGCTGACGCTGATCGGCTGGAGTTACGTGCTCAACTGGATCACGTACAAGGTGCCGGCGATCGAGAAACTGGTGTCGCCGTCGGCCCTGCCCGTCGTCCGCGACGGCCGCCTCCTGCGCCGGAACATGCGCGCCGAGTACCTGACCGAAGAGGAACTGCTGGGCCAGATGCGCCTGGAGGGTATCGAGGACCCGTCCCAGGTGAAGGCGGCCTACGTCGAGAGCGAGGGGACGATCAGTTTCGTGAAGCGCGAGCAGGCACAGGGCGCGTGACCGGCGGGGTGGCGATGGAGAAGGAGCCGCGACTGCAAGGTCGCGGCCCCTTCTCTCCTGGCCCTCGGTCCTCGATCAGGAGGCCAGCGACCGCCCGGACTCGCGGTCGAACAGGTGCAGCCGGCCCGGCTCGATGCCGATGCCGACCGCATCGCCCGCCGTCAGGTCGGTGGTCTTGTCGGTCTCGATCGCGATCAGCTTGCCGCCCAGCGGGGCGTAGAGGATCGTCGTCGAGCCCATCGGTTCCACCAGCGAGATTGCGCTTGCGGCCGGGTGACCGTTGGGAGAGCGGTCCAGCACGATGTCCTCCGGGCGGATGCCGACCGTCACTTGCTGCCCGCGCGCGAGCGGGGCCGTAGGCGGCGCGGCGAAGGCGAATCCGTCTCCGGCGAGCACTGGGCCGTTCGCGCCGTCGGCCACCGCGGCGTCGAGGAACGTCATCGGCGGCGAGCCGAGGAAGCCGGCGACGAACGTGTTGACCGGCGACTCGTACAGGTCGAGCGGCGTGCCGACCTGCTGCACCACGCCTTTGTCGAAGATCGCGACGCGGTCGGAGAGCGTCATCGCCTCGGCCTGGTCGTGGGTGACGTAGACGACCGTGGTTTCCAGTCGCTCGAACAGCAGCTTCAACTCGGCGCGCATCTGCACGCGCAGCTTGGCGTCGAGGTTGGAGAGCGGTTCGTCGAGCAGGAACAGGCGCGGCTCCCGCACGAGGGCGCGGCCGAGCGCCACCCGCTGCCGCTGCCCGCCGGAGAGTTGCTTCGGCTTGCGGTCGAGCAGGTCGGTGATGCTCAACATGTGCGCCGCGCGATCGACCTTCCCGGCGATGGCGGCTTTCGGCTCCCCGTGCACCTTCAGCGCGAACCCCATGTTGTCGCGCACGCTCATGTGCGGGTAGAGCGCGTAACTCTGGAAGACCATCGCGATGTCGCGGTCCCCCGGCGGGACGTTCGTGACGTCCTCCCCGCCGATCAGGATCGTGCCGTCGGAGACGTCTTCCAGCCCGGCGAGCATGTTGAGCGTGGTGCTCTTGCCGCAGCCGGAGGGGCCGACGAAGGTCATGAACTCGCCGTCCGCGATGGAGAGCGACAGGTCGCGCACGGCCTCGACCTTGCCGAAGCGCTTGGTGACGTTGACGAATTCGACGCTGGCCACCTGTGTTTCCTACTCCTTGACCGCGCCCAGGGTCAGGCCCCGGACGAGGTAGCGCTGGACCGCGACCGCGAACACCAAAACCGGCAGCACCGTGATCACGCCGAGCGCGGTCATCTGGTCCCAGAGCATCCCCTTGTCGGTGATGAACCCGGCCATCACCACCGGCAGCGTCTTCGCCTCGATCCGGGTCAGCATCACCGCGAACAGGAACTCGTTCCAGGCGAGGATGGCGGACAGGATCGCGGTGGCGACCAGCGCCGGGCCGGAGATCGGCAGCACGATCCTGGTGAACCGCTGCCACGCCGAGCAGCCGTCGATCATCGCGGCCCGCTCCAGTTCGGCCGGAACCTCCTCGAAAAACCCGATCATCAGCCAGATCACGAACGGCAGGTTGAACGCCGTGTAGGTCACGATCAGCGCGATCCGGGTATCGAGAAGTTGCAGGTTCCGGATGATGAGGAAATAGGGGATCGCGGTGGCGATCGCCGGGTACATCCGCGTCAGCAGCATCCAGAAGGCGAGGATGCCGTTGAGTTTGAACGGCAGTTTCGCCCGCGCCAGCGTGTAGGCCGCCAGCGACCCGAGGACGACGGCCAGCGCGGTCGAGACCGTAGTGACCACGACGGAGTTCATGAAGAAGTGGCCGAGGTCGTTCCGGCTGAAGAGGGTTTCGTAGCCCTCGGTCGTCCAGTTCTCGACCAGCAGCCGCGGCGGGTAGGCGAGGTAATCGACCTCGTGCTTGAGCGAGGTCGTCACCAGCCACAGGAACGGGACCAGCACCGCCAGCAGCGCGGCGATCATCGCGCCCCAGCGCAGCACCTCGAAGGCGACCCCGGCGACCGGCGACGACCGGCGGCGGGGGCGCGGCGGGACCGGCCCGGTTTGGGATACCGCAACCATCGGGCGATCCTCCTCTACACCGCCGCCGAGCGCGAAGCGCGCGCCCGGGCCTTGACGATCACGATCGAGAGCGCGACCACCACCGCGAGGAACATCCACGACGCGGCCGATGCCCAGCCCACGTTGAAGTAGCGCAGCCCCTGCTTGTAGATGTATGACGACAGCATTTCCGTGGCGTACCCGGGGCCGCCGTTGGTGAGCACGTAGATGGTGTCGAAGACCTTGATCGCGTCCATGAACCGCAGCAGCCCGGTGACGAGCAGGACGGGCAGCAGCATCGGCAGCGTCAGGTAGCGGAAGACCTGCCAGCGGGACGCGCCGTCGATCTGGGCGGCGCGGAACGGCTCGCTGGGCAGCGCGGCGATCGCCGCGGTCATCACGATCAGCACGAAGGGCGTCCACTGCCAGATATCGACCAGCATGACGCCGATGAAGGCCCAGCGCGGGTCCACGAACCAGAGAATGCGCGGCAACCCGACCGATTCCAGCATGTAGTTGAGCAGCCCGTTGTCGAACAGCAGGATGCGCCAAAGCACGCCGACGACGACCGGGGTCATGATCATCGGGATCAGCAGGATCGAGCGCACGACGCGGATGCCCACCCCTTCACGGGCGACCGCCAGCGCCAGCCCCAACCCGAGCACCAGTTCCGCCGCCACCGTGCCGGTGGCGAAGATCGCGGTGTTGAGCGCCGAGGTGCGGAAGACCTGGTCCGCCAGCACTGCCTGGTACGAACCGAGCCCGACGAACTCCGGGACCATGCCCGGCCGGTTCAGGTACCAGTCGTGGAAGCTCAGCCAGAGCGTGTACAGGAGCGGGTAGACGCTGGTCAGCGCGAGGAAGACCACGGCCGGCAGCAGGAAGATGACGAAGGTGGGGGTGTCGGCCAGCCGCCACCGGCGGCGGCGCGCAGGCCGGGAGGTCGCCGGCGTCGCGATGGTCGTGGGGCCGGTGGCAGCCATGCGGATCGGTCTCCGGGGCGGTGGCCGGCGCCCTTTGGCGAAGGGCGCCGGCCGGTGGTTTCGACTAGGGCATCCCGAGCTTGTCGAGGGATCGCGTGTACGAGTCGAGAAGTCGCGGAGCGACGAGATCCCTCGACAGGCTCGGGATGACGATCGGCGGGATGACGATAGGACGGGTGTCGTTACTCGACGTAGGTGGCCGTCGGCGGGTTGCTGTCGAGCAGCTTGTTCCACTCGGCGGCGATGGTGTCGAGGGTCTGCTGCGGGTCGGCGCCCTGGTAGACGGTCCGCTCCAGTTCCTTCTGCAGGATGTCCCACGCGGCCGGGAACTGCGGGATGCGCCAGATCGGCTTGCCGGCCTGGATCGCTTCCAGGATCACCGGGTACTCGGGGTACAGCTCCAGCAGCTCCGGATCGCTCCATGTCGCCAATTGCGGCGAGCCGATGCCGAACTCGAGCGCGAAGCGCTTCGCGTTCTCCGGCGACGTGTACATCTTGATCCACTCCCAGGCCATGTCCTGCTTCTGGCTGGTGGCCGGGATGGCGAGGTTCCACGCGCTCAGTTCGGACGGGCCGGGGAACGGGCTCAGCGCCCACTTGTCCACGATCTTCGAGATCTCGGCGTTGCGGGCGTCGGCGCGGATGAAACTCGGCCAGAGTTCGGCCTGCGCCACCTCGCCGTTGAGCACCGCGTTCTTGTGCTCGGGAATGCCCCAGCCCGGCATGCCGGCCGGCGTGTAGGGGAGGGCTTCCCGCAGCAGCTCGATCGCCTTGACGCCCTCGGCGTTGTTGAACAGCGGGCGCCAGTTCTCGTCGCAGAGCGGCTGGCCCTGCTCCCAGTAGCGGCTAAGCCAGTAGGCCTGCAGCTGCTCGCCGAGCCCCACCCACGACGCGCCGTAGATGCCGTCGGCGGTGAGCTTGGCGGCGTTCTCGTTGTACTGCTGCCAGGTCGCCGGCGGCTCGACGCCGGCCGCCTCGTAAAGGTCGGTGCGGTAGAGGATGCCCATCGCGTCGTTCGCGTTGGGAATGCCCATCCGCTTGCCGTCCCAGAGGCCGGAAAGCGCCCACTGGTTGGGGATGAACAGGTCGCCGTCGATGCCGTCGCGGGCGACCATGTCGTCCAGCGGCACGAGGTAGGGCGCGAACTCGCCGTCCCACTGGAAGGCGACGTCGATCACGTCGTAGGCGCCGGTGCCGGTCACCAGGTCGGTGGCGACGTTGTCGTGCAGGTTCTGGTAGGGAAAGGCCACCACCTCGACCGCGACGCCGTGCGCCTCCTCGAATTCTGGCGCGATGGCGCGGGCGGCGGCGTCGTAGGTGCCCGATTCCATGTAGGCGACGGTCAGGGTATCGCCCTGGAGCCGCCGGCTGTTGCCCTTGACGATGACCGTCGGCCCGGACGCGGTCGCGGTGGCGTAGCGGCGGCCGGTCGCCGTCGCGAGGGCAGCGCCGCCCGCCACCGCGCCCGCCTTCAGGATCAGCCCGCGCCGGCTGGTCTTCGCCTTGATCGCCTGTGGTTCGTCCACGTTCGTCCTCTCCTCGTGGTGATCGTGCCCCGCCGCTCGCGCGGAAATCGATCGCGTCGTGGATTCGGTGCGTGCGTCGGCTCCGCTGCCCTCCTTTCGCTCCCGGCGTCGGAAGCATCGTCGATCTGGCCAGCCGGGCCGTCCCGGCGCCGCGTCAGTCGTCGGTTCCGCTGGACATCCCGGCGTGGCGGATCAGGAACCCGCCGTCCACCACCCAGGTCTGCCCCGTCACGTAACTGCCTTCGTCGGAGGCGAGGAACGCGACCACCGCCGCGACCTCCTCCGGCTGTCCGGATCGTTCGAGCGCGGTCGAGCGCCGCTGGGCGGCCCGCTGCTCCGGGGTGTAGACATCGGTCTGGCCGCCGACGTCGATCGGGCCCGGGGCGACGGCGTTCACCCGCACCCCGCGCCCGCCGAGCGCCAGCGCCATGTTCCGGGTCAGCGCTTCCAGCGCCGCCTTGGTCGCGTCGTAGTGCGGCGTCAGCGCGTGCGGCATGTGGGCGTGGACGGAGGAGATGTTGACGATCGCGCCGCGCCCGGCGTCGCGCATGATGCGCCCGGCGGCGCGCGAAGCGTAGAACGCGCCGGACAGGTTCACCCCGAGCACGCGCTGCCACTCGGCCGTATCCATCTCCAGCACCGGCGCGAACCCGATCCGGCTCATCGCGGTCAGGGCGGCGTTGTTGACCAGCACGTCGAGGCCGCCGAACATGTCCGCGGTCTCGGCCACCAGCGCATCGACCGCCGCCTCGTCGGCGACGTCCAGCGACCGGGCCAGCGCCCTCCCGCCGCCGCGCTCGATCTCGGCGGCCACCGCTTCGATCGCGCCCGGCTCCCGCCCGGCGACGGCAACCGCCGCTCCTTCCGAAGCCAGCCGCAGCGCGACCGCCCGCCCGATGCCCTTGCCGCCGCCGGTGACGAGCGCGGCGCGCCCCGCGAACCGGCCGCTCACGCCGCCGCTCCCGTGTTCACGCCGGCTCCGGCGAATTCCGCCAACCGCTCCAGCCCGTCCTTCGGCGAGATCTTCTCGATGGCGACGCCGCCGCGCGCCGCCAGCACGTGCGTTTCTCGGTGCCCGGAGCCGGTGAGCACCCCGACGACCGTTTCGCCCGGCTTGATCCGCCCGGCTTCGACCAGTTTCCGGATGCCGACCAGGCTCGCGGCCGACGACGGCTCGACGTACATCCCCTCGCTCGCGCCGATTTCGGCATGCGCCGCGAACGCCTCCTCGTCGGTGGCGGTGACGATGGCGCCGCCGGTCGAGCGGATCGCGTCCAGCGCCTCGACGCCGTCGTAGGGGAAGGTGTGCTGCAACTTCACCAGCACCGTCGGCGGCGTGTTCTCGAACGGGATCGCCAGCAGGTCTTCCTCGCTCGACAGCCCGTCCCGTTCGGCGATCTCCAGCGCGTTGTAGTCCGCCGGCTGCACCCCGGCGATGCGCGGCAGCCGGTCGATGACGCCGAGTTCAACGAGGTCGAGCATGCCCCGCCAGACCGCGCCGAGCGTGCCGCCGCCGCCCACCGGGATGACGACCCAGTCGGGAATCTGGTCGCCCATTTGCAGGATGATCTCGTAGCCGAGGGTCTTGGCGCCTTCCCCCTGGTAGGGGTTGGCCCGCCGGTAGGTCGAGGTCTCGTACGCCCCGTAGCGGTCGCGGGCGGCGGCCAGCAGTTCCAGCGTGTCCTCGATGGTGCCGGCGACCTCGAAGATGCGCGAACCGAGCGCCGCCATCGGGATCACCCGCTCGACCGGCGTTCCTTCGCTGACGAGGACGGCGTGCCGCATCCCCGCCCGTGCCGCGTAGGCGGCCGACGACAACCCGGCCGAGCCGGTCGAGGCGATGATCGCGCTCTCGAACCCGAACGCCCGTCCCTTGGCGATGGCGGCCGCCAGTCCGCGGTCCTTTTGCGCCCCGGTCGGGTTCATCCCCTCGACCTTCCAGCGCAGGTCGCAGCCGGCGTCCGCCGCGAGCCGGGCCGGCAGCAGCGGCGTGTTGCCCTCGCCGAGCGAGACGACGTCGGCCGGGTCCTCGAACGGCAGCAGGTCGATGAACCGCCACAAACCCGGCAGGTCGCGGTCGAGGCGGGCATCCGCGAGGTCATAGCGGAACGCGACGTCGCCTCCGCAGGCCGGGCAGATCCGGTGGTAGGTCGCCGTCGGGACGGACCCGCCGCAACGCTTGCACACGATTTCGTAACTACCCACGTTCGGTCTCCTTCGACAAATCGTCGGTCGGCTGGCTGCCGCGCCGGCGCCGGCGGGTCGTCCCGCCGACCAGGCCAACCCGCAATTCCTCTTCGATCCATTGCGTCACCGCGTCCCGCCGGGCGCCGTCCCCGCCGCGGCGGTCGGCGACGGCGGCCGCGAGAATGTCGGCCACCAGCAGTTCCGCGCTGTTCGCGACCAGCAGCGTGCCGGCCCGCGCGAGGTCGGCCGAGAAGGCCGCCAGCGCGATGTCGGCTTCGGCCAGCATCGGCGAGTTCGGCACGGCGGTGATCGCGATCACCGTGGCCCCGTGGGCGCGCGCCAGCCGCATGACCCCGAGCGTGTCGCGGGTGCGCCCCTGGTGCGAGAGCGCGATGACCACGTCGCCCGGGCCGACCGCGGCGAGCTGGTGGACGAACATGTCCGGCGAGGCGCCGGCGATCGGGACGCCGGACCAGCCGAGCTTGAACGCCATCCCGAGCGCCGAGACGTACGCGCCGCCGGAGCCGACCGCCATCGCGTGGCGGGTGGCGCAGAGCGCGTCCACCGCCCGCTCGACGGCTGCGAAGTCGAGCGCCCGCAGGGTGTCCTGCAGCGCGCCGACCTGGATGGCGACGATCTCGGCGGCCATGCCCGACAGCGCGCCGGCGTGGTCGGCCGGGGAGGGGATCTCGTCCAGCGACCGCGAATCGGCCCGGCCGAGCGAGCGGGCCAGTTCCTGGACCAGTTCGCGGTACCCGGCGTAGCCCATCGCGCGGCAGAAGCGGGTGACCGACGGCAGGCTGACCTCGCTGGCGGCGGCGACCTCGGAGATGGTCATGTCCAGCACGGCCCACGGGTCGCGCAGGATCGCCTCCGCGACCTGCCGGGACGTCCCGGACAGGGTCGGCAGCCGCTTGTCGATCAGCGCGAGGCAGTCGAGCCCGCGCTGCCGCGCGCCCCGCCCGTTTCCGCCGGAATGCGCCGTTGAAATTGATTTTCGGTTTTGCTGTGAATGAATCACGGAGTGATCTTAGATCATCGGGCCGGGGTGTCAAGCCGTGTCCGGGCTGCGCTGCCGGGTTCGCCGGATATCCTGACGACGCTTTCGAACGCCACCAGCGGCGGTTCGCGCCAACCATGGGCGACCTCTGTTTCGCGCCGTCGCCGACCCCACGCGGCAAGCGCTCGTGCTTCATGATGCAATCGTTTCCATTTTGCGGAACCCCTGTTAGCATCATGACGCGCCGGCAACGCCATCTCGTCCCGTCGCCCGGCGGCACCTTCCATCTTCGGCTGCGTTCGGGTTCCTCGCGCAGACGGCGGGCGCGTGCCCGCCGACGGGTTTTTCGGTTCGGAGGACGCGTGCTCGCGACGGTGAACGGGGTCGAGATCTTTTTCGATGTCGAAGGGGCGGGGTACGTGCCGGACGGCCCTGACCTGCGGGAGCGCGAAGTCTGCTTCGTCCTCCACGGCGGCCCCGGCATGGACCACACCTACTTCCGCCCGTGGCTGTCCCCGCTTGCCGAGGACATGCAACTGATTTACATCGACCACCGGGGCTCCGGCCGTTCGAGCCGCGACGTGTCGCTGGAAAGCTGCACCATCGAGCAGATGGCCGACGACGTCGAGGCGCTCCGGAAGCAGCTCGGCCTGGGCAAGGTCAACGTGCTCGGCAACTCCTTCGGCGGCTTCTGGGCGCTGGTGTACGCGCTCCGGTACCCGGAGGCGGTCAAGCGGCTGATCCTTGTCACGACCTCGCCGAGCCACGAGTTCTGGGAAGCCGCCAAGGTCGAGGCGGCGAAGAAGGGGACGCCCGAGCAGATCGCGGCGATCCCGGAGCTTTTCGAGGGCCGGATCACCACCGACGACGAGTTCGGCGCGTGGTGGGAGATCGTGATGCCGCTCTACTACTACCGGTGGGACGACGCCTACCGCGAGGGCGGCAAGCGCGGGCGGCCGAATCCGGAAATCGCCGCCTACATGTTCCGCGAGGTGATCCCGTCGTATGACGTCCGGCCGCGCCTCGGGGAAATCACCGTGCCGACGCTCATCACCGGCGCCCGGCACGACTGGGTGACGCCGCTGGGCCAGTCCGAACTGATCGCGGAGGGCATCCCGAACAGCGAACTCGTCGTCTTCGAGAAGAGCGGGCACTCCCCGTTCGTCGAGGAGCAGGAAAAGTTCGTCAGCACCGTCCGCGCGTTCATGGGCTTCGCCGAAGCCTGACCGGGAGGGAGGCCGCGCCGCGGGGGACGCCGCGGCAAGCTCCGTCACGTCGTATCACACGCAGGACCGGGAGGTCGCACGTGTCCAGGACGAACGAAACCGCGCTGGTCGAAAAAATCCGAGGCCTGACGATCAACCGCCGGTCCCTGATCCAGGGGGCGGCGGCGGCGTCCGGCGCACTCGTCATCGGCGGGCGCGACGCGGGCGCCGCCGGCCGCGTTCGCCCCTTCGCCCTTGCCCGCCAAGGCGAACCGAAGCCGGGCGGCACGCTCCGCATCGCCACCTCGACCGACCCGGTCGGGCTGGACCCGATGATCTCGTCGGCGTACTCCACCGCGCTGGTCACCGAGCACGTCTACGGCTCGCTGATGCAGTACGACAAGGAACTCAACGAGGTGACGCCGGATCTCGCCGAATCGGTCGAGATCTCGGAGGACCGGCTACTCTACACGTTCAAGCTGCGCGAAGGCGTGACCTGGCACGACGGCCAGCCGTTCACCGCCGAGGACGTCAAGTTCTCGATGGACCGGCAGAAGGACCCGGCCACCGGGTCGCCGAACGCCTACATGTACGCGTCGGTGGACGAGGTCACGGTCGTCGATCCGGCCACGGTCGAGGTCCGCTTTTCCTCGGTGACCGGTCCGTTCCTCGACTTCATGGCGTCGCCTTGGGCGGCCATGGTGCCGAAGCACGTCGTCGAGGAGACGGGCGACCTGCAGACCACGATGGTCGGCACCGGGCCGTTCAAGTTCGTGTCGTACGAACCGGGCAAGTCGGTCAAGCTGGTCAAGAACGCCGAGTACTACGTGCCGGGCCAGCCGTTCGTCGATGAGCTGGAGATCTTGTTCATCTCCGACGACACCTCGCGCCTGAACGCGGCCATCACCAAGCAGGTGGACCTCGTCCAGTCGCTGGCGAAGAAAGACTACCGGCAGCTCAGCGCGATGCCCGGCGTCCAGGCCATCGCCCTCGAAAAGGGGAGCTGCGACTGGGCATACATCTCGATGAACTGCACTCGGGCGCCGTTCGACAACCCGCTGGTGCGGCAGGCGGTGGCGTTCGCCAAGAACCGCAAGGCGATCGCCGACAACGTCATGTTCGGGCAGGCGATCCCGCTGACCGGCGGCATCGTGCCCCAGTGGAGCTGGGCCTACGCCGAGGACCTGCAGCTCTACCCGGAAACGCCGGACGTCGAGAAGGCCAAGGCGCTGCTGGCCGAGGCCGGGTTCGCGGACGGTTTCGAGACCACCCTCAAGGTCTCGCCCGCTTACGCCGACCTCGCCGGCGAAGCGGCAATCGACCAGGAGGCGCTGCGGGCGATCGGCATCAACGCCCAGATCGTCAACCTCGAATGGGGGACCTTCATCAACGACGTCTTCGGCGGCAACGACTTCGACATGATGGTGTGCGGCTGGGGCGGCCCGTTCATCGACCCGGACGAATTCCTGTACCCCGAGTTCCACACCGGCGAGGGGTTCAACCCGCAGTTGTTCTCCGACCCCGAGGTCGATCGGCTGCTCGAAGAGGGGCGCGCCACCTTCGAGCGGGAAGGCCGCAAGGCCATCTACGACCAGGTCCAGGAGCGCATCTTCACCCTCGCCCCGGTGGCGGCGGGCACCAACAACCGGATCATCCAGGCGCAGCAGGACTACGTGCAGGGCTTCACCCCGCTGCCGACCGGCATGATGCGGTGGGCCCGCGAGGTCTGGCTCGACAAGTAGGGTCTGGTCAGCGCGCGGCGCCGGCGGGGTCGATCCCCGCCGGCGTCGCGCCGAGGGACATCAATGCTCCGCTACATCCGGACCCGGCTCCTGTCGATGGTCCCGGTGCTGATCGGGATGTCGATCCTCGTCTTCGTCACCATGCGGTTGATCCCCGGGGATGCCGCGGTGGTCTTCCTCGGGACGAAGCCGACGCCGGAGGCGATCGCGGCCTTCCGCGAGAAGCACGGGCTCGACCAGCCGATGTGGGCCCAGTATTTCGACTGGATCGGCAGCCTCTTCCGCGGCGACCTCGGCATGTCGATCACCACCGGCGCCGACATCCGCAGCGAACTTGCCACCCGGCTGCCGATCACCGCCGAGTTGACCCTGCTGGCGATGCTGATCGCCGTCGTCATTGCGGTGCCGCTGGGCGTGCTGGCCGCGATCAAGCACAACACCGCCATCGACGTCGGGCTGACCAGCTTCGGCATGATCGGCCTGTCGCTGCCCAACTTCTGGCTGGGCACGCTGCTGGCGTTCGTCTTCGCGATCAAGGTGCAGTGGTTCCCGCCGGGCGGGTACGTCCCGTTCTCCGAAGACCCCATCGGCAACATCAAGTGCATGGTCCTGCCCGCCCTGTCGCTGGGGCTGGTCTCCGCCTCGGTCATCATGCGGATGACCCGTTCGTCGATGCTGGAGGTCGTGCGGCAGGACTACGTGCGGACGGCGCGCGCGAAGGGGTTGCGCGAGGGCGTTATCACCCGCGGGCACCTGCTGAAAAACGCCCTGATCCCGGTCATCACCGTCATCGGGATGGAGTTCGGCTACATCTTCGGCGGCGCGTTCCTCGTCGAGGCGGTCTTCTACCTGCCGGGCGTGGCGACCTTCGCGCTGCTGGCGGTGAACCAGCGCGACTATCCGGTGCTGCAAACGGTCGTGCTGCTGGTGACGCTCGTCTTCATGCTGATCAACCTGGTCGTTGACGTGATCTACACGTACCTCGACCCGCGCCTGCGGGTCGGTTGAGGGAGGGGACATCGATGGCGACAACCGCGACGATTTCCCCCAGCCTCGTCGTCGAGCGGCGCTCGGCGATGCCGTGGTGGGTGCGGCGCCTGGCGAGGAACAAGCTGGCGATCTTCGGCGGCGCGGTCGTGCTGCTGGTGATCCTCGCGGCCGTCTTCGCCCCGCTCATCGCGCCGCACTCGCCGTACGAGCAGTTCACGACCGACCAACTGGTCGGGCCGAGCGCGACCTATCCGCTCGGCACCGACGAACTCGGCCGCGACGTCTTCAGCCGGGTCCTTTTCGGGGCACGGATCTCCGTGCAGGTGGCGGCGATCTCGGTCGCCATCGGATTGTTCATCGGCGGGTCGCTCGGTCTCGTCGCCGCCTACTACGGCGGCGCGTGGGACCTGATCATCATGCGCTTCGCCGACATCCTCTTCGCCTTCCCGTCGATCCTGCTGGCGATCGCGGTGCTGGCGGTGCTCGGGCCGTCGCTCGCCAACGTGATGGTGGCCATCGGCATCATCTTCATCCCGATCTTCGTGCGGGTGACGCGCGCAGCCGGGCTGGTGATCGCGCAGGAGCAGTACGTCGAGGCCAGCCGCGCCAGCGGCGCGAGCGGATTGCGGATCATGCTGCGGCACGTCCTGCCGAACGCGATGGCCCCGCTGCTGGTGCAGACGACGCTGGCCATTTCCTACGCCATCCTGTCCGAGGCCGGGCTGTCGTTCCTTGGGCTCGGGGCGCAGCCGCCGGAACCGAGCTGGGGCTCCATGCTCGCCTCCGGCCGCGGGTTCATGATGTTCGCGCCGTGGACGGCGTTCGCGCCCGGCATGGCGATCTTCATCGCCGTCCTCGGGTTCAACATCCTCGGCGACGGCCTGCGCGACGTGCTCGACCCGCGGATGAAGGTGTAGCGAACCCGGTTCGCGCGCCGGCAGCGCGGTCGCCTATCGGCCCGGCCCAAGCTGTTAGGTTTTGGCTCCGAAGACGGCCAGCGCGAAGCCGAACGGGTCAGGCAGACCAGTTCGCCGGGTCTGGCGTGTGTCCGACGCTGGTGTCGAGCGCACATCTTGTCGTCATCCCGAGCCTGTCGCGGGACCTCGTTCGCTCCGGCACTATGCGGACGACGAGATCCCTCGACTGGCTCGGTATGACGACTATCAAATTCGGGCTGACGACGGTACCGGCGGTGGCGGCTCGCGCCGAACCTGCTTGACGCCGCCCGCGCCGGTCCTATGCTGGATGCCTGTGCGATTCGCCGCGTCGCCGCCGACCGAGAGGGCCACACGCATGGCCACCGACTCGAGTTCTTCTCACCAACGATTGGTGCGCGGCGCGTGCCCGCACGATTGCCCGGATACCTGCGCCTGGGTGGTCACGGTCGAGGACGGCCGCGCCGTCAAGATGGCCGGCGATCCCGCCCACCCGATCACGCGGGGCGGGCTCTGCGCCAAGGTGAATCCGTTCCTGGAGCGCGTCTACAGCCCGGACCGGGTGCTCCACCCGCTGCGCCGGGTCGGCCCGAAAGGCTCCGGCCGGTTCGAGCGCGCGACGTGGGATGAGGCGCTCGACGCCATCGCCGGGCGGCTTGATGGGATCGCGGCAACGCACGGCCCGACCGCGATCCTGCCGTTCTCCTACCTCGGCACGATGGGGCTGGTCCAGTGCCACAGCGTGGAAGCGCGCTTCTTCGCCCGCCTCGGCGCGACCCGGCTGGAGCGCGCCGTTTGCGGCAGCGCCGGCGGCAGCGGCATCGAGGCCGCGATCGGCACGACGACCGGGATGCTGCCGGCGGACATCGCGCACAGCCGGTTCATCATCCTCTGGGGAACGAATACCGTCGTCACCAACCTGCACCTCTGGCCGTTCGTCCGCGAGGCGAAGGCGAACGGCGCGACCGTGGTGGTCATCGACCCAGCGCGTACACGAACCGCCCGCGCCGCCGACTGGCACCTCCAGCCGCTGCCGGGAACGGACGGCGCCCTCGCCCTCGGCCTGATGCGCGTCATCGTGGACGAGGGCCTGCACGACGCCGACTACGTGGCCCGGCACACCCTCGGGTTCGACCTCCTGCGCGAGCGGCTGGCCGATTTCCCGCCGGAGCGCGTCGCCGCGATCACCGGACTGGATGCCGAGGAGATCGTCCGCCTCGCCCGCGCCTACGCCACGACCCGCCCGGCCGCGATCCGGCTGCTGGTGGGGATGGAGCACCGCGCCAACGGATCGGCGGCGTACCGCGCCATTGCTTCCTTGCCCGCGCTCGTCGGCGCGTGGCGCGAGCGGGGAGGCGGGCTGCTGTACATGACCGCCGGCCTCCATTTCACCGCCCTCGATGCCGACGCCGTCTCCGCGCCGGAGGACCCATCGATCCGCTCGGTCAACATGGTCCAGATCGGACTGGCGCTGACCGACCCGGACCTCGACCCGCCGATCAAGGCGCTCGTGGTCTGGAACGCGAACCCCGCCACGACCGCGCCGAACCAGCGGCTGGTGCTGGACGGGTTGCGCCGGGAGGACCTGTTCACCGTCGTCCACGAGCAGTTCCTGACTGATACCGCCCGCCACGCCGATTGGGTGCTGCCCGCGACGACCCAACTGGAGCACCTCGACCTGATGTGGTCATGGGGCCACGAGTACCTGGCGCTCAACCGTCCGGCAATCGCTCCGTTGGGGGAGGCCGTTCCCAACACCGAGTTCTTCCGGCGGCTCGCGCAACGGATGGGTTTCGACGATCCGGGGTTCTTCGAGACCGACGAAGACCTCGCCCGCGCCGCGCTTTCCAGCGGCCACCCGTTCCTCGACGGCATCACTTTCGATCGGCTCGAAGCGGACGGCTGGGCGCGCCTGAACCTGCCCGAGGACTGGCGTCCCTTCGCCGAGGGCAACTTCCCGACCCCGTCCGGAAAGTGCGAGTTCTGGTCCGAAACGCTCGACGCCGACGGGCACGATCCCCTGCCGGGGTACGCTCCCCCGCCCGATGAACCGGTCGCCCGGCGAGAGTTCCCGCTCGCGCTCGTCACCGCCAAGGGCGCGGTCCATTTCCTGAACTCGAACTACGCCAACCTGCCCCGGCACCTCGGCGCGCAACGCGAACCCACGCTCGACCTCAACGCTGCCGATGCCGCCGCCCGCGGCATCGCCGACGGCGACCCGGTCCGCGTCTTCAACGAACGCGGGGAACTGCGGCTGCGCGCCCGCGTCGGCGACGGCATCCGCCCCGGCGTCGTGGCGATGTCCTCCGGCTGGTGGGCGTCCCGCTGCCCCGGCGGCGCGGCGAACCTCCTCACCCCGGACGGCCTCAGCGACCGCGGCGGCGGTGGAGATTTCCACGACGCCTGCGTCGAAGTCGCCCCGGCGATGACGTAGGGCCGAGTGCCGAGGTACGGAGTCGGCAAGTCGGCAAGCACGAAGCGGCCTACCATTTTCGGCCCTCGGCACTACGTCATCGCCCAGCCGCCATCGACGTTGATCGTCTGGCCGGAGACGAACGCCGCCGCGTCGGAGGCGAGCCAGGAGACCGCGCCCGCCACGTCCTCCGCCGTGCCGCGCCGCTTGACGGCCTGTTCGGACAGCAGCCAGCGCTCGATGCCCTCCTGGTCGGGGAAGAGTTCGACTTCGGATTCCGTGCGGATCGCGCCGGGGGTGACGGCGTTGACCGTGATCCCGTCCGCGCCCACTTCGCGCGCCAGCGAGCGAGTGAAGCCGATCATGCCCGCCTTTGACGCGACGTAGTGGACGAGGTTCGGCCGCCCGAGGTGGAACGTCACCGACGAGATGTTGATGACCCGGCCCCAGCCGGCATCCCGCATCGCCGGGTAGCAGGCCCGGAAGCAGAGGAAGCAGGATTTCAGATTGACCGCCATCACGCGGTCCCATTCGTCCTCGTCGATCGCCGTCCACGGCTTGTGGGAGTCCGTCAGCGCCGCGTTGTTCACGAGCACCGTGACAGGGCCGAGCGCGTCCGTCGCCGCCGCGACCAGCCGGTGCACCGCAACCGCGTCGGAAACGTCGCCCGGCAGCGCGACGGCGCGCCCGCCGGCGGCGGCGATCTCGTCCACCACCGACCGGGCATCGTGGGCGCGGGTGCGGTAGTTGACCGCGACCGCGCAGCCATCCGCCGCCAGGGCGTGGCAGATGGCCGCGCCGATGCCGCGCGATCCTCCGGTGACCAGGGCAACCCGACCTGTGTGGTCCATGCGCTCCCTCCGTGCTGCATCCGTGCGTGTCTGCTGTCGGCATGGTGCCCGACCGCGCTGCGCCGCGCGATTGCCGCCGCCTGAGTTTGTCGGTCGTCGGTGACTTCCAGCCCGTCATCCCGAGTGCCCTAACCCGTCACCCCTCGACAGGCTCGGGATGACGGACAGGGCGTCCGATGTCGGTTGGGGCGCTCGGGATGGCGGGCGGGGCGCACAATGACGGTGCGGGTGGTCGTGGAATGCAGCCCAAGCCTCCAGTTCGGGCCGGGCACGGTTGCTTCGACCGTCGCGCCCGGCGATTGACGATCCGCAGGAGTCGCCCATAGACTCGGAATCCTGACTATGGATGTCGGATTTCGATTCGGCGAACGGTCGCCGCACGCCGGGTGTGGGGGAACGGTGCGATGGCCACGCTTCCCGGACAACGCGCGATGCCCGCGAACCTGCCGCGCGGCGGGCCGAAGCCGGCCGGCGATGCGGGCCGGGTTCCGCGTCGGCGCGCTGGCCAGGCGCGGGTGCTGGGACTGGCCGCGCTCGGCGTCGTCGTTGCCGTGTTTCTCAGCCTCGCAATCGGGGCGGGGATCGGGGCGAACCGGGTCGGCCCCGGCGAAGCGCTGGCGGTGCTGGCCGGCGGCGGCGACGATTGGGCGCAAACGGTCGTGCGCGACCTGCGCCTGCCGCGCACGGTCGCCGGGTTGATCGTCGGTCTTGCCCTCGGGATAGCGGGTGTCGTATTGCAGTCGGCCGTGCGGAATCCGCTGGCCGAACCGGGGTTGCTGGGGATCAGCGCGGGCGCGGCGTTCGCCGTCGTGCTGGCGATCCATTTCGGGGCCAGTACGCTCACGCTCGGGGTGTGGGTCGCCGTCGTGGGCGCGCTGGCCGGCTGCGGCATCGCGCTGCTGGTGGCGCGGGTTCAGGGCGACGGCGAAGACCCCTTGCGCCTGATCCTCGCCGGGGCAGCGCTGAGCGGCATGCTCGGCGCGACGACCTCGCTGCTGCTGCTCGGCAACCAGCGCACGGCGGACGAACTCCGCTTCTGGACCATCGGGGCGCTCGCCGGGCGCTCGATGGGGGAGACCGTGGCCGTCCTGCCCGCCATCGCGCTCGGATTGGTGCTGGTCGGCTCCGTCGCGCGACCGCTGGCGGCGCTGGCGCTGGGCGAGCGGGTGGCAACCGGGTTGGGACACCGCCCACGGCTGGTCCGGGTGGTTGCGATGACCGGCGTCGCATTCCTGGTCGGCGGAGCGACCGCCGCCGCCGGGCCGATCGCCTTCGTTGGGCTGGTCGCGCCGTTCGCCGCCCGCGCGCTGGTCGGGCCGGACCCGCGCCGGGCGCTGGTCGTGAGCGCGCTGCTGGGGCCGGTGCTGGTGCTGACCGCCGACGTGCTGGCGCGGTTGCTGGTGCGCCCGTCGGAACTGCCTCTCGGCGTCGTGACCGCGTTCGTCGGCGCGCCGGTGCTGGTCGCCGTCGTCCGGGCGCGGCGGGTGCCGACGCTGTGAGCGCGATCGGGGCGAACCATCCGGCATGGCGCGCGGCCGGCGTGCCGACGGGTTTCCGGCGGATCGGGCTGGGCCGCTGGACCGTGCTCGTGTCGGTGCGGTCGGTGCTGGCGGTCGCCGTCCTCGTCGTCGCGCTGGCCGTCGCGCTTGGCGCGTCACTGGCGTTCGGATCGGCGGGGATCGACCCGCTGGCCGCGTTGCTGGCGCTGGCCGGGTTCGGCGATTCGAAGGACGTGTTCGTCGTTCGCAAACTCCGGCTGTTCCGGGCCGAGGCGGGCATCCTCGTCGGCCTCGCGCTGGGGATGAGCGGTTGCCTGCTGCAAACCCTCGCCCGCAACCGGCTGGCGACGCCGGACACCACCGGCATCGCCAGCGGTGCGACCGCGTTCGCCGTCGCCTCCGTCATCGCCGCCTCGACCTCGATGGCGCCCTCGATGATGTCGCTCGCCGGGGCGGCCGTCGCCGCGGCGCTCGCCTTCGCACTCGCCGGCGGGGCAGGGGATCGCGGGTACCGCTTCATCGTGGTCGGCATCGGCGTCGGGCAGGTGTTCGGTTCCGTGACCAACCTCATGCTCGCCCGCGCGCCCATTGATTCGGCAAACGCCGCCTATCCGTGGACCGTCGGCAGCCTCAACGCGAGGCCGAGCGGTCCGGTCCTGCTGCTGCTCGCCGGGTTGGCGCTGTGCCTGCCGCTTGGGTTCGCGCTGGCGCGCGAACTCTCGTTGATGCGGCTGCCGGACGCCGTCGCGCAGGGCCTCGGCGTGCGCGTGAAACCGGTTCGCGCCGGCGCGATCGGCGTGGCGGTGGTGGCGGCTTCGCTGGCAATCGCCGTCGCCGGGCCGGTGGGGATGATCGCCTTCGTCGCGCCGGAGGCGGCGCGGCGGCTGGCCGGAGCGCGTGTCGTCCCCATCGTCGGCGCCGCGCTGGCCGGGGCGCTGTTCGTCCTCGTCGCCGACCTCGCCGGCCGGACGCTCATGTCGCCGATCGAGGTGCCGGTGGGTGTCGTCGCCTCTGTCGTCGGCGGGCCGTACCTGTTGTGGGTGCTGGTCCGCGCCCCGTCCCGGAGGATGCCGTGATCAGAACCGCCCCGCCGCCCGTCGCGCCGGTCGCCATGCCGCCAGCGGGCGGCCCGCCCGACGTGCGCGGCGACGGCCTCCGCCTCGCCTACGGCGCGCGCCCGGTGATCGAGAACCTGTCGGTGCGGCTGCCGCCGGGTAAGGTGACCGCCATCGTCGGGCCGAACGGCTGCGGCAAATCGACGCTGCTGGCCGGGTTGGCGCGGCTCCACCCGCTCGCGGCCGGCACGGTGACGATCGACGGCGCGCTGCTAGCCAGCCTGTCGCCGCGCGAAGCCGCCCTGCGGCTCGGGTTGTTGCCGCAGTCGGCGACCGCGCCGGACGGGCTGACCGTGCTCGACCTCGTCCGGTTCGGCCGCCACCCGCATCAGGGATTGCTGCGCCAGTGGTCGGCCGAGGACCAGGCCGCCGTCGAGGCGGCCATCGCCGCGGCCGACATCGCCGACCTCGTGGACCGCCCGCTCGAAACCCTTTCCGGCGGCCAGCGCCAGCGGGCATGGATCGCGATGGTCATCGCGCAGGCGGCGCCCGTGCTGCTGCTGGACGAGCCGACCGCCGCGCTCGACCTCGGGCACCAAGTAGAGGTCTTCGATCTCATCCGATCGCTGGCGGCCGGCGGGCGCACCATCGCGATGGTCGTCCACGACCTCGCCAGCGCCTGCCGCTACGCTGACCACCTGATCGCCATGCTCGACGGGCGGATCGTCGCCGAGGGTCCGCCGGTCGGGGTGATGACCCGGTCGCTGGTGCGCGCCCTCTACGGCGTGGACTGCACCCTCGTCGCCGACCCCGTCACCGGCACGCCGCTGATCGCCGCCGTTTCGCTGCCGAACCGCGCCGGGGCGAACGGCTCCGGGCACGGCCACCGCGCTCCCCTTGACAGTGCGTCGGCGGGTCCGTAGGGTACTGCGAATTCCGACTAAATGAGTCGGATATGAGCGCCGGGGCAGGGCCGTGGACGCGCGGGGAGGCCCGCCGGCCCGGACGGCGCGGCATGGGCGACGCCGTACGTGGCGCCGCCGGCCTTGCCGTGCCACCCGCATCGAGTGGAGGGAGGAGCCGATGGGATCAGGGTTGCTCGCGAACGTCAGGTCCGCCGCGTTGTCGGGGATGCTGCTGACCGGCATGGTCGGCGGCGCCGCCGTCGCCGCGCAGGACGCCACGCCGGATGCCTTCTCGGTGGCGGACCTGGCGCCCGGCGTCGTCCCCACCGAATACGGTGATGTGACGGTGCCGGAGAACCCGGAGCGGGTCGTGGTCTTCGGCGACATCCCGCTGGATTCGGCGGTCGCGGTCGGCGTCGTGCCGGTGGGCGCGACCTCGACGCGCGGCAGCGACCAGGTCGCGGCCTATGTCGCCGACGAGGTTCCGGGCATCGCCATCGCCGGCGCGGTGTCGGAGCCGAACCTGGAAGCCGTCGTCGCGCTGGAGCCGGACCTGATCCTGACCTCGTGGGCCGACGAGGAAACGTGGAAGACGCTGAGCCAGATCGCGCCGACGATCGTGCCGCTGACCGTCCCGTTCGACGGGCCGGAGGGCCTGCAGTTCTGGGAGTACGAGGCGCTGATCTACGGCCACGCGCTCGGCAAGAGCGCCGAGATGGAGCAGGCCCTGGCCGACGTCGAGGCGCGAGTGGCCGAGGTCGCCGAGGCGGTCGGCGAACCGGCCGGCGAGACCGCGGCGGTCGTCCGCTGGATGGAGCAGGGCCCGGTGGTCATGTCCGAGCAGTTGATCGGCCCGGTCATGCTCGCCCGCCTCGGCCTGAACCCGCCGGCGATCGCGCAGGGCTTCGACGGCGGCCACACCGACGTGCTGAGCCTGGAGAACCTCTCCGAGGTCGATACCGACTGGCTGTTCATCGCGACGTTCAACGAGGACGGCGCGGCGGCCTACGAAGCGGTTTCCGCCGAACCGGCGTTCCAGCAGTTGCGGGCGGCCGAGGCCGGCAAGGTCGCCGTGGTCAACGGGTCGCTCTGGAGCAGCGCCGCCGGCCCGATCGCCGCGCAGCGCATCCTCGACGACATCGAGGCCGCGTTCGCGCAGGCCGGCGAGTAGCGCCAGGCGACGTGCGGAGCGCTCCGTGCCGCGCGATCGGGCAGTTCGCTCGGGATCAGGTGAACGCGAGACGGGGCCGCCGGGACCGACGACCGGCGGCCCCGTTTTCGATGGACCAACCGGAACGACCATCCGCATGCAGCACATGGCACTACGAATACGGAATCCGGCTGTCCGCTGCGGTTTCGCCCGCCCGTGACGCCGTGCGTTCGTAGGGGAGGGACCTATGCCCTCCCTCGTCCGTACGCAACTTCGGGCACGGGAGGGGACAGGTCCCTCCCCTACGAACGTCGAACGGGGCGCCGCACCGAGCAGCCGGATTTCGCAAGACTCAAACGAAATCCGGCCGATTGGCCTGGAACCGTTATCGCGGGTGGACGGGACGGCGGCGCGACGATGTCCGAGTTTTTTCGGTATTTATTCGGTATTGATTCGCCGTTTATTCGGCGGCGGTTTTCCCTTGAACATGCGGAATCCGGGTTTCTTCGGCAACCCTCCCAGCCTCCCTGGCGCAAACGGGGCGGGCGCGTCCGGCACGGGGCTCCGGGCGCTGGGTGCGGGAGGGGGAGCGAATAAACCCCGAATCGTGTGCAATATCGCGTACGTACGAGACGTTCCGTGGCCGAATAAACGCCGAATAAACGCCGAATAAATACCAAAAGAATGGACCTTCCGGAAACTGTCCGGGTGCTGCCGTTCGCGGCGGCGGCGGGCGCTGGGTGGGCGCCCATGGCCAGCGGCGGTGGCACCCACCCGGATTCCGGATCAGAACGACGGCGGCGAGATGGCGGCGATGATCACCGCCGGTTCGCTGCCGCGGTTGAGGGCCCGGTGGGGGAGGGCGCTGTCGAAGGTGATGGCGTCCCCGGTGCCGAGCCGCCATTCCTCGCCGTCGATCCAGACGTGCATTTCGCCGGAGATGACGACCATCTGCTCCTCGCCGGTATGGGTGAAGGGTTCCACCGGTCCTTCCTCGCCGGGGCCGAACTCGACCCAGACCAGTTCGATCCGGTGCTGCAGGTCGGGCGAGAGGAGTTGGTAGGTGAGGGACGGCGTCATCCCGAGCCGCTTGCGGCGGTCGGCGCGGACGACCTGCGCTTTCGGCAGGCCGCCGGCGGCGTCGGTCGCGGACGCCGGACCGGCCCCGTCATCCGGTTCCGGCTGCTCGTCGTCCTGCTGGAAGAACGTGCCGATCGGGACGTCCAGCGCCCGCGCGAACGCCCAGAGGACTTCCAGCGACGGGGCGGTCAGCGCCCGCTCCACCTGGCTGACGAGGCTCGGGGAAACGCCGCAGGCGCGGGCCAGCGCGACGGAACTCATGCCGCGCGCGGTCCGCAGGGCGCGGATCTGCGCGCCGAGCGAGCCGAGCCGCTCCGCCCGGCTGTCGCCATCGGCAGCCCCGCCGACGACCGGCTCCGATGCCGTCCTGTTAGCCATGCTGCAATCCGTGGCGATGCGTTGACAGTCTTTCGGCACGAGCATACAGTATTTCTAACGATCCTCAACCAATCGGCGATAGCGGCGGGCGGCGAAACCCGCTGGAGGTCAGGACAGGGTGGGCCACACCGAGGCGCCCCCGGCGGGGCTGTACGACGCGGCGAAGCGGGTGATGCCGAGCGGGGTCTCGGCCTCGATGCGCCTCAACCCGTACCTCGACGAACCGCTCTACATCTCGCGCGGCGAAGGGCCGTACCTCTTCGGGCTGGACGGTAAACGCTACATCGACTTCAACCTTTCCAACGGCGCGACGATGCTCGGCCACGACCACCCGGCGGTGAAGCGCGCGTTGCTGGAGGGCGTCGAGGTCGGCGTCATCTGCTCCGCCGAGACGCCGTTCCACGAGCGGCTGGCGGCGCGCATGGTCGAGATCATCCCAGCCGCCGAGCGGGTCCGCTTTAGCAGCGTTGGCTCGGAGGTGACGCTGGTCGCCCTGCGGATCGCCCGCGCCGCGACCGGCCGCACCCGCTTCCTCAAGTTCGACGGCCACTTCCACGGCTTGACCGAACCGTGGCTGTTCAAGCGGGAGGACCCGTTCGCCGCCGACCCGGCCACCGTCCCCTCCTCGGGCGGGGTGCCGGCCAGCATGGGCGACGACGTGCTGATGATCCCGTGGAACGACGCCGAGGCCTTCGAGCGGGTGATGCGCGAGCACGGCGACGAACTGGCCGCCGTCTTCTGCGAACCGATCCACTACAACGCCGGCTGCATCCTGCCGTCGCCGGGATACCTCGAACTGCTGCGCGAGCGGACCCGCGAACACGGCGTCGTGCTGGTCTTCGACGAGGTGCTGTCCGGCTTCCGCACCGCGCTCGGCGGCGTGCAGGCGGAGATGGGCGTCACCCCGGACCTGACGACCCACGCCAAGGCGCTGGCCAACGGGCTGCCGCTGGCGACGGTTTCGGGCCGCGCCGACCTGATGGACCACCTCGCGCCGGCGGGGAGCGTCGCCCACAGCGGGACGTATTCCGGCCATCCGCTCAGCGTGCACGCGGCGCTGGCGACGCTCGACGAACTGTCTCGGCCGGGCGTTTACGAAACGGTCAACGAAACCGGCGAGTGGTTCTACGCGGCGTTGCAGGCCGTCTTCGACCGCGCAAGGGTGCCGGCCACGGTGCAGGGGCGCGGCGCGCGCTTCGGCATCTACTTCGGCATCACCGAACCGGTGCGGACGTGGTCCGACGCGCTCGGGCACAGCCACGAGTTGAACCGCCAGTTCGTGCGCGGCTGCGCCGAGCGCGGCGTCTACGTCCACGGCTTCGCCCGGCTCGGGCCTCCGGGCCACGCCGGGTTCTCGACCGCCCACAGCCGCGCTGACTTCGACGAGATGCTCTCCGTGGCCGAGGCGGTCGCCGCCACGATGCGCGCCTGAGCCGGGGCGGGAAGCGAGCCGTGATGGCCACGCCCGCCGCTCCTCGCCTGTCGGACCTCGGCCGCCCGTTCATCGTGGCGGTCGTGACCGACCGCGATCCGGCGGCGGCCGAAGCGACGACGCGCGCGGCGGCGCTGGACGGCGCGCACGCCTTCGAACTGAACCTGCCCGCGCTGCCGGAGGCGACCGCGGACGAGTTGCGCGCGCTGTTCGCGGCGACGGGGCGGCCGGTCTACACGACCTGCCGCCGCCGCGCGTTCATGACCGTCTACGGCATCCCCGAAAATGATATGCCCGAGTGGGACGACGAGGAGCGGATGGCGCGCCAACTGGCCGCCATTCCCCTCGGGGCGCGGGCCATCGACATCGAGATGGACACCTTCGACCCGCGCCCGGCGCCGCCGCCGGGCAGCGGGAACGAATCTCGGGAGGCGCCCGGCAGCGGGCCGGCCGAGTTCAGCGACGACCCGGACGCCATCGCCCGGCAGGTGGAAACGGCGCGGCGGGCGAAGGACCTCGGGGCGGAGGTGCTGTTCTCCTGCCACACCGGGCGTCCGCAACCCACTGATTCGCTGGTCGGCATCGCCGTTGCGGCGCGACAGCGCGGGGCGGATCTCGTGAAAATCGTCTCGCCCTGCCGCACCGTGGACGACCTCTATGCCGCGCTGGAAGCGACCCGCCGGCTGGCGGGCTGCCTTGGGTTGCCGTTCACCCTGATCGGTTCCGGGCCGGCGGGGGACATCAGCCGGATCGTGGGCGTCAACTTCGGGGCGTCGTGGGCGATCGGGCAACTCGCGTACCGGCCGGGCTCGTTCCACCCGCAGCCGCTGGTGGGGCAACTTCGGGAAACGATCCGGCTGGTCCCGTGGCGCGCGCCGGTCGGTCCGGCGGGGGAGGGAGGGGAACGATGCGGGTAGCGGTCGCCGAACTCAAGCAGGAAACCAACACGTTTGTCCCGACGGCTACCACGATGGCCGATTTCGTGAACTGGCACCACTGGCTCGGGCAGGACGCCAGCGACGGGCTGGCCGGCACCAACTCCGAACTGGCCGGGTTCCTCGACGTACTCGGCGAGGCCGGGATCGAAGCCGTGCCGATCCTCGCCACCTTCGCCATCTCCGGCGGCCCGGTCGAGGCGGCGACGCTCGCCACGCTGCGCGAGGAACTGCTCTCCGGGCTGGCGGCGGCTGGGCCGCTGGAGGGCGTGCTGCTCGCGCTGCACGGCGCGATGGTCTCCACCGACGAGGACGATCCGGACGGCGCGACCATCGCGATGGTCCGCGAGGCGATCGGGCCGGACATGCCGCTGGTGGTGACGATGGACCTCCACGCCAACGTCACCCCGCGTTGCGTCGAACACGCCGACGCGATCGTGGGGTTCCGAACCTCGCCGCACATCGACCAGCACGACACGGGGCTGCGCGGCGCGCGGATCATGGTGCGGATGGTCAGGGACGGGCTGCGGCCGGCGATGGCGTTCGTCAAACTCCCGATGGTCATCCCGGCTTCGACCCACATCCACCATTTGCCGGGGCCGTTCCAGCGGCTGATGCAGGCGGGCGCGGCGGCCGAAACCGGGCCGATCCTCGGTGCGGCCGTCTTCACCGTGCAGCCGTGGCTGGATTTGCCCGACCTCGGGTTCGCCACCGTCGTCGTCTCCGACGGCGACCCGGCCGACGCCGAGCGCGAGGCGATGCGGCTGGCCGAGATGGCGTGGGCCGAGCGCGAGCCGTTCATGGAATTGCAGCTGGTCGAACCGGCGGAGGCGATCCGGCGGGCGCTGGCGCGGGAGGACGGCCCGGTCGTCCTGTCCGACCTCGCCGACGGCACGGGGGCAGGCTCGCCCGGGGATGCCACCGCCGTCGTCAAGGCGCTGCTGGATGCCGACCCGGACCTGCCGGCCTACGTTTGCATCCGCGACCCGGAGGCGGCGCGCGAAGCGATCGCGGCCGGGGTCGGCAGCGAGGTCGAGGTCGAGGCGGGCGGCAAACTGGACAACGTCTACAACTCGCCGGTGACGCTGCGCGGCACGGTGGCCTTCGCCGGGCCGGCGCGTTTCCGCTTCGAGGGCGGCGGCTACACCGGCGTCGAGATGGACATGGGCGACTGCGCCGTCGTCCGTTGCGGGCAAGTGTCGGTCCTCCTGCTCGGCAAGAGCGTGATGACCGTCGATCCCGCCATGTACCGCGCGGTCGGGCTGCACCCGGAAGATGCGCGGATCGTGGTCGTGAAATCCCACATCCAGTTCCGGGCCGGGTACGATGCGATCGCGCGCGAGATCATCCTGCTCGACAGCCCGGGCATGAGCGGCGACCACCTGGAGTCGCTGCCGTTCGAGCGGGTTCCCCGCCCGTTCTACCCGTTCGACCGCGACCTCGTTCCGGACCTGCGGGCAGTCAGCCGCACAAGCGCGCGGACCGGGGTAGCATGACCGCCCATTCGTGACCGGTGGGCGCGACGTGATGCGCCCGAGCGAAAGATGCCCGCGGCAAGGACGCCCGGGCGGAAAGGAACGGTTCGATGGCGACGTTCGGCAACGCGAACCTGGACCGGCGGCGGTTGTTGCAGGCGATGGGGCTGGGCGCGGCGGCCACCGGCGTGCCCATGCTGCGGCCGATGCGGGCCGGGGCGCAGGACAAGCCCTACGAGGGCGTGACCCTGCGCGGCATGGGCCTGGCGGGGTCGGCCTGGAACCCGGCGGTGGAGCAATTCGCCCGCGAATTCGAGGAGGCGACCGGGGCCAAGGTCGAGTGGGACTTCCAGCCCTGGGAGCAGACGATGCCGAAGCTGCAGGGCGACCTCGCGGCCGGCACCCCGCAGTACGACTTCTTCTGCAACGACATCGAGTTCCAGTACACGATCTACCCCTACCTGCTGCCGCTGAACGACCTGATCGAGGCGCGCGGCTACGACATGGAGGGGTTCTTCGAGCCGATATACACCTACGGCGAGGGCGTCGCCGGCGGGCAGGCCGGCGTCCGCTACGGGCTGCCGATCCGCGTCGGCGCGTCGTGGGTGTTCTACCGCACCGACCTGATCGACGAGTTCCCGACCACCTGGGCCGACTACGAGGCGATGCTCGGCGAGTTGACGACCGACGGGCAATACGGCCTCGGATTCGCCGGCGTGCCCGCCCAACTGGTCAAGCTCTTCCTCGCCCGCTTCTGGTCGCGCGGCGGCCAGTTGCTGGCCCCGGACTGGACCCCGACGGTCAACAGCGAGCACGGCGTCGCCGCGCTGCAGTCGCTGTACGACGCGATGACGAACTACGCGCCGCCGGGAATTCTCGCGTGGGACAACCCGGACGCCTCCAACGCGTTCCTCAACGGCGACGTGGCCGTGCTCGAAGGCTGGGCGAGCTTCATCCTCCCGAACCTCGACAACCCCGAGGCGTCCAAGGTCGTCGGCAACTGGTCGGTGGCGAAGTACCCGGAGGACGGCACCGGCAACTTCACCCAGCACCACTTCGCGATCTTCAACACGTCGCAGAACGTGGACGCCGCCTTCGATTACATCGCCTACTGCACCGGACCGGACAACGCGCTGCGCCTCCTCAACGAATTCAAGGAAGAAACGCCGCGCAAGACGGTCTGGACCGACCCGGCGGTGTTGGAGACGCAGCCCTATCTCGCCACCGTCGTGGAGTCCTACGACGTCGGCAAGCCGTTCACGCCGGGCCTGCCGCAGTGGCTGGAACTGTTCATCGGCCTCGCCGAGGGCCTGTCGGCGGCGATGTCCGACCAGAAGACGCCGCAGCAGGCGCTCGACGACGTCGCCGCGAGCTGGACGACCCTGATCGCCCAGGCGCCGCCGGATTGGGAGTACAGCGAGTAGGCGCGTGGTTGAGTGCCGAGTGCCGAGTGCGCGGCGGCTCCCCGGAATTGGTGGATAGCACCGCGAGCGCGCACCAGGGCTCCCCCGTTTGTCGAGGGATCTCGTCCGTCTCTCACGTTGGAGGTGACAACGAGATCCCTCGACAAGCTCGAGATGACGGGGTGAGGCGTCAGGATCGTGAGACGCACCCGGCACCCGGCACGCTCACTCGCCTACGCCGCACTCGGCACTTCGTCCGGAGTCCTCGTGAGCGCAACGTCCCCAGCAATTCCGAGTCCCGCCGAGCGGGCGGCCCAGACCGAGCCGGTCCCGGTGCTCGTCCAGAGCCACCGCAAGGAGCGGCTGGTCTCGTGGCTGTTCCTCGCGCCGTCGGTGGGCTTCCTCGCGCTGACCTCGGTCTACCCGCTGCTGTACTCGCTGTGGCTGAGTTTCCACTCCTGGAACATGACCATCCCCAACAGCCGCGCCGTATGGGTTGGGGCGGGCAACTACCAGCAACTGCTGGAGAACCCGGCCTTCCTCAACAGCCTGCGGGTGACGCTCATCTTCGTCGTCTCGGCGGTGACGCTGGAGATGATCCTCGGGATGGGGCTGGCGCTGCTGGCGACCTCCGGCATCCGCGCGATGGGGCTGGTCCGCACGGTGATGCTCTTCCCGCTGATGATCGCGCCGGTCATCGCCGGCGTCCTCTGGCGCACGCTGTTCCACCCGACCTACGGCGTGGTCAATTACGTGCTCGGGTTCGTCGGCATACCCCCTCAGGAGTGGCTGGGTTCGCCGTCGCAGGCGCTCCCCGCCGTCATCACCGTCGAGATCTGGCAGAACCTGCCGGTGGTCGCGTTCATCCTCGCCGCCGGGATCCAATCCTTGCCGGTCGATCTCTACAAAGCCGCCCACGTCGATGGCGCTAGCCGCTGGCAGGTGTTCTGGCGGATCACGCTGCCGCTGCTGAAACCCGTCATCCTCGTGCTGTTGCTGCTGCGGATCATGGACGCCTTCAAGGTCTTCGACATCGTCTTCACGATGACCTACGGCGGCCCCGGCCAGACGACCGAACTGCTTTCGATGCTGATCTACAAGACGGGGCTGCGCTTCTTCCAGATCGGCCAGGCCAGCGCGATGTCGTGGGTCTTCCTCGTCGGCATCTTCCTGATCTCGCTGTACTTCATCCGGCGCCTGCAGCGGCCGGACGAGGGGAGGTGACGAGGTGGCGACGGGCATGACCGCCGACGCCGGCGGCGGCATCGCGTGGGCGAAGGCGGGCCGCCTCGCCGGCAAGGTCCTGCTGGCGATCGTGATCGTGGCGGTGCTGCTGGCGATCGCCTTCCCGCTCTACTGGCTGGTGACGACCTCCTTGAAGGTGCCGGCCGACACGGCGACCGCGCCGCCGGTGATCGTGCCGACGCGCTTCACGCTCGACAACTACGCGGCGGCGCTGGCGACGCCCGGCGTGGCGCGGGCGTTCTTCAACAGCGTGCTGGTGGCGACCGTCGCCACGGCGCTGACCACGTTCCTCGGGGCGCTCGCGGCCTACGCGCTGGCCAAGACCTACCTGTCGTACTCGATCCGGCAGGCGCTGCTGGTCTGGATCCTCGTCACCCGTATCTTTCCGCCGGTGACGACCGCGATTCCCTACTACGTGATCGTCAAGCGGCTGCAACTCGGCGACACCCACACCGCGCTGATCCTGACCTACGTGGCCTACGGGCTGCCGTTCGTGATCTGGCTGATGCTCGGGTTCTTCCAGGACATGCCGGCCGAGATCGAGAAGGCGGCCATCGTGGACGGCTGCTCGCTCTGGCAGCGGTTCCGGCAGGTGGTCCTGCCGCTCGCGCTGCCGGGGCTGGCCGTCACGTCCGTTTTCGCGTTCATCTACTCGTGGAACGAACTGCTCTACGCCTCGATCCTGACCTCGTTCAACGCCAAGACGATCCCGGTCGTCGTGGCGGGGTTCATCTCCGACCAGTTCCTGCGCTGGGGCGAAATGACCGCCATCGGCTCGCTGATGGTCATCCCCGTCCTCGTCTTCGCCGCCGGCGCCCAGCGCTACCTGGTCCGCGGCCTGACCTTCGGCGCGGTGAAGGGATGATCCCGTGGTGCTGGGTGGCTCGGGTGCCGAGAGCGCGGGGCTGCCGATTCGCGACGATCCACGAAGTTGGATCCCAAGGTAAGACAAACCCCGAGTTCATGCGCTGCTCCGAAGAACAGCCAGAGGACTCTCGGGGAATACGTCCAAATTATAGTCCGGAACACGTCCGAAGTCGAGGCAATCGGGCGCACACGTTCCCACGAGGAGGGTCGCGGTTCGTGGCAAACCGAGTAAGTGAGTTCGTTCTGGATCTCCATCTTCCACTATCCCGAATCCGACTCGAATCCTATCGCTCCCTGAGCAAGGCACCAGACGATTTGGAGATAATTACGAACTACTTCTGGAACGTCGATCTATGTGAGGCACTGGTTCCGTCACTTCATGCGGTGGAGCTTGCTGTCCGGAACAGCGTTCATGCCGCGCTTTCACAGCAGTACGGAACCGACATGTGGTTCTACAAGCCGGGGTTGCTCGGCTACGGCCAAGTGGCAATGCTTGCCAGCGCCCTGGAAAAGCTGTCGCGGAGCAAGAAGGAAGCAACCGGGGACGCGATCGTCGCAAGTGTCACATTCGGCTTCTGGGTGGCCTTGCTCAGTGCACCCTATGAGCGGACGCTCTGGCAACCCAATGGTTACGCACTCCTTCGTCGCGTGTTTCCCCACGCTACAGCGCTTTCGAGGAAGGATGCACACACCCGCCTGAACGGCATTCGGCAGCTCCGAAACCGCGTGTTTCACCATGAGGAAGTCTGGGACTGGTCCTCGTTGCGCCAGGAGCACAGGCAAATTCACGAGACGATTGGATGGATCAGCCCTAGTCTGCACCGTGCGGTTCATGCCGTGGATGAGTTTCCCACGGCCCTGGACGGTCGTGAGGCGGTTCGGCGAGGGTTGATCAGACACCTTGCACTTTCTTCCAGCATTCGGCCTGTTCCAAGGGTGCCGCGTAAAGGCCGTACGGCGCCTGCTCGTGCGACACGTCGCGGATCTTTACCAGATCGCAGTGCAGGGGCTTGACCCATGGCGAAGATCGAATTCGACCGGATCAGCAAGCGCTTCGGCAACAACACCGTCGTCCACGACCTCAACCTGTCCGTTGGGGATGGCGAACTGCTGACGCTGGTCGGGCCGTCCGGCTGCGGGAAGTCCACGACGCTGGCGATGCTGGCCGGACTGGAAGACCCGACCCAGGGGCTCATCCGCATCGACGGCAAGGTCGTCAACGACGTGCCGTCCGGTGCGCGCGACATCGCGATGGTCTTCCAGAGTTACGCGCTCTACCCGCACATGACCGTGCGCGACAACATCGGCTTCGGCCTCAAGGTCCGGGGCATGGCCAAGGCCGACATCGCCCGCCGGGTGGACGAGGCCGCGGCGCTGCTCGACATCGGGCAACTGCTGGACCGCAAGCCGCGGGACCTCTCCGGCGGGCAGCGGCAACGGGTGGCGCTCGGTCGCGCGCTGACCCGCGAGCCGAAGGCGTTCCTGCTGGATGAGCCGCTTTCCAACCTCGACGCTCAGTTGCGGACCCAGATGCGGGCCGAACTCAAATTGCTCTTCCGCCGGGTGGGCGGCACCGTCGTCTACGTCACCCACGACCAGGCCGAGGCGATGACCCTCTCCGACCGGCTGGTCGTCATGCGCGACGGCCGGGTGCAGCAGGTGGGCACGCCGCTGGAGGTCTACAACGCGCCGGCCAATACGTTCGTCGCCCGCTTCCTCGGTTCCCCGCCGATCAACCTGGTCGAGGGCTCGCTGGCGGCCGGCGCGGGCGGTCCGCGCTTCGTCGCCGACGGCATCGACCTGGCGCTGCCGGGTGAGCGCCGCTGGGGCAAAGCCGGTTCGTCCGCCATCGTGCTCGGCGTGCGGCCGGAGGACGTGGTTGTGGACCTCGCCAGTGGCGACGGCATCCCGGCCTCGGTCGAAGTGGTCGAACCGATGGGATCGCTCAACGTCGCTTACCTGAGAGTGGGGAGCAACCGGATCATCGCCACCACACCGCCCGATGTCTTCCCCGACCCCGGCGCGACGGTCGGCGTCGGCATCCCCGCCGCTCGCGCGCTTTTCTTCGACGCCGAAGGCGTGGCGCTCCCGGCGTAGCGCCGAGTGCCGGGCAGTTCCCCGTCATCCCGAGCTTGTCGAGTGATGACGGGGAACTGCTCAGGATGAAGATGGGGCACTCGGGATGACGACGGGGCGCGGTGGCGACTTCCGCCTCGCTTCCGCGCTTGCCGATCCGCCGACCCGCCGACTCCGGTAGGATGCCGCCGCGATAGAAGCGACCCGGCCCGAACGCGGGCGGGACAGGGAGGACCGCGCCGGGACCGGCGCGGGCAGGAGGAACGCGAACGTGGCCGAACCGACGCACGAGATCCGCTATAACCGGCTGACCTGGGCGGAGATGAACGACGCTATCGCCCGCCAGCCGGTCATCTTCCTGCCGACCGGCTCCACCGAGCAGCACGGCCGCCACCTGCCGATCGACGTCGATCTGCTGCTGGCCGAATCGGTCTGCCTGGAAGCGGCGCGGCGCGCGGACGGCGACATCCTCGTGCTGCCGCCCATCCCCTATGGGCTGAACCTGCACCACATCGACTTCCCCGGCACGATCCACATCGAGGCGGAGGTCTTCATCGCCTACTGCCTCAACGTGACCAAGAGCGTTGCCTACCACGGGTTCGAGAAGATCGTGCTCGTCAACGGCCACGGCTCGAATGTGCCGCTGATCGACGTCATCGCGCGCCGCACGACGCTGGAAACGAACTCGCTGGCGGCGGCGTGCCACTACATCTGGCTGGCGCTGGAGAAGTTCCGGGAGATCAAGGAGACCGAGGTCATCGCCCACGCCGACGAGTTCGAAACCTCGCTGTACCTGCACATCGCGCCGGAGCGGGTGCAGATGGACAAGGCGGGAAAGGACGACGACGTGATGGGGGAGTACATGTCGTCGGACAGCACCTCGCCCTACGCCCGCTTCAACGACTACTGGTCGCGCTGGACCGACCTCGGCGTCCACGGCGACGCCCGCGCCGCGACCGCGGAAAAGGGCAAGATCATCATGGACGTCACGGCGGACCGGCTGGTCGAGCTCGCCCGCGAGTTCAAAGCCTGGCCGATCGCCGATCGCCGCGATTTCCACACCAACCCGGTGCAGAAGGACATCCGCTGGTAGCGAACGTGCGGGGAGGGCGGCATCGCCGCCCTCCCCGGATCGGCATTGTCTCCGTCAACCCGAGCTTGTCGAGGGATCTCGTCGCTCCTCGACTGTTCGACTCCTCGAATCGCGTCCGAGATTCCTCGACATGCTCGGGATGACCGGGGTGTTGCGGATGACGGCGTTTCTGCCGACCCGCCGACCTGCCGACTCGCCGAACTGCCGACCCGCCGACCCGCCGACCTCAATCCAGCGGCAGCAGCGAGAAGTCGGCGGCGCGCGGCCACGTTTCCAGTGCGCGGAAGCCTTCGGCGTAGCGGAACCCGGCCTGGAAGCCGCGGAACTTCGTCTGGACCTCCATGATCTCGGTGAAGTTGGTCCCTTCGTAGATGTCGCTGATCCACGCGTTCTGGCTGACGTGGCAGGCCAGCATCGCCTTCTTCGTCTCGAACGTCTCCGAGATGTCCACGTAGACCTCGGGCGTGAAGTTGATCCCGGCGAGGGTGTCGTAGAAGAACAGCTTGGGGATCGTCTTCAGCGGCGGGTGCTCCGTCTCGATGTTCGGCACCGCCGTCATGATCCGGGCGTCGCGGACCGCCTGCCCGCTGAAGCTGTGATCCGGGTGGTAGTCGTCGGTCCAGTGGGCGAGGACGACGTCCGGTTCGGCGGAGCGCATCACGTCGATCAGGCGCCGGCGGCTCTCCTCGGTGTGGAAAAAGAACTCGTCGTGGTAGCCGATCCAGATCACGTCGGCGCCGATCGTGGCCGCCGCCGCCTTCGCTTCCTCGTGGCGGATCGCGGCGATCTCCTCCATCGGCAGCGTGCTGGAGCCGACGTCGCCGTTGGTCACCACCGCCATCGTCACCCGGTGGCCGCGCGCGGCGTACTTCGCCAGCGTGCCGCCGATCTGGAACTCGAGGTCGTCCGGGTGCGCCCCGAACGCCAGCACGCTCAGTTTCCGGTCCTCGTTCGCCATCGTCGTCCTCCCTCCAGCACGATCGCCGGGCCGCATCCCCGGCCCTTGATTGGGATTCGCCGCGGTTCGCCCGCCGCCATCCGTCAGGGCGAGGCCACGAACAACTCGTCCAGGGCCGCCGTCGCCGCGCCGATGACGCCGGCTTCCGGGCCGAGGCCGCTGCGTTCGACCCGCAGCCCGGCCGTCGCCCGCGGGTGAATCCGCGCCGCCAGCCCGCGGTCCACCGCCGCGAGGTAGCGGCTGGAACGCGCCAGCGCGCCGCCGACAACCACCAGCGACGGGCAGACGAGGCTGACCGCGGACGCGAGCACGGCCGCCAGCCGGTCGCCGGCCCGCTCGACCATCGCGGTCGCGCGGTCGTCGCCGCCGTCGGCCATCGCCAGCACCTCGCGGGCGTCCGGCAACGGGTCAGGCCATGTTCGCCGCGCTTCCCGTTCCAATGCAGATGAGGACGCCACCGCTTCGAGGCACCCCCGCCGGCCGCAGGCGCACGGCTCGTCTGACGCTTCCGGCGCGACGTGCCCGATTTCCCCGGCGAGCCGGTTCGGCCCGAAGTAGGCGCGGCCGTCGATCACCAGCGCCGCGCCGATGCCGGAGTCGGCCAGGACGTAGACGAAATCGGCCGGGACACCCGGCGCTGGCCGCCGCGCCTCGGCGACCGCGCGCATCCGCACCGCGTCGTCGATCGTGACGTGCTCCCAGCCGAGGCGGTCGCGCAGCGCGTCACGCAGACCGAATCCGCGCCACCATCCGTCCCAGCCGGGATGCTCGCTCCAGTCCAGCACCGTGCCTTGCACCGGATCGACGACCGCGTAGAGCCCCGCGCCGAGCCCCAGCACCTCCTCGGAGCGCGCCGCCGACCGCGCCAGCGCCCGCTGGGCGAGGTCGGCGAAACAGGCCACCGCCTCCTCGCGGTCGGCGACCGGCGGCAGCGGCTCCAGCAGGCGCGCGCGGACCTCCCCGCGGAGGTTGGTAACGACCGCGCCCATCATGCCGCCGCCGATTTCGAGCCCGACGACCCATCGCCCGTCTCCGGCGAGCCGCAGCAGATCGGAGGGTCGGCCGGTTGCAGGGTGCGCGCGGTCGTCCACCTCGACCAACCCGGCGCCGATCAGTTCGGACACGATGCGGCTGACCTGGCTGGCGCTCAGACCCGTCCGCCGGGAGAGGTCGCCGCGGGTGACCGGCGCTTCGGCACGCACGAGGCGCAACAGGTCCAGTTGCCTCGCGTTGGCGACCAGCGACCCCACCGATGCTCCTCCCCGTCCGGGTCGCTCCGGCGCGACCCCCTTGCACCATTTGGGTTTCTTGCTAGGATACAACTAAGTCCCAGCGCGCACCCGAGGAGCGGCGGAGCCGGCCGGCACGGTCGCACCATCGCTATTCGTGGCGAATGGGCGGTGCGCCAGGTCGGCGTATCGCGGCGCCGGGTTGGTCCCGGTGGGGGACCGTCCCGGAGAAGACGAGGGAGTCGAACCGATGAGCGAACAGGATCGGGCGGCGATCGACCGGTTGCGTGCCGGCTTGGCGCGCGGAGACGTATCCCGGCGCGACTTCCTGCGCGGCGCGGCCGCGGCGGGCATTTCGCTCGGCGCGGCGTCGGCCATGCTGCGCGGCGAGGCCGCTGCCCAGGACGCCAGCCCGGCGGCCGAGGGTGGAGCCGCGCCATCCGGCGTGCTGGTGATCGGCAACGCCGAGCCGCCGACCTCGGCCCAGTGGGATTCCTACTCCGTCTTCGGGCTGGTGGACGCGCAGGTCGCGTCGCTGGTCCACGACTCGCTGCTCGGCTACGACAGCGCGGACGGCGAGATCGTCGGCCACCTCGCCACCGAGTGGGAACTGGTCTCGCCGACCACCACCCGGCTCACGCTGCGCGAGGGCGTCACCTTCCACGACGGCTCCCCGGTCACCGCCGAGGACGTCAAGGCGACCATCGACCGCATCGGCAATCCGGAATCCGGCCTCGCCTGGCATAACCTGATCTTCCCGGCCGGCGTCTGCAACATCATCGACGAGACGACGGTCGAGGTCGTCACCGAGCAGCCGTTCGGCCCGATCGAAAAGGCGCTGGCGGTGATGCCGATCTTCCCGGCCGCCGACATCGCCGACCCCGAGTTGTTCAACCAGCGCGCGATGGGCGCCGGCCCGTTCAAGTTCGTTTCCTACGCCGACAACAAGATCACCGTCGAAGCCAACCCCGACTACTGGGGCGGCGCGCCGAAGCTTGGCGGGGTGGTGCTGGAGTACATCCAGGATTCGAACGCCCGGATCAACGCCCTGCTCGCCGGGCAGGTGGACATCATCACCCGCTGCTCCGCCGAGCAGCTCGCCCAGGTCGAGGGCGATGCCAACTACTACGTGGTGGACGTCCCGCCGCTGACCCAGATCCTTTACATCTACCAGAACACCGGGAACATGGCCTCCAAGGAGGTCCGGCAGGCGCTGGCCTACGCGATCGACCGCCCCGCCATCGTCGAGGCCATCCTCGAAGGCGTCGGCAAGGTGCCGTACTCCAGCATCGCCACCAACGCGCCGGGCTACGAGGAGCAGCCGGAGCGGTTCGAGTACAACCCGGAGAAGGCCCGCGAACTGCTGGCCGCCGCCGGGTTCGACGGCGACCTCACGCTGACGATGGCGACCACCACGCTGGTGCCGAAGCAGAAGGAGATCGACCAGGCCGTCGTCCAGTTCCTGCAGGACGTCGGCATCACGGTGGACGTCACCACGCTGGAAGTCGGTGCGTTCCGCACCAGCTACAACCAGTACGACCTGACGCTCAACACGCTGGCGTCGTTCGACTACGACCCGGACTTCATCCTCGGCTTCTACGCCGGGCCGACCGCCGAAGCCGTCTTCAGCCTGAACGACCCCAACATCCCGCCGCTGATCGAGGCCCAGCGCTCTACGCAGGGCGAGGAGCGGCTGGCCGCGATCAACGACGCCGCCGCCTACATCTGGGATCTCCAGCCCGGCCTGTACCTGTCCGACGAGCTGTGGCCGTTCATCGTCAACAGCAAGGTCAAGGACTACGGCCGCGTCCCGCTGGTCGGCGAACCGCTGATGCGCTTCGCCTCCAAGGAAGGGTAGGCCGCGACGGAGCGCCGAGTGCCGGGTGCGAAATGCCGAGAGCGGCGACGCTCGTCCGCGGCATAGAGCACCCGGCACCCGGCACTCGGCACTTGTTACTCGGCACTTCGTTGGAATGAGGCCCGCGGCATGAGCCGTTTCGTGCTCCGGCGACTCGCCCAGAACCTGCTGATGCTGGCCGTCATCGTGCTGGCGGTCTTCATCCTGATGCGGTTGACCGCCGGCGACCCGGCCCGGCTCAAGGCGCCGATCTTCGTCAGCCCGGAAGTGCTCGACCGCTACCGGGCGGAGTTCGGCACCGACACCCCGATCCTCCAGCAGTTGCTGAAATTCCTGTCAGGGTTGCCGCGCGGCGACTTCGGCGAGTCGTTCCGGTATCAGGTTCCCGTCTTCGGCCTGATCGCCGAGCGGCTGCCGCGCACCGCGCTGCTGGCGCTTTCCGCGTTGGTCGTCGCGGTGGCGACGGCGCTGTGGATCGGCATCGCCGGGGCGCGCAAGCCGGACGGCCCGATGGACCGCCTCGGGCTGACGCTGGCGGCGCTCGGGCAGTCGGCGCCGACCTTCTGGGTCGGCCTTTTGCTGGTCATGGTCTTCTCGGTCCGGCTCGGCTGGTTCCCCGCCGTCGGTTTCCAGGGGCCGATCAGCCTCGTGCTGCCGACGCTGGCCATCGCCCTCGCGGTGCTGCCGACGGACTTGCGCGTTATTAGGACGGGCATGCTGGACAGCCTGTCGCAGGACTACGTCCGGACCGCGCGCGCCTTCGGCATCTCCGACGCCCGGATTACCTACGGGTACGCGCTGCGGAACGCGGCATTGCCGCTCATCACCGTCGTCGGCATCGACCTCGGCTACCTGCTCGGCGGCACCATCGTCACCGAGGTCGTGTTCAATTACCCCGGCCTCGGGCAATTGGCGATCGACGCGGTGAACGCGCGCGACTACCCGCTGGTGCAGGCGATCACCATCGTCACCGCCGCCATCTTCGTCTTCGTCAACCTGTTCATCGACATCGTCTACATGGCGCTTGACCCGCGCATCAGGATCGAGGCGTGACCGCACCGGACCAGGGAGCAGCAATCGCCGCCGTCGGCGCGGCGAACACGGACGACGCCGGCGCGCTCGGGGTACCGGCCGCGCCGGGCCCCGCCGCCCGGGCGCGGTCGTGGCCGGATTTCCTGTCGCGGCGTGGCAGCCGGACGTTGCTGATCGGCCTGCTGATCTTCGGGATCGTCGTCGCTGCCGCGCTCGCCGCGCCGCTGCTGACGCCCTACGAGCCGTCGCGCAACAACCTTGTCGCCCGGTTGCACGGCCCCTTCTGGGACGCCTCCAACGACGGCAGCACCGAGTTCCTGCTCGGCACCGACGGGTTGGGGCGGGACATGTTCACCCGCATCCTCTACGGCATCCGAGTCTCGCTCGGGCTGGCCAGCCTCGGGCTCGTGATCTCGCTGGCGCTCGGCGTCGGCGTCGGCATGCTGGCCGGGTTGTTCGGGGGCCGGGTTGACCAATTCCTGATGCGGATCGTGGACGTGCAACTCGCCTTTCCGTATGTGGTGCTGGCGATGGCGATCGTCACCGCCACCCGCACCTCGATCCCGATCCTCGTGCTGCTGCTCGGGCTGGCGGGGTGGGTGTACTTCGCCCGCGTCGTCCGCGGCAGCGTCCTGCAGGAGATGCAAAAGGACTACGTGAAGGCGGCGCAGGTGCTCGGCGCGGGGAGGTTGCGGATAGGGGTCCGCTATGTGATGCCGAACGTGCTCCCGGCGGTGGCCGTCATCGCCACGCTGCAGTTTTCGGCGCTGATCATCTTCGAGGCGACCCTGTCGTTCCTCGGGCTGGGCATCCAGCCGCCGACGCCCTCGCTGGGCGGCATGATGCTGGACGGGGTGCAGTACATCGCCTCCGCCTGGTGGGTGATCGCCTTCCCGGGGCTGGCCGTCCTCATCACGACCCTCGGCCTGAACCTCGTCAGCGAGGGGCTGCGCCAGTTGCTGGACCCGCGATTGCAGACGGTGTGACGTGAGCGCAACCCTGAACCAACCGACCATCCCGACGTCGGAGCAAACGCCGCCCGTCCTTTCGGTGCGCGACCTGACCGCCGTCTTCGCGACCCGCGACGGCACGGTCACCGCCGTGGACGCCGTCTCCTTCGACGTCGCCGCCGGCGAATGCCTCGGCATCGTCGGCGAAAGCGGCAGCGGCAAGAGCGTCGCCTGCCTCGCCATCATGGGGCTGATCGACTACCCCGGCCGGGTCGCCGGCGGCGAGATCCTGTTCCGCGGGCAGGATTTGCGCGCGGCCACGCCGGAGCAACTCCGGGCGCTGCGCGGCGCCTCCATCGGCATGGTGTTCCAGGACCCGCAAACCGCCCTCAACCCGCTGTTCACCATCGGCGCGCAGATGACCGACGTGGTGCGCGCCCACCGGCGGGTTTCACGCGCCGACGCCGCGAAGCTGGCCATCGAAAAACTGCGGCTGGTCGGCGTCTCCTCGCCGGAGCAGCGGCTGCGATCCTACCCGTGGGAACTCTCCGGCGGGTTGCGGCAGCGTGTCGCCATCGCGATGGCGCTGATGCTGGACCCGGCCCTGCTGATCGCGGACGAACCGACGACAGCGCTCGACGTTTCCATCCAGGCCCAGATCATCGACCTGCTAGACGACCTGAAGCGCACGCTCGGCTTCGCGATGATCTTCATCAGCCACGACCTCGGCGTAGTCTCAAGCATTTCCGACCGGGTGCTGGTCATGTACGCCGGCAAGGCGGTCGAACTCGGGCCGGCGGGCGCGGCGCTGGGCGAACCGGCGCACCCGTACACCTCCGCGCTGGTGGCCTCCGCGCCGACGCTCGAAAGCGAACGCGGGGTGCCGCTGCCGGCCATCGAGGGAAGCCTGCCGAATCTGGCCCATTTGCCGCCGGGGTGCGTGTTCGCGCCGCGCTGCCCGCGCGCGCAACCGCGCTGCGTGGCGGAACGGCCGCTGCTCGAGCCGCTGGCGGCGATACCGGGGCGCGCCGCCGCCTGCTGGTTCCCGATCGTGCCCGGCGCGGCGGGGGAGGACGCGGCCCGTGGCTGAGCGGCCGGTGCTGGAAATCGAAGGGCTGGCCAAGGCGTTCCGAGCCCGAGGCCACGGCAACCGCGAACTGTGGGCGCTGGACGGCATCGACCTTGCGGTCGAACCGGGCACGATCGTCGGCGTCGTCGGCGAAAGCGGCTGCGGCAAGAGCACGCTGCTGCGGACCATCGTCCGGTTGGAAGATCCGACGCGGGGTCGGGTGCTCTTCCGCGGCGAGGATGTCGAAGCGCTCAAGGGCGACGGGTTGCGCGCCTACCGGCGGCGGGTGCAACTCGTCTTCCAGGATTCCTACGCCGCGCTGCCGCCGCGGATGGCGGTCGGGGCGGCGGTGGAAGAACCGCTGCGCATCTTCCGCGCGGGCGATACCGCGAGCCGTGGGCGCCGCGTCGCCGAGTTGTTCGACCTCGTCGGGCTGCCGCAGACAATGCGCGCCCGCTACCCGCACCAATTGTCCGGCGGCCAGCGGCAGCGGGTGAACATCGCCCGCGCCCTCGCGCTGGAACCGGATCTGCTGCTGCTGGACGAACCGGTTTCCGCCCTCGACGTTTCGGTGCAGGCGCAGGTGCTGAACCTCCTGCGCGACCTGCAATCCCGCATCGGCCTGACCTACCTGTTCATTTCGCACGACTTGCGCGTCGTTCGCTACCTCTGCTCCGACGTGGCGGTGATGTACCTCGGCCGCATCGTCGAGCAAGGCCCGGCGGCGACCGTGTTCGACCGGCCGGCGCATCCGTACACGCTGGCGCTGCTGCGCTCGATCCCGGACCACTCCACCGGAGGCGGCCGCCGCTCCGGGCTCTCGGGCGAGGTGCCGTCGCCGATCGACCGGCCGTCGGGCTGCCCGTTCCACCCGCGCTGCCCGTTCGCCCGCCCGGTCTGCTCGACGGAGCGACCCGAACTGCGCCCGGTGGCCGCGACCGGCGCGCTGGCGGCCTGCCACTTCGCCGAGGAGGTCGCCGCCGCCTCGGCCTACCCGGCGGCGACCGGCGGTGCGCCCGCGATCGGGGCGCTGGCATGAAGGCGACCGAAGGCGACTGGTCCGCGCTCGACCCGGCCGAAGAGAACGTCTCCGTCCTGCGCGCGTTCCTGCGCGGCATCGGCTACGACGCGTTCCAGCAATCGGCCCGGCTCGACTACGCGCGCTCCCCGTACCCGGACCGCGAGGCCTTCGCCCAGCGGCTGGAGACTGCGCCGCCCGCCCTTGGGGCCGCGCTGCGCCTCTTCCTGCTGGCCGACCCGGTCCGCTCGGATGCCCTCGTGGATGCGGTCGGGTACGACGTGGTCGAAGCCTCCGTCGCCGCCGGCCTGCTGGCGCATGACGCGGAATCGGATGCATTCCACACCGAGGGCCGCTCCGTCGTCTCGTGGTTCGGCGGCTTTTATCTTTGCTCGACGAACCCGTACTATCCGGCCTCCCCGCCGGGTGGCGGCGCGGTGTACATGGGGCCGGATTCGCTCTCGCTCGCCTCGGCGCTGCTGCGGCTCGCGCCGGCATTGCCGACCGAGGGCGATGCCGCCGACCTGTGCTGCGGCAGCGGCATCGCCGGCCTCTCCGCCGCGCTGCGGACACCCGGCCTCGACTGGACCGCGATCGACCTCTCGCCGGAGGCCGTCGCCGCGGCAGGGTTCAATGCCGCGCTGAACGGCGTCGCCGATCGCCATCGCGCGTCCGCCGGCGACCTGTTCGCGCCGCTCGGCGACCGCCGGTTCGATCTCATCACCTGCAACCCGCCGTTCATCCCGGTGCCGGACGGGACCGGGTTCCCGCTCTACGGCGCGGGCGGCGAAGACGGGCTGGTCGTCCTGAACCCGCTGCTCGACGGCATCGCCGCCCGCCTGAGCGACACGGGCACGGCGGTGATCTACGCCGAGGGGCCTGGCGACGCCGAGGGGCCATTCGTGCTCGCCAGGCTTCGGGAGGTCGCCGCGCGGGATGGGCTGGATGCCCGGTTGGAGGTCCACTCGGCGGCCACCATCCCGCAGGCGCTCTACACGCTCGGCGCGATGCTTGCCCGCCAGCGCCCGTCGCGGCTGGAGGAGATCGTCCACTGGAAGGGTCTCTTCGAGCGGCTGGGCGCGGGCGGGTATTTCACCTACGTGCTGACCGTGCGCCACGGATCGGGCCGGGTCGAGGCATCGTCGCTCGTGCGCTGGCCGTAACGACACGACGGGGAAGGGGAGGGATCATGCGGATCCGCGAGGTGCGGGTGGCCGGGTTGCGCGGGATGACGCCCGAGGGCGGCTGGAGCAACGAACTGCGGCCGGAGGACAGCGTCCATACCCTCGTCGCCGTCGTCACCGACGAGGGCGCGGTCGGCATCGGCAGCGTATTCACGAACGTCGATCTCGTCCGCGCCGCCGTCGCCGTGATGGAGCCGCTCTGGCGCGGGGAGCACGCGCTGGAACCGGAGCGCGTCTCCGAAAAACTCCACCAGCACACCTTCTGGATGGGCCGCGGCGGCAGCCTGACCCACGCCATCTCCGGCATCGACATCGCCCTCTGGGACCTGCTCGGACAGGCGGCCGGGCAGCCGGTCGGGCGCCTGCTCGGCGGCCGTTACCGCGAGCGGGTGCGGCCCTACGCCTCAATCCTAATGGAGGAGCCGGCCGCGCTCACTGCCCACCTCGCCGACCTGAAGGAGCAGGGGTTCCGCGCCTTCAAGATCGGCTGGGGACCGTTCGGGCGGGTCGATGCCGCCACCGACGAGGCGATCGTGCGCGCCGCCCGCGAGGCGATTGGCCCCGATTGCCAGCTGATGGTGGATGCCGGCGGCAGCGACGCCTTCTGGTCGCAGGGAGTCAACTGGGCGCTCCGCACGGCGCGCATGCTGGCCGACTACGATGTCGCCTGGTTCGAGGAAGCGCTCTCGCCGGACGCGCTGGAGGACTTCGTCCACCTGCGTCGCGATAGCCCGGTGCCGATCTCCGGTGGCGAGACCCTGACCCGCCGGCAGGCGTTCCGCCCGTGGATCAACGCCGGCGCGTTCGACATCGTGCAGCCGGACGTCACCAAGGTGGGAGGCATCTCCGAGGAGCGGCGCATCGGGCAGATGGCGTGGGACGCCGGCGTGCGCTTCATCCCCCACGGCTGGAACACGGCGGTCGGCCTCGCCGCCGACCTCCACCTCGCCTCGGCCTTCCCCGGCACGGACCTCGTCGAGTACATCGGCGGTTCGCCCTACGTGGACGACATCACCACCGAACCGTGGCAGTTGGACGAGGATGGCATGCTCGCCATCCCGGAAACTCCCGGTCTCGGCATCGCGCTGGACCCGGAGAAGGTCGCCAAGCACACCGGTGACGCGGAGTTCCTGCGGCCGTAGTCGCCGCCGCAACGGAGCCGTTTCACGCGCTCGGCAACCCTTTGCGCCGCCGTCATCCCGAGCTTGTCGAGGGATCCCGTCCATCTCCCACACTCGGGCGACGACGAGATCCCTCGACAAGTTCGGGATGACGGCGTAGTGGCGGGACGACAGCGTGACGGCGTGACGGCACGGTGGGCGGCTATTGGCTCCGCCGGAATCGGAATGGGGCCGGACTACCCCTTCACCGATCCCGCCGTCAGCCCGGCGATGAACTGGCGCGACAGCAGCAGGTACGCGCCGATCACCGGCAGCGCCGAGACGGTGACGCTGGCGAAGATCAGGCCCCACTCGGTCGAGTAGGTGCCGCGGAAGGCCATGATCGCGACCGGCATCGTCTGCGCCTGCGGGTCGGTGAGCAGGATGAAGCCGAGGAAGAAGTCGTTCCACATCCAGACGCCGTTGAGGATCACGACCGCCGACAGCGCCGGCCGCGAGAGCGGCAGCATGATCCGCCAGAAGATCTCGAGGTGGCTGGCGCCGTCGATCCGGGCCGCTTCCTCGAGGTCGCGCGGCAGGACCGCGAAGAACCCGGTCAGCACCAGCACGCCGAGTGGGATGCCGAAGACGCTGTAGACGATCACCAGCGACCAGATGTCGCCGAGCAGGTTCATCTGCCGGAACAGGATGAACATCGGCAGGATGATGAGCTGGATCGGCACCACCAGCCCGCCGACGAACAGCATCCGTACGCTGAGCCGGCCGCGGAACACGAACCGGGCCAGCCCGTAGGCCGCCAGCCCGGCCAGGAGCGTCGAAAACAGCACGCCGAGACCGGTCGTGATGACGCTGTTGCGCAACGCGACCGACAGGTTTGCTTCTTCCCACGCCCGCCGGTAGTTGTCGAGCGCGAAGGAGTCCGGCAACCCGTACGGTGTGGAAAAGAACTCGTTCACGCTCTTGAACGAGCCCAGCACCACCATCGCGATCGGCACCAGTACGACCGCGCACACCAGCAGCATGACGGCGTGCCAGAGCGCGCCGCCGGCGATGCGCCCGGCGGTTTTCTGCCAGCGCGGGCGCACGTTGCCGTAATCCGGGATCGCCGGAACCCCTGCCGCGTCAGCCCGCGCCGACATCGAACGCCTCCCAGTGGGTCGTGCGGGCCATCAATGCAGCGCCTCCTCGCGGCGGCCGAGGCGGGCGGTCAGCAGGGCCGACACCCCGGCGAGGAACGCGAACAGGGTCACCCCTTCCGCGATCGCGTAGCTCATCTTCGGGGACGAGTTGAACCCGCTGATGCCGAACGCGTCGCCGTAGATCAGCACGCCGATCACCAGCGTCGCCCCGTCCGGCGCGCCGGTCGTACCGGACAGCACGTAGATCAGGTCGAAAGCGCGGAAGATCAGGATGAACGACAGGACCGTGACCACGGTGAAGGCCGGGGCCAGCATTGGGAAGGTGACGTCGCGGAAGACCTGCCACGGTTTCGCGCCGTCCAGCAGCGCGGCGTGGCGAAGATCCTCCGGCACCCCCTGCAACCCCGCGAGGTAGAGGACGACGGCCATGCCGTTCCATTGCCACGCCTGCACCAGCATGACGGTGCGCATCGCCCAGTTCGGGTCGGCCTGCCACTCGCGCTGGAGGAAACCCAGCCCGAGGTCGCGCAGGACCGGGTTCACCACGCCGATGATCGGGTCCAGCATGAGCACCCAGATCACGCCGGTGGCCACGGCGGAGACGACGACCGGCAGGAAGATGATCGCCCGGTAGATGTGGGTCATCGCCGTGCGCCGGTTCAGCATGACGGCCAACGCGAGCGACACCGTGTTCTGGAAGACGAAGATGAACCCGAACAGTTGCAGCGAGTGCAGCGCCGCCCGCCAGAAGCGGTCGCTCTGGAGCAGGGCTGCGAAGTTCTGGAACCCGACGAAGGCGCCGACCGCGCCGACCCCGGACCAGTCGAACATGCTCAGCCAGAAGGCCTGCAGCGTCGGGTAGATGAAGAAGATGCCGTACCCGACAAGGGCGGGCAGGATGAACCACAGCCACGGCTGCCTCAGCCAGCGGTTGCCTCGGCCGTGCGCCGCGGTGATCTCGTGCGCGGGACGCGGCGGGGCCGGGGCGGCAGGTCCGCCGCCCCGGCCCGCGGGCTCGCGCCCCGGCATTTCTCGCGTGGGAGAAATCGCCATCCTCGTCCTACGCCGACGGGGTGGCGTCGCCGCCCGACGGCACGATCGACGATTGCATCTCGGCCGCAAACTGCTCCGCCGTCAGCCGCCCGGTCCACAGGCCGCCGTGCGAGAGAGCGGTCTGGTCGAGCGTCTTGCCGGTTTCCGGCAGGTCGTACCAGACGATCACGTCGCGCCCGCGGGCGGCGACCGTCTCGGCCCGGATCGGGTCGGACGACGCGCTCACGCCGGTGTGGACCGGCAGCGCGATCAGGTCGGAGACGAGGGTCTGCGCTTCCTCGCTGGCAAGCCAGTTGACGAAGGTCGTGGCCGCTTCCTGCTTTTCCGGCGAGGCGGCGGCGCTGACGGTGTAGAGCAGCTCCATCCCGGTGTTGGTCGCGTACAGGCCCGCTTCCGGCCCCGGCCACGCCATGAAGCCGAGGTCGGCCTCGGGGTTGACCTGGCGGAACCCGGTGAAGTCGGCCGTGCCGGCGACTTCCATCGCGCCCTGGCCGTTGGCGAAGATCGCCTTGGCGGTCGTGTAGTCGGTCGCCTGGAAACCGGGCTGGTAGAACTCCTGGAGGTCGAGCAGCAGTTGCGCCGCCTCGACCAGATCGGGGTCGGTCAGCTTGCGCTCGCCGCGCCGGAGCTGCTCGAACCCTTCCGGCCCGAGGACCGAGGAGACGAGGCCGGTGTACATGAAGAACGGGTGGACGTGGTCCTTCGCGCCGAGCACCAGCGGCGTCACCCCGGCGTCCTTGAGCGTGCGCGAGGTGTCCAGCAGCTCCTGCCAGGTCGTCGGCGGGGTCAGCCCGTGCTCCTCGAAGATCGCCTTCTGGTAGGCGAGCCCGACCGTGTAGGACGCCAGCGGCGTGCCGTACACCTTGCCATCGACCTCGACCTGCCCGCGCGCGGTGTCGGACAGCCCGGAGATGTCGATCTTCCCGGTCAGGTCGATGAAGGGCAGGTCGCCGCCCGCCATCGCCTGCGGGATGATCCCGCCTTCGACTTCGCCGAGGATGTCCGACGGTGCCCCGCCGGCCTTGGCGGTTTGCAGCTTGGTCGGGTAGTCCGGCCCCGGGACGCCGGTGAACTCGATGGTGATGCCCGGATGGGTTTCCTCGAACGCGGCGAGGAGCTGCTCCATTGGGTCCTTCCACTCCGGGTGGTTGCCCCACATGGTCAGCGTGACCGCGTCCTGCGCCCGCGCGGGCCGGAATCCGGTCCCGAAGGCGGCCACGGCGGCGAGACCGCCCGCGCCGGCGAGCAAGCGCCGGCGATCGACGAGCATGCGCGAAGAACCGTGCGAACGAGCCATCGACTCCCTCCGTCCACGTTGCCGGATGCGTATTCGTATGCGCGCCAACGTTGCGCTCGGTGTGCGCGCCCTTCTACCAGCGGCAAACGATTCCGTCAATCGTTTGCAGAACGGAACAGGGCGATTTCCCCCGGTCCCAGCACGCGCACCTCGCTCGTACCGCCGAGCCGGCCGAGCGTCTGCCGGAACGTGTCGGGATCGAGCGTCGCGCCGGGTCCGTAGTCGGCATCCGACCACATCCCGTAGTGCATCGGGACCGCGATCCGGGGCGCAATCTGCCAGGTCAGCAAGGCCGCTTCGTGCGCGTTCATGTTGCCGCCGACGCCGTTGATCGGGACGAGCATGACGTCGGGCGGTTGTGCGCGCATGGCCAGCAACCGGGCGTCGTACTCGCTGTCGGCCACGTTCCAGATCCGTACGCCGCCGAGGTCGAGCAGGAACCCGACCGCGTCCGGAGTCAGCGCGATCGCCTCGTCGTGCCGGGCGAAGGTCGCCGTCACCTCGACGTCCCCATTCCGGTGGCTGTCGCCGCGCTCCAGCACGACGGTCCGTTCCCGCGGCCAACCCCACACGACGGCGCGCTCCACGCACGAGGCAGGCCCACCGAAGATGACGTTCGGCCGGCTGGTGTACAGCCGCACGGTCGGGGCGTCGAGGTGGTCCTCGTGCCAGTGGGTGGACAGGAACAGGTCCGGCGCGAACCGCTCCGGGTCGAGCGGCGCGGGCATCACCCGCCGCATCCCCCACGGCGCTTCCGCGTAGTCCGACAGGTAGGCGTCCACCATCACGGTGACGCCCTGCGGCGACTTGAACAGGTACCCGCCCTGCCCGAGCCAGACGCAGGCAGCGGTGCCTGGCTCGACGGTCAGTTCGGCGATCGCGGATTCCAGCGGCGTCGTGTCGGTCATGCTCTCCCCGCAGGCTCGGCGAACGGCTGCCCGCCGCCTGCGACCACGTAAGGAGATCGCCGACGCCTACGGGATCGCCGCCTTCCGGGTGGCGGGATCGTTCGCCTCGTAGCGGGATCTTTCACCGTCATCCCGAGCTTGTCGAGGGATCTCGTCCGGTACTCCGGCAACAACGCGACGAGATCCCTCCACAAGCTCGGGATGACGGAGGGCCGGGGATGACGCTCGCGGCGGGATTCATACGAAATCCGGTTGATGCGATGCGGAACCCCAGTCGTCGTTCGTAGGGGAGGGCCCGGCGCCCTCCCGGGTTCGTTCGCGGTTCCGGGCAAAGGAGGGCGCCGGGCCCTCCCCTACGAACGTACGGCATCACGGGCGGTGAAACGGCGGCGAACAACCGAATTCCGTATCAGAAGGGAAATGACAACCTCAAATTACCTCGAGGTCGTTCAGGCCGCCGAGCGGCGGGAAGAGCGCGTGCGGCTCGCGCTGGTACCAGAACACGGTGCTGGCGATGTCGTCCTGCAACGGCAGGTAGCGCTTCCTGCCTTCCAATGGGGAGCGCCAGCCAAGCGCCTGGATGGTCACCCGCAGGTCGTCGGCGAAGCGGATCGGGTCCATCACGTGCCAGCGGTACATGCCGAACCGCTGTTGGCTCTTGTACAGCCCGTCCGGCACGATCACCTGCGGCAGCCCGAGATATGGGGTCGAGTACGTCCCGTACTGCCCGGCCGGATGCTCGAAGTTCCACGCGCCGCCGAAGTAGTCCTCGGTCCCGGTGCCGCAGATCGTCGGCCAGTCGGCGTCGCCGTCCATGTAGAACTTGATTTCGCCTTCGCCCCACCAGCCACGGTTGTTGACGCCCCAGGCGATGTAGGTTCCCACGTAGTGGCCCTGTCCGCGCACCCCGTCGAGCAGGGTGTGGACGTCCATGTACCCGAGCGGGTTGCTGCGCCGCCACTGGGCGTGGAAGTAGGCGCGATCCTCCGGGATCTCGGTTTCCGTCCACGTGATCTGGTAGTAGAACCCCTGCACCGGGTCCGGGCCGAGGTTCTCGACTTCGATTCGCGCGCCCTTGCGAAACGGCATCTCCCAATAGGAATTGAACCCGCCCGCCGGGTTGACCGCGATCGGCAACGAGGAGATGTTGCACCGCTCGCACCAGCCGTTGGCGAAGAAGTCGCCAAGCGGCGTTTCGACCGAGGCCGTCTCCTCGTCGTCCCACGTGATCCGCCAGGCGAGCGAGCGCCAGTGGCGCGGGTGGACGGTCAGCCAGATGTGCTGGATCGCGCCCGGTCCGGTGATGTCGGCCAGCGTCACCGTTTCGCCGCCGGCGATGTCGATGGACGGCGAGACCTTCCAGCCCTGCCCCAGTTCGCGCGCGGGATCGGCGCCGGTGCCGTTGGTCGCCATCCCGCCGCGGCCCTTTTCGCCGGCTGGGTTTTCCGCGCTGATCGAGCGCGTCCGCGCCGCCGACAGCCGGGACAGGTTGCCCAGTCCCATGCCCAACCCGTCGAACCCCTCGCTCATTCCCCTGGGCCTCCCGTTCCGGTGTAGACGCCGCACGAGCGGCGGACGCGGAGATCGAAATCGAACACCAGGCAGCGTGCCCGGTCGCGTGCGCCGTCGATCCGCTCGAACAGCAGTTTCGCCGCCGCGTCGGCCATCCGCCGCACCGGCTGCGCCAGCGCCGTCAGCGGCGGATCGGTCAGCGCCGCCCAGAACGGGTCGTCGATCGTTACCAGCGCGATATCGTCCGGCACGCGCAGCCCGCGCGCCCGGATCGCCTGCAACGCGCCGACGGTCATCAGGTTGTTCGCAACGACCAGCGCGGTGACGTCGCCGCGGTCCAGCAGATCGTTGGTCGCCGCCCGCCCGACGTCGAGCCGGAACGCGCCGTTGGCCACCAGCGGCGCCGCGCCGGCCGCCGCCATCGCCGCGTCATAGCCGGACTCGCGCTCTCTCGCGGTCTGGATTTCCGGCGCACCGCCCACGAAACCGATCCGGCGGTGCCCGGCCTCCAGCAGGTGGGTCGTCGCGCGCCGCCCGCCCTCGGCGTTGTCGATGACCACCGCGTCGGCCCGCTGGTCGTCCACCAGCCGGTCGAACGCCACGACGGGGATGCCGAGGTCCAGCACCCGGTCGATGCCGTCCGGCGCAGGGTTGGCGGGAACGAGGATGATCCCCTGCACCCGCTCCGCCGCCAGCACGTCGAGGTAGGCGCGCTGCTTCTCCGCTGTTTCATCGGTGTTGCACAGCAGCACGCGGAAACCGCGGTCGTAGGCGGCGTCCTCGACCGCGCGCACCATCTGGGTGAAGTGGGGGTTCTCGATGTCGGAGACGACCACGGCGATCATCGCCGTCGTTTGCCGCCGCAGGTTGCTGGCGAGGCGGTTCGGCCGGTAGTCGAGTTCGGCCACCGCCTGCAGCACCCGCTCGCGGTAGGCCGGCCGGACGCTGGCGGCGTTGGCCATGACCCGCGACACGGTGGCCGGGGAGACCCCCGCGCGCTCGGCCACCTCCTTGATCGTGGTCATCCGGCTCCCATCGTCGCGCACGAATCGAACAAGTCTCGTGCATCGTCGCCGCCCGCAACCCCGTCATCCCGAGCTTGTCGAGGGATGACGGGGTTGCGCGTGGCGGGGCGCGGTGAGGACGTGCGCGCCTCCTTCTCGATCGCTACGGCGCGGGGGTCGCCGCCGACTCGCCGGAGTACTTGGCGAGGAGTTCCTCGGCGTTGGCCGCGGTCACTTCCTCGGTTTCGAGCACCACCTCGGCCGGCGGAACCTCGCCGCCGGAGAGGATCTGGGTGGCGTAGTCGATCGCCTGCTGGCCGCCGGTCGGGTAGACGTAGGTCACGTCGATCCGGCCGTCGATCACCGAGCGGATGCCGCCGTCCGGTGTCGGCAGCGCGTCGATGCCGATGAAGAGCATGTCGTCGAGGTTCAGGCCCGCGTTCTGGGCGGAGATGATCGCCGCTTCGGTCATCGGGTCGTTGTGGGTGTAGACGACGTGGACGTCCGGGTTCGCCTGGAACATCGCCTGCGAAACCGGGATCGCCTTCTCGCGCAGCCAGTCGGCGTTCTGCTCGGCGATGATGGCCACGTCGGCGTTGCCGGCGATCCCCTCGCGGAAGCCGTCGCCGCGCTCCTTGGCCGGGGTCGAGCCTTCCAGACCGCGGATCTCGATCACGTTGCACGGCGCGAGACCGTTGTCGGCGCAGTACTGGGCGGCGTGCTCGCCGGCCCGCTTGCCGATTTCCTGGTTGTCGGCCCCGATCCACATCGTGAACTGGTCGCCGTTCACCTTGCGGTCGAGCACGATCACCGGCACGCCTTCGGAGCACGCCTTGGCGACCACGTCGGTCAGCGGCGCGGCCTCGTTCGGCGAGATGATCAGCAGGTCGATCCCCTGCTGCAGGAAGTTCTCGACATCGGCGACCTGCTTGGCGTTGTTCTGGGCGGCGTCGGCGAAGACGACTTCCAGCGCGGGGTGGGCCGCCGCGGCGTTGGCGATCTGGTCGTTCATCGCCTGCCGCCAGGGTTCGCCCTTGTTCGCCTGCGACATGCCGACGAGGTAGCTGTCCTTCTGCTCGATGCCGCCTTCGGGGATGCAGGTGCCGGCCGCCATGCCGCCGGCTTCGGGCGTGCCCTGCCCGCTCGCCATCGGCGCGCCGAGCAGCGGCAACGCCAGCGCCAGCGCCAGCGGGGCGACCAGGAATCGCATTCGTCCGGTCATTGTCGATCCTCCACGGTGGTTCCGCGTGCGTCCGCGAATCGGGCGCGGCGCCGTTGCCGCGCCGGCGTCCCCTCCCGGCGGGGCGCGGGACGCATCCCGGATCGCGCCCTGCCGTACCGGCATCCGGTCCCGGCGACTCCGCGCAGCACCGGCATCATCCCGAACGCCAACCCCGTCATCCCCAGCGTGTAGAGGGGTATACGACGCCGTAGAACCGGGTGT
>JAFAEX010000257.1 GCA_023423795.1 Chloroflexota bacterium | reverse complement strand
GAGTGGGACAGCGCCAACCGCGCCGCCCACCACGCGCTCACCGATCCCGCCGCTGCGGGCCAGCCGGTGGTGCTCGACCTCGCACCGCTGGCGGCGCGGATCGCGGGAACCCTCGGGTCGGGCGCCGAGGCGGCCCGGCCATCCCCGGCCGCGATGCAGGTCGTCCTGCTCGACCCCGACGCCGCCGACCGCGTGCGCGACATGCTGCACCGGGCCGGCTGGCTGGGCATCGCCCTGCCGGTCGCCGCCGTGCTGCTCATCGCCGGCACGCTCTGGGTCGCCCCGAGCCGGCTGGCCGCGCTGCGCCGGCTCGGCTTCGGGATCGTGCTCACGACGGCGGCAACGCTGCTCGCGCTGCTGGTAACCGCCACTGGCTTCGGCGGCCGCATCGCCGGCCCGAGCGCGCCGATTGCCACCGCCGTCGTGGACGCCGTGCTGCGCGCGCCCCTGCTCTGGCTCGGGATCGTGGCGCTCGCCGGGCTGCTCGTCGCCGTGCTCGCCGTCGCCATCGGCTGGCTCCTCCGGGACCGCCCGGCGGTCAATCAGGCAGCGTAACGCGGTATTGGCGGGCTGCCCGCCGAAACCCGGACGATCAATGCCGGATTTCGTTCCTCATCGTAGGGGAGGGACCTGTGCCCTCCCTCGTCGGTGGTTGCGAACGAGGGAGGGCACAGGTCCCTCCCCTACACAAGACGGATCACCGCAGGCAGCAACAGCGGCAGCCATCGTACGGTTCCGCCCCACCTCACCCGCGCAGCAGCGACCGCGGCGTCGGCTCCGGCCGGAGCACCAGCGGCGGTTCGTTCGCGCCGACCGCTGCGGCGACCGTCGCGGCCCAGCCGTGGAGCAGGTCCCGGTCGTCGATTCCGTGGGCGCGAGAAAGGCCGACGAACAGGGCGCAGGCGTGCTCCCCCTCGCGCACCGGCAGGGCGGGGAACGTGTTCGGGCTGTCCTCGGTCACGAACGCGGCCAGCGACGGGCCGCCCCCAGCCTCCAGCGCCGGCCGCACGACCGAGAACGCGTCCAACACGCGCCCCGGCGGGATGGGCGCAAAAGCGGTGTAGACGACGGCGACCACGATCCGGTCGTTCGCGCCCGCGGCGCCGGGCGCGGGCCGCTCCAACCCGCCGAGCGCGAATCCCCACGCCGGGTTCGCCGGCCGCAGCAGCAGCACGTCGTCGAAGTCGATCATCGTCGCGTTGGCGGCGTCGCGGTGGGCAAACCAGTCCGGTCCGCCGTAGAAAGCCTTGAGCGCCTCGGCCCGGCTCGCCATGTCGGGAAAACCGCGCAGCCACACGAACCGGTCGGGCGCGTCGAGGTCGCGGAACTGCCCGATGACGCGGATTCCGGCCGCTTCCTGCGATTCGACGAATGCGCGGTCGAACAACCCGACCAGCACGTCCCGCTGCCCCGGATGCAGCGTGTACTGCCGCAGTTCGACGATCGGGCAGCATCCGCCGTCCGCCGTTTCCATGTCCTCCCGCTGCCTCCCGGTCATTCCATGCTCCATCGCTGCCCCCACTCCCGCTCCGCCATTTGTTCGGTATTCATTCGGGATTGATTCGGCATGTATTCGATCGCGGAACGCCGCGTACGTACGCGGCACCTCGGCCGAGTCGGGGTTTATTCGCACCCCCCTCCCACCCTCAGCGACCGAATCCGGCTTCCGGATACGGTCCGACCGGATTCCATCCCACCTTGCCCCGGAATCCGGGCGCGGGCGTCCCGCATTTCCCGTTCGCCCGTGATGAGCCCGTCGCCGCGGGAAACCGCGCGCCCGAGGAGCCCCGCACGGCCTTGCCCGCCCCGCGCCGGGCTGGTAGCGTTCGGCCCACAACCGAAGAGACCAGCAGAGGGCCTCGTCTGAAGGGTCGGGGCTTGAATGGGGGAAGTCCGGTGAAAGTCCGGCGCTGTCCCGCAACTGTGACCGGCCGCGTGGCCGGGAGCCAGGATGCCCGCCTCTGCGCCGATGCCGGAAACCTTCGCGAGCAAAGGTGCAGGCCCGGGCGGATCGCCGATCCGCTCCCCGGTTCCGTTCCGGACCCGGTCCCTTCCCCTCCTCACGCAGCGTCCCTCCGGCCACGCACGTTGTCCAGAGGAGGCGTCCGCATGCGAATCCCGTCCGCCCGCGCGTTCCCGTTGCTGCTCCTGCTGCTCGCCGCGCTCCTGTCCGCGCCGGTCGTTCCGGCCGGAAGCGCCGCGCAGGCCACGCCCGTGCCCGCCGCGTGCGCCGCCGGTGCTGCTGCCACACCAGTCGCAGCGTCCTTCCCGCTCACGATCACCGATGCCCTCGGCCGGTCGGTCACGTTCGAGCGGGCGCCGGAGCGCATCGTCTCGATCATCCCGTCGAACACCGAAGTGCTGTTCGCGCTCGGGCTGGGCGACCGCGTGGTGGCCGTCGATGCCTTCTCCGACTTCCCGCCGGAAGCGGCCGAGAAACCGCGGGTCGGCGACTACCTCAACCCCGACATCGAAGGGATGGTCGGCGCCGAACCCGACGTCGTGCTGGCCGCCGCTTCGCACGATGCTACCGTGCTGCCCGCGCTCGAGCGGGTCGGCGTCCCCGTCGTCGCCATCGAGCCAGAAAGCGTCGAGGGCGTGCTCGCCAGCATCGACCTGATCGGGCGCATCGCCGGCGTGCCGGACCGGGCGGCGGCGGTGTCCTGCGACCTCGCGACCCGGATCGCGGCGGTCGAAGCCGCCGTCGCCGGGGCCGAGCGCCCGCGCGTCTTCTTCGAAATCAGTTCCGACCTCTTCACGGCCGGCCCCGGCTCCTACATCGACGACCTGATCGTCCGCGCCGGCGGGGCGAACATCGCCGCCGATGCCGACACCGCCTGGCCGCAGTTGAGCGCCGAGGCCGTCGTCGCCGCCGACCCCGAGGTGATCCTGCTCGTCAACGACGTGCCCGGCGCGACCGCCGACGCGGTGGCCGCGCGGCCCGGCTGGGCGGACGTCTCCGCCGTCCAGTCCGGGCGGGTCGTCGTGCTGGATGCCGACCCCGTCGTGCGGCCTGGGCCGCGCCTCGCGGACGGGCTGGAAGCGATGGCGCGCGCCATCCACCCGGATCGCTTCTCTGAGCAGGACTCTTGAGGCTCGTCCCGCTGGCCGTCCCCATGCCCGGCGATGCGGCCGTGCCCGCGCGCCGGAGCAACGGCCTCGTCCTGCCGCTGGCGATTTCGGCGCTGGTGCTGCTGGCGGCCGCGTCGCTTTCGCTGATGGTCGGCAAGGCGCCGTTGCCGGCCAGCCTTCCCTGGCAATTGCTCGCGTCCAAACTCGGGTTCGCGTCGAACGCGGCGTGGCCGGCCAGCGCCGAGACGATCCTGCTGGACATCCGGTTCCCGCGGATCGCGCTGGCGGGGCTGGTCGGCGCGGCGCTGTCGATCGCCGGCGCGACCTATCAGGGCGTCTTCCGCAACGACCTCGCCGACCCCTACGTGCTGGGCGTCGCCTCCGGGGCAGGGCTGGGCGCGGTGGTCGCCTTCGTGCTGCCCCTGCCGCAGGGGGCTTACCGGGTGGGGGTCGTGCAACTGCTAGCCTTCGTCGGGGCACTGGCCGCCGTCGCCGCCGTCTACGCCGCCTCCACCAGCGGGCGCGGCGCACCGATCGCCACCCTGCTGCTGGCCGGCGTCGCGGTCGGCGCAGCGCTGAACGCGGCGGCGGCCTACCTGATGTATGCCAACGGCGACCAGTTGCTGGTGATCTACTCGTGGTTCCTCGGCGGCTTCAACATCGCCGGCTGGCGCGAAGTCGCGCTCATCGCGCCGGCGGTCGCCGTCAGCGCCGTCGCGATGACGCTCGGCGGACGCACCCTCAACGTGCTCCAGTTCGGCGACGAGCAGGCGTCCACGCTCGGCATCCGGGTGGCGCGGGCGCGGTTGCTGCTGGTCGTCGCCGCCACCCTCGCCGCCGCCGTCGCCGTCTCCGTCGCCGGCCTGATCGGATTCGTCGGCCTCGTCGTGCCGCACGCCGCGCGGCTGCTGGTCTCGGCCGACCACCGGCGGCTGCTGCCGGTATCGGCCCTGCTCGGCGCGGCCTTCCTGATCGCGGCGGACGCGCTCGCCCGCGGCGTTCCCGGCCCGGTGGAGGTTCCGGTTGGCGTCGTCACCGCCGCCATCGGCGGACCCTTCTTCCTGCTGCTGCTGCGCCGGGAAAAGCGGCGGTGGGCGTGGTGAGCGCGCCGCTGCTGGCCCTCGACCGGGTGGCCTACGCCTACGGCGACCGGCAGGCCATCGCCGGCGTCTCGCTCGCGCTGCGGCCGGGACGGATGCTGGGGCTGCTCGGGCCGAACGGCTCCGGCAAATCGACCCTGCTGCGCCTGGCGGCCGGGCTGCTCCAACCGGCCGCCGGAACCGTCCGTCTGGAGGGCCACGACCTCGCCACGCTCGACCGGCCGACGGTCGCCCGCCGCATCGCCGTCGTGCCGCAGAGCGCGGCCCTGCCGGAGGGCTTCACCGGCTGGGACGTCGCCCTCGCCGGCCGCACGCCGCACCTGCGCCCGCTCGCCCAGGCGAGCCGGCACGACGAGGCGGTCGCCCGCCGCGCGCTGGACCTGACGAACGCGCTGCCGCTGGCCGACCGCCGCGCGGGCGAACTCTCCGGCGGCGAACGGCAGCGGCTGTTGCTCGCCCGCGCGCTGGCGCAGGAACCGGACGTACTGCTGCTCGACGAACCGACCACCCACCTCGACCTGCCGCACCAGGTCGCCCTGCTCGCGCTCGTCCGCCGCTTCGCGCGCGAAGAGGGGTTGGCGGTGCTGGGCGCGTTCCACGACCTCAACCTCGCCTCGGAATACTGCGACGACCTCGCGCTGCTCCGGGCCGGGCGGCTGGTCGCGCTCGGACCGCCCGCCGAGGTGCTGACCGCCGATGGCATCCTCGCCGTCTACGGCATGACCGTGCCGCTGCTCCGCCACCCGGACAGCGGCCGCCCGGCGATCCTCCCGCCCGCCGCCGAACGGGATCACGACCCGGTGATCGCGACGGCAGCGGCCCCAACCCGCAGCGGCGCGTCGGCCGCCCGCGAAAGGACGCCCCGATGACCGAGGAGCCCACGATCTACCGCTGCACGCTCGATCCCAACGAAGAGCCCTTGAGCGAGGAAACCCGCGCCCGGCAGCGGGAGGCGTTGGCCGCCCACCGCCGCCGGCCGGACCGCCGCGCCAAAGGGCTGGTCATCGTCCACACCGGCGACGGCAAGGGCAAGACGACCGCCGCCCTCGGCCTCGCGCTCCGTGCCACCGGGCAGGGGTTGCGGGCAATCGTCTTCCAGTTCGTGAAGGCGAAGAGCGGCAACTGGGGCGAAACCCGCGCCGGCAAGACGCTCGGCGTGGAGGTCATCCCGCTCGGCGCGGGCTTCACCTGGACCAGCGCCGACCTCGAAAAGGACCGCGCGCTGGCCCGCGACGGCTGGGAGCAGTGCCGCGCCGCCATCCAGGAGGGCGGCTATGACCTCGTCGTGCTCGACGAAATCACCTACTGCTTCAACTTCAACTGGCTCGACCTCGACGAGGTGTTGGACGTGCTGCGTCGCCGCCGCGACGGGCAGCACGTCGTCCTCACCGGCCGCGACGCCCCGGCCGCGCTGACGGAATACGCCGACCTCGTGACCGAGATGCGCGAGATCAAACACCCGTTCCACGCCGGGATCAAGGCGCAAAAGGGCATCGAGTTTTGACAACGCCCGCGTTCGGGACAGCATCTGAAGACCGCATCCGCGCCCTCGTCCGCGCCATCCCGCCGTTCGACGAGCAGGCCGCCGCCCGCGCCCGCCGCCGGCAGGACGAGTTGACAAAACCCACCGGCGCGCTCGGCCGGCTGGAAGCGCTCGCGGTCCAGGTCGCCGGCATCACCGGGCAGGAGCGGCCCCGCCACGACCGCCGCCTCGTCGCCGTCTTCGCCGCCGACCACGGGGTAGCCGTCGAAGGGGTCAGCGCCTACCCGAGCGCCGTCACCGGGCAGATGGTCCGCGCCTTCGCCCGCGGCACGGCGGCCGTCTCCGTGCTCGCCCGGCAGGCGAACGCCCGGCTGGTCGTCGTCGATGTCGGCGTCGCCTCCCCGCTCCCGCCCGACCTGCCGATCCTGCACCGGCGAATTCGCAACGGCACCGCATCCTTCGCCACCGGCCCGGCGATGGCGTGCGCCGAAGCGCTGGCGGCGATGGAGATCGGCGTCGCCGTCGTCGAAGACGCGCTGCGGGACGGGCTCGACCTGCTGGCACTTGGCGAGATGGGCATCGGCAACACCACCGCCGCCGCCGCCGTCGCCGCCGCGCTGCTCGCCTTGCCGCCCGAGGCGGTCGTCGGGCGCGGCACCGGCGTGGACGACGACGGGCTGGCCCGCAAGCGCGAAACCGTCGCGCGGGCGCTCGCCGCCAACCGGCCGCACCGGGAAGATCCGGTCGGCGTCCTTGCCGCCGTCGGCGGGCTGGAGATCGCGGCGCTCGCCGGCGCGATCCTGCGTGCCGCCGTCGGCCGCGTCCCGGTCGTGCTGGACGGCTTCGTCGTCGGCGCCGCGGCGCTCGCGGCCCGCGCGCTCGCCCCGAGTGTCGGACCCTCCCTGATCGCCGCCCACCGCTCGCCGGAGCCGGGGCACGCGCCGATCCTCGCCGCGCTTGGGCTGGACCCGCTGCTCGACTTCGGCATGCGCCTCGGCGAGGGCAGCGGCGCGGCGCTTGCCTTGCCGATCGTCGCCGGCGCGCTGGCCGCCCACGACGGGATGGCGACCTTCGCCGAAGCGGGCGTTTCCGGCCGCGAGCACGCTGACGACACGGCCGATGGTCCGGCCGTGAAGGACCGGGCTGACCGGGAAAGCACCCCGAAGGGCGCTGACGGACCAGGCGGCGCGGGCCCTTGCGACAATGACGCGGCAGACCCGCTCGCGCCGGGCGCGCGAACGGAATCGCTGCGCATCCCGGCACCGGCTTTGAAACCGAGATGAGAACCCGGAATGCCGACTGTGACGCCGCCAGCGCCGTTTACCCGGCGACGCTCAGGCGGAAAGCGGATGGCGACGCGCGCCGCCATCCGGTCGTAGGGGAGGGACCTGTGCCCTCCTTCGTCGTGATCGGCGACGGACCAAGGAGGGCACAGGTCCCTCCCCTACGACAGCCCGGATACCAGTGGCAGGACAACGAACTCCGCATCACCACCCGGCGTGACTACGACGCCCCGGTGAACGGCACCCGGCGGTACGATTCCCTCCACCCGGCGGCGATCACGTGAGGCGCGCTGGGCAAACAAACCCACCTGCCGGCAGCGCCGCGCCGTGGTGGGCCCCGGCGATCGCCGCCGTCACGTTCCTGACGGTCCTCCCGATGCCGGCCCGGCCGCTCCCGGCCAGCGTGCACGCAGCGTCGGTCGCGTTCTTTCCGCTCGTCGGTGCGGCGCTCGGCGCGCTGCTGGGCGGCGTCGGCTGGCTGCTCGACGGCGTGCTGCCGCCCGGTCCAACCGCCGCGCTGCTGCTCGCCCTTGGCGTCGTCCTCACCGGCGGCCTCCACCTCGACGGGCTGATGGACACCTGCGACGGCGCATTCGGCGGCCGTACCCGGGAACGGCGGCTGGAGATCATGCGCGACAGCCGCGTCGGTTCCTACGGCGTGCTCGCGGGAGGACTCGCCCTGCTGCTCCAGTTCGCCTGCCTGTCGGACCTGGACGGCGCCGACCGGTTCCGCGCCCTCGTCGCCGCGCTGGCCGCCAGCCGCTGGGCGATGGCGCTCGCCCTCGCCGCCTTCCCGCCCGCGCGGCCGGACGGCCTCGGCG
>JAFAEX010000191.1 GCA_023423795.1 Chloroflexota bacterium | reverse complement strand
GGGCACGGGTCCCTCCCCTACGAACGACAGGGCGGAATCCCGCGCCACCCGGCCGGATTCTGTTTGGGGAAGACGCGATCAGGCTGGCGGCGACAGGCGGCGCTCCAGCAAGGCGAGCGAGGATTCGGCGGTCAGGGCGAGCAGCGTGACCGGCACCGCGCCGACCAGCAGCAGCCGAAAGTCCAGCAGCGTCAGCCCGCTGGTGATGAACTGGCCCAGCCCTCCGGCCCCGATGAATGCCGCCAGCGTCGCCGAGCCGATCACCTCGACAGCGGCCGAGCGGATGCCGCCGACGACGGTCGGCAGCGCCAGCGGGAGTTGCACCCGGAAGAGCACCTGCGGCCCGGTCATCCCCTGCCCGCGCGCCGCTTCCAGCACCGCGGGGTCCACGGCGCGCAGCCCGGCGTCGGTGTTGAGCACGAGGGGCGGCCCGGCCAGCAGCACCAGCGCCACCAGGGCAGGCCATACGCCCAAACCCATGAACGGCAGCAGCAGGAACAGCACGGCGAGGCTGGGGACCACCCGGGCGGCGGCGACGACGCCCAGCACCGGCCCGACGGCCCGCCCGCTGTTGGCGACGAGCACCCCGAGCGGGACGAACAGCGCCAGCGCGATCGCCAGCGCGCCGAAACTCAGCCGCAGGTGGACGGCGACCGCTTCCATGAAGCGGTCCTGGTTGTCGAGGATGTAGGCCCAACTCTCGGCCAGCAGGTCCACCCGCGCCCTCCCGCCGCTCCCGGCGGCGCGGGGACGGTAGCACACGGCGCGTCCACGAGACCCGCGCACCCGTGGCGCAGTCCCTGCGTATCATCCGGCGCCCCGCAACGAGCGCACTGCGCACCGCTGCCGTGCCGCGTCGTGTACGGACGGCGTAACGGATCGTCCGCCTCCTGCGTTGCAGGATCGGACATGGCGCGCCCCGCGCCGCAGCGCCCGAGCGGACACCGTCCCGGGCGCACGTGAGAGGAACGACGACCGCATGGACGAGACTCGATTCGACCGGTTCGCCCGGCTGCTCGCCGAGGGCCGCGGCCGCCGCGACGTCTTCCGGCTGCTGGCCGGAGCCGGCGCGGCGCTGGGCGTCTCCCCCGCCCTCGCCCGGCAGGACGGCACGGAGAACCCTGAAGAGACGGCCCCGGATGATGCCGGCGCGGACGACGCCACCCCGGACGACGCCGCGCCCGAAGGCCCGGACGCCGGCCGTGCCACCGGCGGCGCTCCCGGCGCCGCAGCCCGCTGCGGCCAGAAGCGCGACACGTGCCGCCGCGACAGCCAGTGCTGCTCCGGCCTCATTTGCGTCAACGACCGCTGCAAGAAGGACCGCAACGGCGGCGGTGGCGGCTCGTGCAAGGACGACGGCAGGAAGTGCACCCGCAACAAGGACTGCTGCTCCGGCCTGATCTGCAACGACGACGGGCGTTGCGGGACGAAGACGCAGGTCAAGTTCGAGCGGGCCTGGGGAACCTCGGGAACCGGTAATAGCCAGTTCAGGTCACCTGAAGGCGTCGGCATCGACGCAGGAACCTCTGGCGGTGACATCGTCTACGTCGCCGATACCGGCAACGACCGCATCCAGAAGTTCAACGCATCGGGCAGTTATCAGTCGAAGTGGGGCAGCAACGGCGGAGGCGCGTCGCAGTTCCGGTCCCCGGCTGGCGTCGGCGTCAACGAGAACGATGGGTACGTCTACGTCGCCGATAGGCAAAACACACGCATCTCCGTATTCAGCGAGACCGGCAGCGCCGTACAACAATTCGGCTCCACCCGAAGCTGGACGCCGTCCGATGTCGCGGTACTCAGTGGCAACACCAACAACGTGAAGGTGTTCGTGGCCGACACTGAGAACAACCGCATCGGGATGCTGAGGGGACGGCCGCTTAGCTTCGTCACCAATTTCGGGACGATCGGTTCCGGCGACGGGCAGCTCCGCAGTCCGCGCGGGGTCGCCGTTTCCACCAATTACACGGTGGTAGCCGACACCCAGAACAACCGCATCCAGGTGTTCCGCACCAATTCGGGTGACAGTGCGCCTACCTTCCTGCGGAGCTTCGGGAAGAACGGTTCTCGCGATGGACAGTTCCGAGGTCCGCGCGGGGTTGCGCTGGACAACCAGAACCGCATCTGGGTCGCCGACACCGGCAACAACCGCATCCAGGTGTTCGACATCAACGGCGATTTCCAGTTCAAGATCGGAGGAACGGCCTCCGGCACGGCCAACGGCAAGTTCGACAACCCTTATGGCATCGCCGTGGTCGGGTCGAAGCGCGACGGCTACCGCATCTACGTCGCCGACACGTTCAACAACCGCATCCAGAAGTTCACGATGCCGGGTCGCCGCTAGCGCCCTCGCGTGATCTCGGAACGGCCCCGACCAGTCGGTCGGGGCCGTTTCCGTTCCCGGGGCGCGTTGACATCGCGGCCGTTGCCCTTGGCGACTGCGCCCGCTAGCGTGGACGTTGGGCCGCCGACGGGCAGGGCGCCCGTCCCGCGCCGGTGCGAAGCTGCCGGTTTCGGCCCAGCCACGACCATTCCGGGCCCTTCCCCGCGGGCTCGTTCGGGCCACGGCGCACCCGCCCGCCATCCCCGGCCCACGAGGGGGCCCCATGCTCGTCCGCGATTTCCGGCCCGCCGTGACCGCGCGGTCAACGGCGCGCGGCGTCCACGCCCGCGCGCGTTCGTTGCTGGCGCTGGCGGTCGTCCTGTCCGCGCTGCTGCCGGTGCTGCTCGCGCCGGCCTCCCGGACGGTCTCCGCCCACCATACTGGCATCGTGCTGCCGTTCGCCGCCGGGGCGGAGTGGGTCGTCTCGCAGGGCTACAACACCTCCCCCGCCGAAGGCTGGTCCCACTACGACTGCAACCCGCGCACCGGCAAGGACGACGTCTCCCGCTCCACCCGCTGCGACCCCGGCTGGCAGTACAAGTACTCGTTCGACCTCCGCCGGGCCGACGGCGAGGAAGCGGGCGAGCGCGTGCTGTCCCCGGCAACCGGCGTCGTCTCGTGGGTGGACCGCGCCTACGGCGGCTTCGCGCTGGACCTCGGCGACGGCTACGCCGTGGCCGTCTTCCACCTCGACCTGGCGCGCGAGATCGAGGTCGGGCGGCAACTGTCCGCCGGCCAGCGGATCGGCAACGTCGCCGGGCCGGGCGGTGGCGGCAACGGCGGCACGCCGCACATCCACCTGACGCTCTGGAAAACATCCGACGGCGGCAACGACAGCCGGACGTCGGTCCCCTTCGACGGCAACCACCCGCTGGAAGGGACGAGTTTCCCGGCCGGGCGGGACAAGCAATTCAATCAGCATCTCGGGGCCGCACTCGTCTCCTCGAACCGGTCCGACGCCCCGCACGACGTTCCGGCCGCCCCGGTCACGCTCGCCCCGAACGACGGCGCGGCGTTCGACCGGGCGCGCGACGTGCCGCCCTTCGCCTGGGAACCGGTGCTGGACGCCGACGAATACCAGGTGGTGCTCAACGACGGTGAGCGCACGGGGCCGTGGCTTCCGCGCACCCGCTGGAACCCGGGCGACCTCGCGCCCGGCGAGTGGACGTGGCAGGTGCGCGCCCGCAACGACGCCGGCGAAGGCCCGCTGAGCGCGCCGCGCACGCTGGTGATCTCCGGGTCGCCAACGAACGCCGATGCCGGCGATGAGGACGCGACCCCGGAACCCGATGCCGGCGAACCGACCCCCATCTCGTCAGGCAACGACTCCGGCAAGCGCAACCGCGACGAAGCAGGCCGCGACGACGCGAACCCCGGAGACGACGCAGCCGAGGACGACGCCGCCCGCGAACGCGAGCGGCGCAAGGACACGGGCAAGGACAAGGACCGGGACGCGGGCGCCGAGGAGCGCGGCGCGGATGACGGCGCTCGCGACGGCAGCGCGGCCAATGGCAACCCCGGCGCGGCCGTACCCGGCGTGCCCGGCGTGCCGGCAGCCACCGGCGGCAACCCGCTCGCCGGGACCGACGCATCCTCCCGCGACCGGGCGCGTCCCGGCGGCGGCACGGGCCGCGCGCTCGACCGGGCAGACCTCCTGCGGGACCGCGCGGGCGTTCCGGCCGGGCCGCCGGCAACCGCCGACGGCTCCGGCGCGGCTCGTCCGTCCAGCGTCATCGTGACCAACGAACTCGGCGGCGCGACCGATGGCGCATCCGACGGCAACGAAACGGCGACCGCATCCGGCGACGGCGCGTCCGGGCAGGGCGACGGCACGGCATCCGCGGCCGACGGCGACGTCTCTTCCGGGTCCGGCGATGCGTCCGGCGACGATGCGAAAAAGGAGCGGCGGGAGCGACGCCGGGCCAGGGACGAGGAGAACGCCAGCGAGTCCGCTGCCGACGGCACGAACGGCGACGGGGCCGAGGCCAGCGGCGACTTGCAGGCCTTCGAGCGCGCGCCCGGCGCTCCGTCCGGGCCGGGCGGCGCGTTGCCCGCTCCTGCAGGCGCTCCAGCGATGGCCGGCGGCGGGCCGTCGGTGCCCATCGGCGCGTCGTCCATTCCGGGAGCCACGACCATTTCGCCCGGCGATGCGGCGCCCGCGCCCGCCACCGGCGGGGACGGCATCGCCGCCGCGGCCATCGCCGCAATCACCGGTGAGGCCGCGCCCGACGCAGCGCCCGGCGTCGGCACGGGCAACCCCGACACCGGCACCGCTCCGGTCACGGTTACGGGCGACGCCTCCGGCGCCGGGTCCGATCCCATCCGGGGCGAAAACGCCAACGCGGATGCCTTCCCCGCCGGTGAAGCGGATGCGGCAGCCGGCGAGGACGCCCCGGCGGACGCCGCGCCGGCCGGCCGCCGCAACCGCGATCGCGACGACGATCCCGCGGCAAACGCCGAACCGGCGGACGATTCCGGCCGCAGCACCGATATCGAATCCGCGCCGGCCCCGGACGCCGACGCGGACGCGGATGTCGATGCGGCGACGGACGCCGACAACGGCCCGGCCGGCACGGATGGCAACATCTCCTCCGGCGAGGACCCGCCCGACCTGCCGCGTGCCGTCGTCAACCTGCTGCCGAACCCCGGCGTCTACGGCATCGACCCCGACGCCCGCCCGAATCGCGAACGCCGCCGCGAGGAACGCCGGGACGCCGAGCGCGAGAACCGCGACACGGAACCCGAGGACGAGCGGGGAGCCGACCGCAACCGCGACGACGGGACGGCCACCCCCGGCCCGGGCGCGGATAGCGACGCCAACCGGGACGATGCGCGCGGACGGAACCGGGACACGGGCGCCCCCGCGGCAGACGCGCCCGCACCGGCGGAGGGCATGCCGGCCGACACGCCCGCACCGTCCGATCCTGCCACCGAACCGGAACCCGAAACCGCGCCGACCCCCGCGGAGACGCCGCCCGCCGATCCGGCGCAGGCTCCGGCCGGGGAGGATGCATCGCCGATGCCCGACGCCGATCCGTCGCCGGAGCCGGAGCCGCAGCCGGCCGATGCGTCCCCGCCGGCATCGGCGCCCGTGGTCACGCCCGTGCCGGAGCCAGCGCCGACGGGTGAGCCGTCGGCTACGCCGCGGGAACTGGTCTTCCTTCCGATCGCGGATGCCAGCGTGAAGTCGGCAACGCCCGACGAACCGCAACCGCCGGCGCAGGCCTCGGTGCTGCCCATCGGCAGCCCGGACCAGGCGACGGCCTACGTCACCTTCGCGGTGGAGGGGGTCGCGCCGGGAACGGTGGTGTCGGCGCAGTTGACCGTCACCGGGGCGATCGGCTTCTGGGGACCGGTCTCCATCGCCGTCGCGCCGGGGTACGCGGTGGACGAGGCGTCGCTGACGTGGAACACCGCGCCCGGCCGCGAACGCCCCGCCGCTGGGGCCGACGGCAACCCGGCCGCGATCGGCGCGCTGCCCAACGCCGAGGAGGTGACGGTGGACGTCACCGGCGCGGTCGGTGGCGACGGGCTGGTCACGTTCGTGCTGCGCGGCACCCCGGACGTGGGGCAGGCCATCGGCAGCCGCGAAAGCGGCATCCCGGCGCGGCTGACGGTGACGGTGGGCGGGTAAGGGCGCGTTTCGGAGCCGCCTCCATCGTCATCCCGAGCTTGTCGAGGGATCTCGTCTTCTCCAACGTTGGGGGTACGACGAGATCCCTCGACAAGCTCGGGATGACGGGCTGGATGGCGCATGCAGGGTCTTGGCGACGTGAGCGCTCTCCGGATGCTCGGTTGGCGGCAGGTTGACAGGATTAGCGCCCGGGCATCGCACGGCTCTGTCCGCACCATCGACGCAGGAAGGGCGTGGCTGGGTGGCCACGCCCTTCCTGCGTCGATGGTGCGGTTGTCGAAGGTCGCCTACTCGTCGTCCTCGTCTTCGGTTTCGCCGCCTTCGCCGTCGAAGGCGATCTTGCCGGAGAGTTCGGGGGAGGCCGCCTTGATGCGGCTGCGGATGTCCTCCAGCAGGTCGGGGTTGTGCTTGAGGAACTCCTTGGTGTTCTCGCGGCCCTGCCCGAGCCGCTCCTCCCCGAGGTAGTACCACGCGCCGCTCTTGCGGACGATGCCGAGGTCGGTTCCGACGTCGAGCACGGAGCCGGCGACGGAGATGCCCTCGTTGTACATGATGTCGAACTCGGCCTGGCGGAAAGGCGGCGCGACCTTGTTCTTGACCACCTTGACGCGCACGCGGGAACCGATCGAGTCCTGCCCGTTCTTGAGCGTCTCGATGCGGCGGATGTCCATCCGGACCGAGGCGTAGAACTTCAGCGCGTTGCCGCCGGTCGTCGTCTCCGGGCTGCCGAACATGACGCCGATCTTCATCCGCAACTGGTTGATGAAGATGACGCAGGTCTTGGAGCGGGAGATCGCGCCGGTCAACTTGCGCAGCGCCTGGCTCATCAGGCGGGCCTGGAGGCCGACGTGGGAATCGCCCATGTCGCCCTCGATCTCGGCCTTCGGCACCAGCGCGGCGACGGAGTCGATGACGATGATGTCCATCGCACCGGAGCGGACCAGCGTCTCGGCGATCTCCAGCGCCTGCTCGCCGGTGTCCGGCTGGGAGATCAGCAGTTCGTTGAGATCGACGCCGAGCTTGGCGGCGTAGATCGGGTCCAGCGCGTGCTCGGCGTCCACGATCGCCGCCATGCCGCCCATCTTCTGGGCCTCGGCGATGGCGTGCAGCGCCAGCGTGGTCTTGCCGGAGGATTCCGGCCCGTAGATCTCGACGATGCGGCCGCGCGGCAGCCCGCCAATGCCGAGCGCCAGGTCCAGCGAGATGCAGCCGGTGGGGATGGCGTCGATCTGCAGCGGGTTGGTCTCGCCGGGCTTCATCTTCATGATGGAGCCCTTGCCGAACTGGCGCTCGATCTGGGCGATGGCCAGTTCGACGGCCTTCTCGCGGTCAGACATGTGGTGGCCGTCCTCTCGTTGGTGATGCTGGCAACCGGGATTTCCTGCGATCCGGACTAGAAAACTTGTTCTAGTCCCGTGCCGAAATGGTACCGCATCCGGGCCGTCCGGTCAATCGTCCTGTCACTCGCCGTCGCGTGTCCCGTGCTACCGTTTTCCGGCGTTCGTACGCCCGCGTGCGGCCGGTCACCCGCGACGGCGCGCGGACCGGGAGGCGATCGGGCGCCTTTCCTGCCGGCTGCTGGCGCCGGGAGGCGAGGCCGCCGGGCGAGCGGGCTCGGCGTTGCGGCGGCGCCGGCGGCCCGAGGCCCTTCCCGGCGGTCCGGCGATGCGTTGCCGTGGAACTGGCGGCGCGGGCTTGCGCGATCCGTTCGACGGCCCCACCCTGTGCCGAGCCGACCG
>JAFAEX010000174.1 GCA_023423795.1 Chloroflexota bacterium | reverse complement strand
CGTGGTCAGTCCCGGAGGGACTTTGTTTTCGTAGCCCGGGGTTTATGGCGTTTGCCAAAATAGTCCGGCCATCGGGTGGGCGGGCGCGATGAATCGCGCCCCTACAGCACGCGGCGGCCCCATCCCGTTGTAGGGGCGCGATTCATCGCGCCCGCCCACCCGATGGCCGGACTATTTTGGCAAACGCCATAAACCCCGGGCTACGAAAACAAAGTCCCTCCGGGACTGACCACGGGCGTCTGGGCAGCGTCCGTCGTGCTCAACCCCGGAGGGGTTTCGTTCTCGTAGCCCGGGGTTGAAACCCCGGGCGGGCGTGGGCGATGTCCGCATTATTTTCGCAAACGTCAGAAGGCGTCCGGCACGGAGCATTCGCCGCCGCGCGTTGCCGCATGGTGACACGCACTCCGCCGTCGAACGAACGGTTGCCAACCCGCGCGAACGCGGCTGACCTTGCTCGCGGGCGGACCAGAACCCCACCCGACGGCACGGTTCATGCTGCGACGCCTGCAATCCTCGCGTGCGGGTCTATTCGGGCCTGCCTTCACGGCATCGCCGTATGCCCCGAGGGATCGTCGTTCGCCGGGAGGCGCTGCCGCGCGCTCCCCATCCAGCCAAGGGAGGCCCGCCATGGATTCGTCCGCGTTCGATCGCATCACGCGCCGCCTCGCGGAAGCGCCGTCCCGCCGCGCGGTGCTGCGCGGTCTGGTCGCCACCCTCACCGGCGCGGCGATCGCCCCGGCCGCGCTCGGGGAACCGGCGGCCGCGGCCTGCCGCAAGGTCAACAAGAATTGCCGCCGCAACAGCCAGTGCTGCGACAACTCGCGCTGCCGCAACCGGCGCTGCAAGTGCAAGAGCGGCTTCCGCAACTGCAACGGCCGCTGCCGCGACCTGAACACCGACAACGACAACTGCGGGCGCTGCGGCCGCTCGTGCAGCCGGAACGAGACCTGCGTGAAGGAGCCGGGCAAGACGGCGCGCTGCCGCCCGACCGACGGCCGCTGCGCGACGGTCGGCCAGCGCTGCGACGCCGGCCTGAACTGCTGCGCCGGGTTGCGGTGCGCGGCGGGGAACGCGGCCTTCCGGGCCTGCGTCGTCGCCTAACGTCGCGGCCGCAACAGGGAATCCTGTTCGCCGCGAGAGGCAACCGGAGCGGGGAGGGCGAACGCCCTCCCCGCTCCGCGTTCGCGCTACGCGGCCGATGGGGCGAGGCCCATGGGGCAACACGGAATCCGGGTGTGTGCCTCCGCTACCGCCACCGACCGCGGTCAACCACCCGGCGAGGCCCCGCGACGTCCCCTTTTCTTCGGTATTTATTCGGCGTTTATTCGGTCGTGGGACGTCGCATACGTACGCGCCTTTGCGGCCGAAACGAACTTTATTCGCGGCACCTCCCAGCCTCGACGGCAGGAACCCGCTTCCGGACGCGACCGCCCCGGTGCGCCAGCGTGGCTGGCAGGGGGCGCCGAAGAAACGCGGTTTCCGCATGGGCATGCGAAATCCGCCGCCGAATAAACGGCGAATCAATACCGAATAAATACCGAACAAACCGGCGTGGCTGCGCCGCCGACCCGTCCACCGACGACGGCGGTTCCGGACCAATCGGCCGGATTCCGTATGACACCCGGCGTGTCTGTCGGTTGTACGCGAGGGACCTGCGCCCTCCGTCGTTCGTAATCGCCGACGACGGAGGGCACAGGTCCCTCCCCTGCGACCGATGAACGGGTCTCGGCATCGTTCGGCCGCGCTGCGTGAGGACTCGTGGCTCCCGACCATCGGCACGCTGCCGTGCCCCGCCGGCCCGGCAGCGCCGCGAGCAAAACGCGCCGCGCCTACCCCTGTCCTTCCTCCACGATCGACCGGAGGAAGAGCGCGGCGTGGGCGGCGCGGATGACGCCCTCCAGGTGCCGCTCGAACTCGTCGGCCGGCATCCGCTCCAGCGGCTGCGCGGCGCGGGCCTCGATGTCGGCGATGGCGGCCGGGAGCAACTGCGCCGCTGCCTGCCGGTTCAGCCGCGTCAGGTCGGCGTGGCCGGGGCGCGGGCCGTCGTAGCCGGTCGAAAGATCGTACGGCGGTTCGTTCGCGTGGACGTGGCCCGGGCGATGGTCGTGCCGGTCGTGGCCGTGGTCATGGTGGTGGTCGTGGTGCATTCCGTCCCTCCTTCGCCGCCGCGGTCCCGGCGGGCCAACACGCCGCAATCCCATCAAAGCATCGCCGATCACCGCACGTTGCTGGCCGCGGCACGCGAACCCCTTGACAGCCGCCCGCGCGTCCGGCGTCATCCCGCCGATGGATGCTGGCCGACGGGGGAGCGCGATGGACGACGACGCACGGGACGCGGCGAAGCCGGAACCTCCGGAGCCGCCGACCCACGACGCCACGATCATCGGCGTCGCCTTCGCCGGCATCGTCTCGGTCGTCGTGACCCAGGACGAGTGGGACCTGTACGACTCGATGGTCGGGCTGACGCTGATGGCCGTGTTGCTGGCCTACGGCCGGTTTCGGCGCGAGGTGGTGAATTCCCGCTGGGAGGCGGTCGCCGTCGGCGCGGTGTGGGCATTTTGCGTCGTGCTCGTCTTCGGCGTGCTGATCGAGGACATCCAGGGCTTGGTCCACTGGCCGCCCATCGCCGAGCAGCGGCAGGACCTGGGCGGGTTCTGGTTCGCGGTCGTCTGGCTGGTGTGCACGGCAGTCTTCGCCGTCGCACTGCGGGTGAGCGGAGAGCGGCTGCTGCACCCCGGCGCGCGCCGTCCGCAGTCCGGTGCACCGGATTCGGCCTGACCGCCCAATCCGTGAGGCCGCGAGGACGGCGCATCATCCGGGGCCAATACCCGTGGTGGGCGGCTACCATCAGCAGCACAAATCAGGCAACGAGGGAGGGCGCCCATGTCGGGCGAAGTCGGGTTCGTCATGTCGGCCGTGGTGCTGGGTATCGCCTACGCGGCGGTGCCCGGCGCGGTCAATACCGAAGCGCTGCGGCGCGGCGTGGCCGGCGGGTTCCGGCCCGCCGCGCTGGTGCAGATGGGGTCGCTGGTCGGCGATGCCGGCTGGGCGGCGATCGGCCTGACCGGGGCGGCGGTGCTGCTGCGCTTCGACGCCGTCGCCCTCGCGCTGGGGCTGGCCGGCGCGGGATTCCTGCTGGCGCTGGCCCGCTCCGCGTTCCGCGAGGCGCTGTCCGATGATCGCGCGGCGGCCCCGGAGCGCGCCGGCGGCAGTTTCGCGGTGGGGCTCGTCTTCGGGCTGGCCAACCCGGCCGGGATCGCCTTCTGGGCCGGCGTCGGCGGCGGCGCGCTGGCGACCGGCGGCGCGCCGAGCGCCACCCGTGCCGCCGCCTTCCTGCTGGCGTTCCTGGTGGGCGCGGCGGCGTGGGGCCTGACGATGGCGGCGGCGGTCGGCTGGGGACGACGCTACGTCGGCGGGCGCGTCTTCCGCTGGGTGAACGCGCTGTGCGGCGCGACGCTCGCCTGGTTCGGGGTGCGGCTGCTGGTCGATACCCTGCGTCGGCTCGCGCGCTGGGCGCCGGTGTTGCGCGCCGGGCTCTGAGCCGAGTGCCGGTGCCGAGTGCCGAGTGGGTACTACGTGCTACGTGCTACGTGCTACGGCCCAACATACTCGGCACCCGGCACCCGGCACCCGGCACCCGGCACTCGACTCCTCGACTCCTCGACTGCGTCGTGCTACCGTCGGGTTGCGTGAGGCGAGGGAGGGCGATGTGGGGCGGGGCCGGGACCGGATCGAGCGCGAGATCTTCATCCGCGCCGGCATCGAGCGCGTCTGGTCCCTCGTTTCGCGGGCGGGGTTCTGGGTCGGCGACGAACTGCGCTTCGACGCCGATGCCGCCGAAGGCGAAACGGTGGTGATGGACGCCGGCGAACGCGGCCGCTTCCCGGTCCGGGTCGAACGCCTCGATCCGCCGCGCTACGCCGCCTACCGCTGGGCGAGCGGGTTTCCGGGGGAGGAGCCGAGGGGCGACAACGCCACCCTCGTCGAGTTCACCCTGAGCGAGCAGGACGGCGGGGTCGTCGTCCGCGTCGTGGAGAGCGGGTTCGCCGCGCTGCGCGGCACGCCGGGGTTCCGCGCCGCCCGCCACGAGGACAACGCCGCCGGCTGGGCGATGCAGATGGCCCGCCTCGTCGCCGCCGCCGAAGGAGCGCCGCGCCGATGATGACCGCCCTCGACGACTTCGGCGACGTCTTCGCGGCGCTGGCCGACCCCAACCGGCGGATCGTGCTGGCGCGGATCGCCGCCGCCGGCGAGGGCACGGCCACCGAGATCGCCGCCGGATTGCCGATCAGCCGGCAGGCGGTGGTCAAGCACCTGGCCACGCTCGACCGGGCGCGGCTGGTGCGCGCCCGCCGCCGTGGCCGCGAGGTGCGCTACAGCGTGCTACCCGACCGCCTGGCGGCGACCGCGCACGAACTGGAAGCGGTCGCCGCCGGCTGGGACCGCACGCTCGCGTGGCTCAAGCGCGTGGCCGAAGAGGCGGAAGCCGCCGAGGGTTGAGACGAAACCCGGCTGGTCGATGCCGTTTCGCCCGCCCGGTGTCGTGCCTCCGTTCGTAGGGGAGGGACCTGTGCCCTCCTTCGT
>JAFAEX010000181.1 GCA_023423795.1 Chloroflexota bacterium | reverse complement strand
CCGACGCCCACGACGTCGGCTCCCCGTGCTGCGGCGCGCCGGCGAACCCGCGCGGCGGCGACGAGGCCGGCAGCGTGGACCCGAACGCGGACGGGGCGGGCATCCCGCGCAAGGTGCTGAAGGGCGGCTCGTGGGCCTGCGCCGAGAACTACTGCCGCCGCTACCGGCCGGCGGCGCGGATGCACCACCCGGTCGATACCGGGACGAACCACCTCACGTTCCGCTGCGTGATCCGCCCGGGCGGGTGAGCCTGCGATCTGCTACCCGGCCGGCGCGCCGCAGAGGCATCGATGATGACCGACGTGGGTCCTGATCCCCAGGGAGAATCCTTGGCCTCGTCGTCCGCGAGGCGGCGGTGGCACCGCGCCGGTTTGCTGACGACGGTGGTTCTGGTCCTCGCGGTGGTCGCGGCGCTGCCGTTCGCCGCCCGCAGCATGGGCGCGCAGTTGTTCGGCCGAGAGCGCACGGCGCGGTACGACCTGCTCACCGGGCGGATGGTTACGCCGGCCGACGCCGAGCGGACCGCTGGTCACGAGAGCTTCTTCAACATCGCCGTCCTCGGCATCGACGAGGGGGCCGGGTCCGTCACCCTGGGGATTTCCGGCAACCGGGTGTGCCCCGTCGCGTGCCCGACCTCGCGGGTGACGCTGTTCTCGCTCGCCGACGACGCCGACGTGCGCCAGGGCTTGCCGCCATCGGCCACGTTGACGCTGAACCCCGACGACCTGCTCTACACCGAGACGCTCACACTGCCGATCCGCGGCCAACCGAGCCTCTACCCGTTCGAGACGTGGGCCCTGTGGCTCGGCCTGTCTGGCGGAGATGTCGGCGCAGACGGAACGCTCGTGCCAGTGACTGCATCCGACGTCGAACGGCGCGCGGTCATCACCATCCAGAACCAGTCCGGCGCGTTCCAGATGGCCGCACCGATCACGATCGACCCCGACAGCGTCCGGGCGCCTGCCGATTCGGCGGCGTTCGTGACGGTGCAAGCCCTTGCGTTCACGCGGCCGGACTACCTGAAGGTGCTTGCGGTGATCCTCATGCTCCTGATCACCGTCTCGGGCGTCCTCGCGCTGCTCACGCGCACGGTCGGGGACCTGCTGATCGGCGTGGGCGGGCTGATCCTCGGCATCTGGGGCGTACGGTCGATCATCGTGCCGCAGCCGGTGCCGGTGGTGACCGCGGTTGATCTCGTACTGACCCTCGTGATCCTCGTGCTGCTGCTCGGCGTCGTGATCCGGGTAGGACGACACCTCCACCACGGGAGCGAACTTCACTGGACGCGACGCCGATCTAAGAGCTTGCGCCGATAGGCGGCGATGCGCGGGGGGGAACGCGGGCACGGAACGCGCCATCTTGCGGGAAGGTCTCGAGTCTTTCCGCGAGAGGAGCGCCCCGTGCCCGCCGTCCCATCATCGATCCTCGAGCCCCTCTGGGACCGGTTCGCCGCCCTGCTGCCGGCGCGCGCGGAGACCCACCCGCTCGGCTGCCACCGGCCGCGGGTGCCGGACCGCGTCGTCTTCGACAAGCTCGTCCGGGTGCTCGTCTTCGGCTGCGCCTACCGCCGCATCGCCGACGCGACGGTCTCCGCCACCACCCGGCGGCGGCGGGACGGGTGGATCGCGGCCGGCGTGATGGCGGCCCTGTTCGAGGCGGCGCTCGCGGCCGACGACCGCATGATCGGGCTGGACCTGGCGGAGCTGGCCGTCGACGGCCGCGTCACCAAGGCGCCGTGCGGCGGCGAGCCGGCCGGCCGCAGCCCCGCGGACCGGGGCCGCAAGCGCTCCGCCGTCGTCGGCGGCCACGGCCTGCCGCTCGGCTTCGTGGTCGCCCCGGCCGGCCGCCACGACTCCCCGCTGCTCGAGCCGACCCTGGAGACGCTTGGCCGGTTCGCGCCCTTCCCCGACCCGCCCACCGTCCACCCGGACCGCGGCGACGACTACCCCGGCACGCCGGACCGGCTGGCGCGCCACGGGATGGTCGGGGCGATCTCGCCCAAGGGCAAGCCCGCCCCGATCGCGGCCACCGGGCGGTGGGTGGTCGAGCGCACCCACGCCCGGACCAACGCCCACAAGAAGCCGGCCTGGTGCACCCAGCGGCGCGCGGCGGTCGTCGAGTTCTGGCCGGCCTTCTCGGCGGCGATCGTCGTCGTCGGCCGCCTCGTGCGCGAAGGGTGGCGGCGCTACCGCCGGGACGGCCGCCCCGAACGCAAGCCGTGAACTTTCCCCTATTGGCGCAAGCTCTTAGGTCGATCAGAGGTCATCGGGCAGGAGGTCGCCCGCCTGCGCCGCGACGACCCGATGGCGTTGGACCGGGGTTTGGTGGAGCGCCGGTCGGCCGAGGTCGAGCGGGAACGAGCCCGTTTGGTGCGCCTCCTCGCCAGGACCGACGACGAATACGTCGCAGACAGCTTGATCGCCGACATCTCGGCGCTGGGCAAGCAGGCCGGGGCGCTCGACGCCGAGCTGGGCCGGCTATCCGCCGAGCGCGCTTCGTGGGAAGCCGACCAGCAACGGCTCGACGACCTGCAGGCGTGGCGCCGGGACGTGTCCCGTAACCTGTCCCTGCTGGACTACGCCGGTCGGAGGCTGGCGCTGGAAGCACTCGGCGTACAGGTTCGCGTGTGGGCGACCAACCACGATCCGCGCTACGAGATCCGCATGGAGCTGGACGCAGCCCCTTCCATCAATGGTCCTCGCTCGGCAGCTTGTGGCGACCACGACGGGGCGCATGTTGATGGCTATACCCGTCGTGGTTGTGCCAGACAGGGCGAACGTCCCGCGGGTCGGCCTTGAACAGCAACCTGGGCATCGTGAAGATGCGCTCCCCGTCGCCGCCGCAGACGGGGCACTCCGAGGGTTCGGCCGCCTCGCTCATCGGGCGCTCGCGCTCCCAGTAGACGTCGCAGGCGCGGCAGGCGTAGTCGTACAACGGCATCGGAACCCCGGCTCCTTTCGCGGCGCGATCGTCATCGATGCGACGGATGATGGACGCGCGCAGCGATCGGCCGCAAGACCCACGATGCCCACAACGGGTGAGCGGCCGACCCGCGCTGCCGCTGCCAATGCGTGCCGCGCTGGACGTATCGCTTGCGCGTTGCGGCAAATCGTGCTAGCGTGACGGCATGAACGCTCTTGGCGCCACTACCACCGGCATGACTCGCGGCTTGGCGATCTCGATTACCGAGATTACCAAGATTACCGTGCCTGCCGGTCCGGAGGGTGGCGACTGATCGTCGCAACCACAAGCGGGCGGATCGGCAGGCGGGCGCAGGAACAGCGGCCCGCTTTTTCGTGTCTCCGGGTTGGCGCCCCGGATCACGACCATCGGGACACTCGCCGGCCCCGGGGAGCGGGGCGCCGGCCAGCGCGGGGGACACGGGCATGTACGTCATGAAGTTCGGCGGCACCTCGGTCGGCAACGCCGAACGCGTCGCGCAGGTCTGCGAGATCGCCGAGGCGCAGCCGCTGCCGCGGGCGGTGGTCGTGTCCGCCGCCGGCGGCGTCACCAACCTGCTGCTCGAAGCCGCCCGCTGCGCCGCCGCCGGCGACGCCGCCGGGCGCGAGGCCGCCGTCGCCGCGATCCGCGACAAGCATGCCGACGTCCTTTCCGGCATCGCCGACGAGCACGAGCGCCTCGCCGCCAGCGCCGTGCTCGACCAACTCCACGCCGCGCTCGCCGAATCCCTCGCCGAGGTCGAAGGCCTCGGCGCGTGCCCTTCCCGCCTTTCCGACCGGATCGTCTCCACGGGCGAAAAGGCGATGAGCACGATGGTCGCCGCCACCCTCCGCTCCCGCGGCACGCCGGCCGTCCACGCCTGGGCCGACCGCATCGTGGCCACCGACGACCGCTTCGGCAACGCCCGCCCCGACCGCGAGCGCACCCGAGAGCAGGCCGCCGCCCTCCGCCCCGACCTGGAGGCCGGCGCCACCGTCGTCATGACCGGGTTCATCGGCGGCGCGCCGGACGGCTCGACCACCACCCTCGGCCGCGGCGGCTCCGACTACTCGGCCACGCTGCTCGGCGCGGCACTCGACGCGACAGAGGTCCAGATCTGGACCGACGTGCCGGGCGTGCTCACCGCCGACCCGCGGATGGCCTCGGACGCCCGCGTCGTCCCCAGCGTGTCCTACGACGAGGCGCAGGAACTGGCCCACTTCGGCGCGAAGGTGCTCCACCCGCGCACGATCCGCCCGGCGGTGGCCCGCGGCATCCCCGTGCGCATCCTCTCGACGTTCCTGCCGAAGGAGCCGGGCACGCTCGTCACCCGCGACGCCGCCGGCGACGGCGACCACGTCAAGGCGGTGACGGCGCTCAAGAACCTGCTGCTGCTGACCATCGACGTGCCGGAACTGGAAGACCTCGCTGGCGTCTCCTCGGTGGTCTTCGCCGCGCTCCACCACGCGTGCGTCGAGATCGCCGCCGTGTCGCAGGCGTCGTCCCGCCGCCGCATGAGTTACCTCGTCGATGCCGCCGCGCTCGGCGGTTGCCCGAGCGTGCGGCAACTGCTGGAGGACGCGCTGGCCGACGGCGACGTCGAGGCCGACGTTCGCTGTGAGGAAGGGCTGGCGCTCGTCGCCGCGGTCGGGCAGGGCGCCGCCCGCCACCCGCAGGCCCACTCGCGGATGCTCGACGTGCTGGCCCGCGCCGGGGTGCCGGTGCTGGCCTCGTCGCTGCAGCACTCGAACGTGGCGCTGACGGCGGCCGTCCCCGCCGCCCAGGCCGACCGCGCCGTGCTTGCCCTGCACGACGCGCTGGTCCGCCCGGCCAACGTCAACGGCAACCGCCGCCGCCCGCGGCGCTCGGACCTGCTGGCGGAAAGCGTGCGGGTCGGCTGATGGCACGGCACGTCGGCGCGTCGGCAGGTCAGCAACCGAGAATACGCCCGGATGCCGGGGGGATCGCCGGGACTACCCGGCCGTCCTGATCCCGGCCAATCGGCAACCGCAAACGTGTCTTTGCTTGCCGACTCCCCGACCCGCCGACTTGCCGACTCGCCGTCACCCAGGAGTTCCCCGTGCCCAGCCATTCGTCCGACAACCGGATTCCCGTCGCCATCCTCGGGGCGACGGGCAGCGTCGGCCAGCGCTTCATCCAGTTGCTGGCCGACCACCCGTGGTTCCGCGTCGCCGAGCTGGTCGCCTCCGACCGCTCCGCCGGCAAGTCCTACCGGGAGGCCGCGCCCTGGCGGCTCTCGGCCGACATGCCCGACGCGGCGGCCGCACTGCCGGTGCTCGACTACGACGCCGACCTGCAGTCGCCGGTCGTCTTCTCGGCGCTGCCGGGCGAGGTCGCCGGCGAGATCGAGCAGCGCATGGCCCGGCAGGGGCGGGCGCTGTTCACCAACACCAGCACCCACCGGATGGACCCGGACGTGCCGGTGCTGCTGTCCGAGGTCAACCACGACCACGCCCGCGTCATCGAGGCGCAGCGGCGCAACCGCGGCTGGAGCGGGTTCATCGTCGCCAACTCCAACTGCTCGGCGATGCACCTGGTGCTGGTCCTCAAGCCGCTGCAGGACGCCTTCGGACTGGAAGCGGTGGCCGTCACCACCATGCAGGCCGTGTCCGGCGCGGGCTACCCCGGCGTGCCCTCGCTGGACATGATCGACAACGTCATCCCGTTCATCTCCACCGAAGAGGAGAAGATGACCGAGGAGACGCTGAAGATGCTCGGGCGGCTGGAGGGCGACACGTTCGTTCCGGCCCCGTTCGTGATGAGCGCCGCCTGCAACCGCGTCCCCGTGCGGGACGGTCACACCGAATGCGCGTCGGTCCGCCTCGGCTCCTCGCCCGAGGTCGAGGAGGTCGCGGCGGTGCTGGCCAACTACCGCTCCCGCCCGCAGGAACTGGAACTGCCGAGCGCGCCGAAGCGGCCGATCGTGGTCCGCACCGAGAACAACCGCCCGCAACCGGTGCTGGACCGCGACACCGAAAACGGGATGGCCAGCGTGGTCGGCCGGCTGCGCCGCTGCCCGCTGCTGGGCTACAAGTTCGTCGTCCTCGGCCACAACACGGTGCGCGGCGCGGCAGGCGCCTCCGTCCTAAACGCCGAGATGTTCAAGGCGGAGGGGATGCTGCCGGCGTAGCCGGACGGAGTGGCGAGTGGCGCGTGGCGAGTGGCGAGTGGTGGATGGTGCACTACTCGCCACTCGCTACTCCGGTGACTACGCGCAGCGGACGAAGGCGTTCTCCATGTCGGTGTGGTACTCCAGCGTCTCGCCGGCGGCGCGGACGATCACGCGGTAGCCGGGGGTGATGACCTGCGCGTACATCATCCCGGACTCCGGGCAACCGAGCGAGGCGTCGGGCCACTCGACCTCCTCGACGTCGGCCAGGTCGACCGCCGCCTGATCGACCCCAAGCACCGCGGCAGCGTCGGCGATGACGGCCGCGAAGACGTTGCGGTCGGCGTCCACCGCCGGCGCCGCCGTCGCCGTCGGGGCGGGCGCCGGGAAGGGGGTCGGCGGCGGGGCCGGTGCTTCCGTCGGCACCGACGACGTCTGGCCGCCGGTGTAACCGATCAGGTTCGCCAGCACCTCGTCGCGGGTCAACGGCTGGTCGATGGGGTCGGGGAAGGGCGATTCGCCGTTCCGCAGCTTCAGGTATGCCGCGTGCCGCCCTTCGACGGAGAGGATGCCGACGACTGTGACCAGCGCAGGTGAGCCCATCAGCAACGGCACGACGCCGGCATACCCGGCAGCCACCGTCTGTGCGATGCCGGACGCCACCCGCACGAACCCCGGCGCGTCGTCGTAGCCGAAGTCGTAGCGAACCGGCTCAGGCGGCGTCCCGCCGGCGTCGGCGATGACGGTCGTCAGGGCCGCGACGTGCGCCTGTTCCTGGTCGCGGATGGTCTCGAGGTCCAGACGCGCCGAGCCGATCCCGAGCACCTGTTCCCAGTCGGCGTCGGTGAAGCGATCCAGCCCTTCGTCCATCAGGGAGGCTTCCATCTGGTCCAGCGACAGCAGGAAGGTCAGCAACCCGAGCTCGTCCAGCGTTTCGGCCTGCGCCCCAACCCGCGCCGGAACCCGGTTCGCCCCGGCGATGCCCGTCACCCCGGCGGCGAGGCCAGCGGCGAGCACTGCCCGCCGTCCCGCCGGTTGCGTCCACACCCCGAATCGGCCGATTCCGCTGCCCATTGCGCCACCTCCGCGCTTCCTCGTCGTTCTGCACTCGGCAACGCACGGCGGATGCCGCCGGATTGCCCGCGGCCGGTCGCCAACGCGGCAGTATTCGCCGCGGGGGAGGCACCCCGAACGGGAACGACGATGTCGATCGGACGCAATCCGTTCAGAGCGCGTTTCAGACCCGCATCCGTCGTCGTCCCGAGCGTGTCGAGGGATCTCGTTGCCTCCCGTCTCGGGGTACCGACGAGATCCCTCGACACGCTCGGGATGAC
>JAFAEX010000177.1 GCA_023423795.1 Chloroflexota bacterium | reverse complement strand
CCGACGCCCACGACGTCGGCTCCCCGTGCTGCGGCGCGCCGGCGAACCCGCGCGGCGGCGACGAGGCCGGCAGCGTGGACCCGAACGCGGACGGGGCGGGCATCCCGCGCAAGGTGCTGAAGGGCGGTTCCTGGGCCTGCGCCGAGAACTACTGCCGCCGCTACCGGCCGGCGGCGCGGATGCACCACCCGGTCGATACCGGGACGAACCACCTCACGTTCCGCTGCGTGATCCGCCCGGGCGGGTGAAGGGGCGGTTGCGAAATCGAACCGCCAACGGGACTGCCCGGGGATGATGGCGCTTGCCGAACTGGTCAGGCCACGGGGACGATGGCGGTTGTGGAAATGAGGCGGACACCGGCCTCGCCCGCCCGGGAATGAATCCCTGGGCTACGCCAACGAAACCCCGCCGGGGCTGGGCACGGGCGGTGGCCGTCCTGATTTCGCAACCGCCATGGCCGGACCAATTCGGCGTCCGCCATCACCCCCGGGCGGGCGTGGCTGCTGGATGGGTCTTGTCGGCTTCAGCAATCAGCCTATGGGCGTATGGGTCGCCCCGGTACCATCATTCGTGCGGAGCCGGACGGGTGGCTGTCGCCGGCGCGGGGCGATGGCGGCCGTCCTGCGATGATGCGCGCACGTCGCGCCGGCGGGAAGCGATCGGCGACGTTGCCCCAGGAGATTGGCTCAATTTCGGGATACCGCGTGGCCTCCGGCCGGCGGTACGCCGGACGGTCGATAGGTGGGCGCGGCCGGGCTGATGGCCGATGTCCGCGCCGGGTCGATCCGCACCAAACGGACCGACGAGCCCGGCCACCGGTTCGGGCGAAACGAGACGGAGGGTCCGGTGGACGATCGGGGTGCGCGGTGGTTCCTCGCCGCGGTCATCCCCGCGGCGGTGCTGTACTTCATGCTGGACGGGGCGGCGCGCGGCGGCATCTACGCCGGTCTCGCCGTCGCCGCCGCGCTGTCGGTGGCCGCCGGGGTCCGAAATCTTCCTGGGCCGCGGCCCCGCGCCTGGCTGGGCTTCGCCCTCGGCGTCGGGTTGATGGCCGCGGGCGATGTCGTTTGGTTCTGGTACGAACACGTCCTCCGCGTTGCCGCGCCGTATCCGTCGGTTGCCGACGCGTTCTTCTTCGTCGGTACCGTCGCCGTGGCCGTGTCGCTGCTGGTTGCCGCGCAGGCCGAGCGCGGCGCGGGTGGCGCGGCGCTGCTCGACGCGCTGCTGGTGACGACCGGCGTCTCCGTCGCCGCCTGGCCGCTGCTCTACGCCCCGCTGGTTCCGGACCCGGCGGTCGCCGGCTGGGGCGCGGTGGTGGCCGTTTCCACGCCCATCACCGACGCATTCATGCTGGCGGTGCTCGCCCGGTTGATGCTCGGCGGCACGACGTATTCGCGGGCGGCGCCTTACCTCGCCGTCGGCATCACGGCGATGCTGGCATCCGACGCGGTGTACGCCCGGCTCGTCCTCACGGGCGTGTATGACGCCGGCCACCCGCTCGATGCCGGCTGGATCGTGATGTACGCCTGCTTCGGCGCGGTGGGCCGGCTGCCGAACCTGGGCATGGCCCCGCGCTCGCCGCGGCGGCGACGGGAGCCGCGGACCTGGTGGGTCGTGCCGACGGTCGGGGCGCTGCTCGTCCCACTGACGATCGCGACCCTCTGGGCGCGCGGGCAGGATTTGTCGCCGGTGGTCTGGGCGCCGGCCGCCGTCGCGGTGGTCGTGCTGGGATGGGCCCGCATACGCGCCCGAGCGCCGGTGGTGCAGGAAGCGGCCGCCGTCGGGCTGGCCGCCGCGGTCGCCCTTTTGGTCGCGTTGCAGGTTCGCCTGTTCGACCGCCTCGACGCGCTGCTGCACCACCCGTCGATGACCGATTGGGCGATCGACGAACTGGCGGCCGCGCTGCCGGTGGTGGCCGTGGCGCTGGCGGTGTTCGCCTGGCGGCGCTGGCGCGAGGCCGCCGCCGAGGTGGAGGCCCGGCGGGCGACCGAGGAGCGGCTCGTCGCGGCGCGGCAGGAAGCGGAAGCGGCCAACCACGCCAAGACCGTTTTCCTTTCCACGATGAGCCACGAACTGCGGACGCCGATGAACGCCATCATCGGCTACGCGCACCTGCTGCTGGACGGCATGAGCGGCCCGCTCACCCCGGAGCAGGACGCCGACGTGCGCCAGATCGCCGACGGCGGCGACCGCCTGCTGCGGCTGATCGACGACATCCTCGACCTCTCCCGCATCGAGGCCGGGCGGCTGGAACTGGCGACCGAGCCGGTGGACGTCGGCGCGGTGCTGGCGGACGTGTGCGCCGAGGTCGCCCCGCTGGCGGCGGCGAAGGACCTCGCGCTGGAGGTCTACGCCGCGCCGGGGTTGGTCGTCCGTGCCGATCCGCTGCGCCTGCGGCAAGTGGTGCTGAACCTGGCCGGCAACGCGGTCAAGTTCACCGAACACGGCGGTGTGTCGCTGGAAGCAAGCCTGGTTCCGGGCGGGGTGGAGATCGCGGTGGCCGACTCCGGCATCGGGATCGCGCCGGAGGCGATGCCGCACGTCTTCGACGAGTTCCGGCAGGCCGACGCCGGCACGGCCCGCCGCTACCAGGGGTCCGGGCTCGGGCTGGCCATCGTCCACCGGCTGGTCCGCTTGCACGGCGGCACGGTCGCGGTCGAGAGCGAACCCGGGCGGGGCAGCATCTTCACGGTGCGCCTGCCGGCCGAGGGCGTGCCGACCGCCGGGCCGGGGAGTGGCAACGGCATCCACCCGGACGCGGCGGGCGCGCATCGAGCCGGCGGGTGGCGGTATCGGGCCGCGCGCCCGAGCCGGACCGGCGTCGGCGTGGACGGCACATGACGCTGGCGAGGGACGCCGTTTCTTTGCCGGCGGCGCCCCGTCGTTCGACGGGGAGGGACCTGTGCCCTCCTATGTGGATTGGTGATGACGAAGGAGGGCACAGGTCCCTCCCCTACGACGGAATGCTTGCGGACCGATGCCGGTCGGGGCGGACGCGCGACGCACGGCGTTTGGCTTCGGAGCCACGCATCCGGCACGGGTTTTTGGGCGCTGAGGGGGGGATGGGGCGCGAAGAAACCCGGATTCGGTCGAATTGGCGCGTACGTTGCGGCGTTCCGCGATCGAAAGAACGGCGAACAAACGCCGAAGGACTGGCGGGCCGGGAACACGGGCTGACCCGTTGGGGCGGGTGCGCCCGGCGGGTTGGGCGATGCCGGGTTATCGGGCCCGCAGCCGCGGATCGAGGAGGTCGCGCAGCCCGTTGCCGAGCAGGTTCGCCGCCAGGATCGTCACCGCGATCGCGAGACCGGGCGCGGCCATCGTCCACCACGCCAGCCGCATGAATTGCCGGCTCTGGCTCAGCATCGCGCCCCACTCCGGCGTGGGCGGCTGTGGTCCCAGTCCGAGAAAACTGAGCGCCGTGCCGGCCAGGATCGTTCCGGCCAGGCTCAGGCTGGCCAGCACCACCACCGAGGGCAGCGCGTTCGGCAGCACGTGCCGCGCCACGAGACGCGGCCTCCCCGCGCCGGAGGCGACCGCCGCCTCGACGTAGGCCGCCCGCTCCACCTGCAGCACGTTGGCGCGCACCAGCCGGGCAAAGGTCGGAACCCAGGCGACGCCGACGGCGATCATCGCGTTGCGCAGGTCCGGCCCCAGCGCCGCCGCGATCGCAAGCGCCAGCAGGACGCCGGGCATCGCCATCAGCGCATCGACGAAGCGCATCAGGGCCATGTCGGTCCAGCCACCGAAGACGCCGGCGACGACGCCGATCAGCGTGCCCAGCACCAGCCCGATAACGACCGCGCCGAGCCCCGCGCCGAGCGAAAGGCGCGCCGGCAAGGACGCGGCTGAAGACGTCGCGCCCGAGGTTGTCGGTCCCCATCCAGTGCGCGGCCTGCGGCGGCATCAGCGGCCGGGCGATCACCCCGGTCGGGTCGTAGGGCGCGATCGCCGGCCCGAAGATGGCGATGAAGACGAGCACCAGCGCCAGGAGCGCGCCGGCCACGAAGCCGCCGTGCCGCAGCGACCGCCGCAGGAACGCCGCGCCCGGCCGGGAGCGCGCCGCACCGGCCATCGCTTCGCCGGCCGGGCCGCCGGCCGCCGGCATCGTCATCGCGTCCCTCATGCGCCCGTCCGTAGGCGGGGGTCGATCAGCGCGTAGGCCGCGTCGGTCAGCATGTTGATGCCGAGGTAGAGCACGGCCACCAGCAGCACCGACACCTGCACGACCGGGAAATCCTTGGCCATGATGCCGTCCACGATCATCCGGCCGATGCCGGGGCGGGCGAAGACGGCCTCGACGACGACCGCGCTGCTGAGCAGGTAGCCCAGGTTCAGCCCGAGCAGCGTGATCGTGGGAATCAGCGCGTTGCGGAACCCGTGGGCAAAGACGACGGCGCGTTCGCCCAGCCCCTTCGCCCGCGCCGTCCGCACGTAGTCCTCGCGCAGCACGTCGAGCATGTTGGCGCGCACGGTCGCCGTGATGAGCGCGACCTGTTCGACCGCCAGCACGATTGCCGGCAGGACGAGGTGCCGCCAACTGCCGCCGCCCGTCGCCGGCAGCCACGCCAGTTGTTGGGCGAACAGCAGGATCAGCAGCAGCGCCAGCCAGAAGTTCGGGATCGAGATGGCGGCCACCGAAATGGCGCTGACCGCGTAGTCCAGCCCCGAGCGGGGCCGCGCCGCGGCCAGGATACCCAGTGGAATCGCGATCGCCGCCGCCAGCACCACGCTGGTGACGGCCAGTTCCAGCGTGCTCGGCAGCAGCCGGAAGAAGTCCTCCACCACGGGGGTGCGGGTGCGCACCGAGCGGATCTCGCCGGTCAACGTTCCCTGCACGAAGCGGACGTACTGGACCGGCCACGGCTCGTCCAGCCCCATCTGCTCGCGGATGTTGGCGATCGTCTCCGGGGTCGCGCCGGAGCGCGCGAACATCGCCCGCACCGGGTCGCCGGGGATCAGGTAGATCAGCAGCGAAACCAGCACGGAGACGATCAGCAGCACCGGGATCGTCACGGCCAGCCGCAGCGCCAGGAAACGGGCCATGCGGGTCGAATGCTCCTGCGGACGCGTCCCCGGGACGTGCGGGCGGCGCGTTGGGGTGGGGTCGGGCGGCGCGGACGCCCGGAGTTGACGGCGGTTGCGAACAGACCCCGGCCATCGCCCGTGCTCGGCCCCGGAGGGGCTTCGTTGGCGTAGCCCGGGGATGCATCCCCGGGCGGGCGTGGACGGTGGCCGGATCACGTTGGCAACCGCCGTCAACCCCGGGCGTCCCGGTGGCCGGGGTCTGTTCGCAACCGCCATCACCCCCGGGCGGACGGCGGCACCGGGATCGAACCGCCGTCCACCAACATCGTCCGGGAGAACCCTATTCCGCGGCCACCGCCGCGTCGTAGAGCCAGAGGTAGTTGCGGAAGTCCCGGCCCAGCCCGGTGACGTCGCTGGCGTAAGCGACGTGCTGCGGCCAGAGCGAGACCGGCGCGATGATGGCCTGCTCCATGATCAGCCGCTGCGCCCCGGCGTAGGCCTCGGTCCGCGCCGCCTCGTCGATGCTGGATTCGCCCGACTCCAGGAAGGCGTCGAGGTCCGGGTCGGCGTACTTGGTCAGCGCCGAGCCGCCGTCGATGTTGCTGCTGTGGAACACGGTGCTCAGCACGACGGGATCGCTGCTGGCCCAGGCCGTCGAGTACATGTTGATCTCGTCGGCGATCATCGCCTCCAGCGCGGCGGCGTCCGCCATTTGCGTGATCTGGATATCCGCCCCGATCTGCGTGAGTTGCGCCTGCACCAGTTCGGCCCACGGCGCGTCCCACGGCGTCACCGCCCAGGAGATCACCAGCGGCGTGCCGTCCTTCTCGCGGATGCCGCCGTCGCCCATCGTCCAGCCGGCGGCGTCCAGCACCTCGGCGGCCTTCGCGAGGTCGAACGGGTACAGGCCCTCGACCTCGGCCGAGTAGTAGGGCGTGCCGGGCGCGAGCGGGCCGGTCGCCGGCTGGGCGCCTCCGAACATCGCGATATCGACGACTTGCTGGCGGTCCAGCGCGAAGTTGATCGCCTGCCGCACGGCGACGTCGTTGGTCGGGGCGGCGTTGGTGTTGAGCAGGATGACGATCGGCAGCCCGATCGCGTCGGCCCGGAGCACGCCGAAGGCCGAGTCGCCTTCCAGCAGCAGCAGGTCGCTGTTGAGCACGTTGTCGATGACGTCGGCATCGCCCGCCTGCAGCGCGGCCAGCCGGGTCGGCCCTTCGGCGTAGAAGCGGAAGGTCACGCGGTCGAGGTAGGCCGGGCCCTCGTGGCCGAAGATCGGCGGCGCCCAAGCGTAGTCCGCGTTGCGCTCCAGGGTGATGTGGTCCTGCGGCGCCCACTCCACGAATTTCATGAAGCCGGTGCCGACCGGGTTGCGCCCGAAGTCGGGGCCGGAGGCCTGCGCGGCCGTGGGCGACACCATCCCGAGGAACGCCTGGCTGGCCCCGTCGAGGAAGCCCGGCGCGGGCGCGGAGAAGACGACCTTGACGGTCAGCGGATCGACGACCTCGCTGTGGTCGTAGGGGCCGAGCAGCGTCGAGGCGAAGCCGGACTGCGTGGCGGGGTCGGCGATCCGGTCGAAGTTGAACTTCACCGCCTCGGCGTCGAAGGGCGTCCCGTCGTGGAACGTCACGCCCTCACGCAGGTGGAAGGTGAACTCCGTCCCGTCCTCCGACACCTCCCATGTTTCGGCCAGGCCGGGCTGGAAGGCGCCCTCGTTGTCCCGCCAGACCAGCGGGTCGTAGATGTTCATCATCACCGTGTGGGCCACGGCGTACGGGGTTACGTGCGGATCGAGGTTGTCCGGCTCGAAATCGAGCCCGACGGTGATCTCGCCGCCCGCCGCCTGCTCCTGCGCCGCGCCGGCCGGGGCGAACCCGATGGCCGACGTGAGCATGAGCAGCAGCGCGAGGGCGACGCCAAGGGTGCGCGACACGCGTTGCCTCCTTCCGAGCGCGCGCCGCTCCGGCGCGCACGACGATTCGGACCACTCGCTCGAAACGAGGGCCACGGCTGCGCTGCCGCGGATTGCCCGTTTGGCGCGACGATATCGACGGCCCACGCCGGTGTCAACGGCGGGTTCAGCCGTTCCAGCGCGCCTGCCGTGCGTGTTCGCGCCGACTGGCATCCCCTCCAGCCCTCCTGCCGCCTACGTCCGCGACGTAGACCCCCGGAATCGGGCCGGTCCGCAAATACGTCCGCGCCCCGATGGCGGCCGGACTTGCGCGGCGAAGACTGGCGTTCGGGCTGGTCGCCCCACGGGAATCCGCCGCGCCGGCTCCCGCATCCCGAACGCCCGAAGGACCTGCCGGACATGGACGATCGCCGCTTCGACCGCCTCGCCCGCTCGCTCGCCCACCTCGCGCCGCGCCGCGCGGTCGCCCGCGGCCTGTTCGGCAT
>JAFAEX010000056.1 GCA_023423795.1 Chloroflexota bacterium | reverse complement strand
ATTCGCACGCCCGTGACGCGGTCACCCGTGGCTGACCGGGCGGCCGTCGGCCAGCGAACGCACCGATGCCGAGTGGTTCACCGGCGTGCGGTACCGCGCTGAGGCCGCAGACTCGCACCGGTGCGTTCCTGATCCAGACGATCCGCTGGCCCGGGAACGCGGACCGTTCACGCCGCGAGGATGAACTCACGCACCAGCTCGGCCAGCCGGTCGGGTTGCTCGAACATCACCACGTGTCCGCTGTCGATTTCGGCGTAGCGGCTGGTGGCGATGGCGGCGTGGAGTTCGCGGGCGTTGGCCGGCGGCGCCGTCCGGTCCTCGGCGCAGCCGATCACCAGCGTCTCCGCCTCGATCCTCGGCAGCAGGTTGCCCACGTCGAGCCGCAGGATCAGGTCGAGTTGACGCAGCAGCGACGGCGCGGGCCGCATGTTCGGCACCAGTTGGTCCACCCCCTCGCGGCCGAGCCGTTCCAGGAAATCCCGGCCGAAGGCGGTCAGCGCGCCGAAGCGGCCGAACGCCTTGGCGTCGTCCGACATCCGCAGCCAGACGGTCGCCAGGTTGCGCAGGTACTCGTCGGTCCGGGAAAACCCGGCCACGAGGACCAGCCGGCGCACGAGGTCCGGCCGGGTCGCGGCGACGGCGGAGGCGACCGGCGCGCCGAGGGAGAACCCCACCAGATCCACCGGGGCAACCTGCTCGCCGGCGTCCTCGATCGCGGCGACGACCTCGCCGGCGAGCAGTTCGAGCGACAACGGCCCGCCCTCGTCGTGGGGCGCCGCGGCGCTGCCCGACAGATCGGGCCGAACGACCGTTCGTTGGTCGGTGAAGCGATCGACCAGGCCGCCCCACGTCACCTCCGCGCCCGGTCCCGCGCCGTGCACCAGCACCAGCCCGGGTCCGGACCCGTCCACCGCGACCTTCATCCGCTGACGCCCTGTTTGTATCGCCGACATGCGCTCGAACTTTCCGTAGGAACCTGCCGGGCCGCGAGCCGGTCCGGCGAAGCCACGCTACGGGTTCAAGTGCCCTTGAAGTCAAGCGATAAACAAAGGTAGAAATCGGAATGCCCGGTTTTGGTGGTTGGACCCGCCGCACGGCCACCGGCCCGGCGGGCTGTAAACCCGATTGGTTCCGGCGCTACCGGTCGTGCTGACGAACCATGAGCATTGTCAGGATAGGATCGGTGCGTGGCCGCTCGATTCCCATGTTTCAATACTGTGTGCGAGTTGCCCACGGGCGGGCTATGGAGGATTCCCGTGAAGGTCTCGACCATCCTTGACCAGATCGACCTCGGTTCGCTTGCATTGCCGGAATTCCAGCGCGGGTACGTCTGGAACCGCGACCAGGTGCGCGGCCTGATGGACTCCCTGTACAGGAAGCACCCGGTCGGCGGTCTCCTGGTATGGGAAACGCGAACCGACGATGCTCCGGTTCGCGGAGATCAGGCTCCGGCGCCGGGTGGTCGCGTGGATCTGCTGCTGGACGGGCAGCAACGTGTGACCAGCCTCTATGGCCTGATTCGGGGAAAGCCGCCTCGGTTCTTCGACGGCAATGCCCAGTCGTTCTCTGGACTTTACTTCCACCTTGGCGACGAAGTCTTCGAGTTCTACTCGCCAAGAAAAATGGATGGGAATCCCCTGTGGATCAATGTCACCGATCTGGTGCAACGTGGTGTCGGGGAGTACATCCAGCGAATCGCTCAGCATGCGGAATTGGGGCCGCAGCTCAGCACGTACATCGGTCGGCTCAACGCCGTCCACAACGTGCGGGAAACTGACTTCTACATCGACCGTGTGACGGGTGACGACAAAACGGTGGACGTGGTTGTCGATATCTTCAACCGTGTCAATTCCGGCGGAACCAAGCTCGGGAAAGGCGATCTCGCCCTCGCGAAGGTCTGTGCCGGTTGGCCCGAAGCCCGCGACGAAATGAAGGCACTGCTGGCGAAATGGCGGGGCGTTGGGTTTTCGTTTCGCCTCGAATGGCTGCTCCGGGTGGTGACAGTCCTCGCTTCCGGCGATGCGCGGTTCGAGAGCCTGGCCAACGTCTCGACCGCCGAATTCCGGGATGCGTTGCGACGGGCCGAAAAACGGATCGACACGCTGCTGAACCTGGTGTCGTCCCGCCTCGGGCTGGACAGCGACGACGTGCTCGGCTCGGTCTATTCGTTCCCGGTCATGGCGCGCTTCCTTGACGACCGTGGCGGTTCCCTTCCGTCGGCAGAGGACCAGAACAAGCTGCTCTTCTGGTACATCCACGCGTTTCTCTGGGGCCGCTACGCCGGTTCGGTCGAAACGGTGATGAACACCGATCTCCAGGCGATCGCGGACCGCGACCAAGCGCTGGATCGCTTGATCGCCGCATTGCAGCGGAGCCGCGGCGACCTCCGAATTCGGCCGGTCGATTTCGTCGGTTGGAGTCGTGGGTCGCGCTTCTACCCATTCCTCTACATGATGAGCCGGGTGGGTCGGGCACGCGATCTCGACAGCGGCATCGAATTGCGCAACGCGCTCCTCGGCAAGCTGTCCGGGCTCCAGTTGCACCACGTTTTCCCCAAGGCCCTCCTGTACCGGCACGGGTACTCGCGGGCGGAAGCCAACGCGGTCGCGAACTTCACCTTCCTCACCCAGGAAACAAACCTGCTCGTGACCGATCGCGATCCTGCCGAGTACTTCCCCGTGTTCGAAGCGAAGCACCCCGGCGTCCTGGCGTCCCACTGGATTCCGCAGGATCGCACTCTATGGGCGGTCGAGCGCTACCGGGAATTTCTTGCGGCGCGGCGGGCGCTGCTCGCGGACGCGGCGAACGCATTCCTCGACGAGCTGTACCGGGGCGAAGGAGCGGGTGAACTGGTGGCCGTTCCCGTGCTCGAACGCACGATGCCCGTACCGGCCGGCGGGATTGGATCGGACGACGAGCGCCAGACGCTCATCGAGGTCAACCGCTGGCTGGGCGAAAACGGACTGCCCGAAGGCGACCTGGGGTACGAACTGCTCGACGAGGCAACGGGCGACCCGATCGCCTACCTCGACCTGGCGTGGCCAAACGGGCTCCAAGCCGGGCTCAGCGCGCCGGTTGCCCTCCTGCTCGACGAGCCCGAAGAGGCGGTCGTCGCGGCCAGCTCCGCCGGTTTCCGGTGCTTTACCGACCGCGACGCGTTCCGCGATTACGTCCGTTCGGAGGTGCTGGCCCTCGACCCAGCCCTCATCTAGCGTTCACACCCTCGCCGTGATGCTACGGCGGGTTTCGGGTGGTGATGTCCGTTCCTACGCCTGCGCCGGCGAGGGAACGGGCATCGTGGCACGCCGGGCGAGGTGACCGGCGCCGCCGTCCGCGTCGAAGGCCGGGGCGTCCTCGGCGTTCGGGTCGATCCAGCCCTGGTAGGAGCCGCGCACGAGTTGGCGCAGCAGCAGCACGAACTCGTCGTCCTCGCGGTCGCCGGAAAGCCAGACCGTCATGCCGCGGCCGCCGCCGCCGCCGATGCCCTGCAGCCGCACGCTCCAGCGGCGGCGCGACACGCCGGCGAACTCCGTCCACCGGCGCAGCGGCAGCCGCCCCAGCCGGATGCCTTCCGGGGTGAGGGTGTAGGAGACCGGCAGCGCCAGGAACGCCAGCGACCCCGCGACCAGCGCGATCGCGGCCCAGGCGGAGACGACGCCGACCCGCCAGCCGGCGGCGCCGGCCAGCACCAGCAGCAGCAACGGCCGCCAGAGCATGCGCATCCGCCCCAGCAGCGTCACCGGCGCGCGCCGGATGACCGGACCACGCTCGCGGATGCGCCACGGGCGGACGAGGCTCACGATGTAGAGCGCCAGCGCGGCCAGCAGGAGGCCGTCCGCGATGGCGATGGTGAATGTCGATCCGAGACCCACGGTCGAGACCCTTTCGCTGCCGGCCCGGCCCCGTCGTCCCACGACGCGGCACGATCCCGGCCACCGGTTCAACGCCTCGACCCCGGAAGCGGTTCCGGTCCCGTTGCGCCGTTCCGGTCCGGCCGCCCGCCACCCGCCCTCGGGCGCGGCACGGCCGCCGATCGTTCGACCACTGCGTCTCCCGCGCCGGAACGAACTCCGGCGGCGCGGGTGGCGGCGAGCCCATCAAGATAGTGTCACCGCTACACGAAGTATCGCCGACGCGGCCCCGTTTGTCTGCCCCGTTCGGGCGTACGGACGCGCACATTCACAGGAATTTCGCATTGTGCGTGGGGCACGGGCACGCAGCCCAATTCATGCCCGTCGTCTCGGTCGGCACGGTTCGGCGCGAGCGGCTACGCTGCCACGCAGTTCGCCCGTCCGTCGGAGTGCTCACCACGCCCGGCGATGCACGAAGGGACACTGCATGGAACCAACCCTCGATCCGCAGGCCAAGAAGACCATCCTCCGCCACGTCAGTTACGGCCTGTACGCCGTCACCGCGGCGCACGCGGGCGACCGCGGCGTGTTCACCGCCAACTGGCTGACCCAGGTCTCGTTCGAGCCGCCGCTGGTGGCGGTGTCGGTGGAGCTCGACAGCTCGACGCTGCCGCTGATCCGGTCGTCCGGGGTGTTCGCCATCTGCCCGCTGGCCGCCGGGCAGCGCGACCTCGCCGGGGCCCTCGGCCGCCCGCGCGCGAAGGCCGGGGACAAGTTCGAAACGCTGAACCTGCACGTCCACGATTCGGCCTCCGGCGCGCCAGTGCTGGCCGACACGCTCGGCTTCGTCGCCTGCCGGGTGACCGGCGAGATGGAGGCGGGCGACTCCGTGCTGATCCTGGGCGAAGTGGTGGAGGCGGCGGTCTTCCACGACGGCGAGCCGCTCACGATGCGCGAGGCCGGGTTCCGCCACGCGGGGTGATTCCTGATTGCTCCGGGCGGCGTCGTCGGGCGATGACGGTTGCGCCATTGATGCGGCGACCGGTGAGGCACAGCGTGTGCGGTCCCGTTCGCGGGCTATGGGGCGGTTCGTGCCGCGACGGGGCACGTTCGGACCGGGCACGCACCCGCACGGCAGGGTACGGTGGCGACCGCCCCGCAACGCCTCGCCGCGCCGGGGCGTTACCGGGACACCGGCCACCGCGCCGCGACGACCGACCGGAGGGAATGCCATGCGCAGAACCGTTGTCGGCCTGCTGGGCCTGTCGCTTCTCGTTGCCACCGCGGGCGCGCTGCCCGCCGGCGCGCAGGACGCCGAGGGAACACCCGTCTCGCCGCCCGCGGCGGCGGACCGCACAAACGTCCGCCACTTCGTGCCGTGGGGACCGGGCGGGCTGAACCCGAACCTGAGCGTCGCCCGCGAGACGACCGGCTCCTGCGGCGAACGGTCGCTGGCCGATTTCGCCCGCGACGATGCGTGGTTTTGCTTCGAGGCCGAAACCAGCGGCATCCTCGACCCGTGCTTCGCCAACCCGTTCGGCGATCCCGACGCCGGCGCGCAACTCGCCTGCGCCGCCGACCCGTTCACGGGCGAGGTCACCCTGCTGACCACGGCCGAGCCGCTGCGCATCGCGATGGACGAGGCGGCGGCGCCGACCCCGGCCGCGGAGCGCGAGACCGGGCGTCGCGGGCGCGGCCATCGTGACCGCCATCGGATCGCGGAGCACGTCCGCACCGGCGGCGCGGTCAGTGCCGAGGACGCGATCGATCCGCTGAGCATGCCGTGGGCGCTGGAACTGGCCGACGGGCAACTGTGCGGGCTGGCGACCGGCGCGACGACGGTGATGGCCGGGATGCGCGCCAACTACGCCTGCGAGGGCGGCGGCTGGGTGCTGGGCGAACTCGACCACGACCAGCCGGTCTGGACCGCGACCTTCTGGGACGGCGAGGGCTACGCGACCACCACCGTCGATGTCGCCGCCGTCTGGACGTAGCCGCCGCGCGCCACTGAGAAAGGGAATCGTGCCCGATGGATGACCGAACCTTCGACCGGCTGACCCGTCGCATCGGCCGCCGCGGCGCGCTGGCCGCCCTCGCCGGGATCGCGGTCGGCGCGGTGGGTGGCCGGCGCGAGGCTGCCGCCCGGCCCTACTCGGTGCCGCTCGGCGGCGCCTGCTACAACGACCGCCAGTGCATCCCGGCCGAACCGGGACCGTCGGAGAACATCGTTTACTGCGCCGACAACGGCATGCGCTGGGACGCCGGGTACAACTGCTGCCGCTACTGGGGCGGCGAGTGCTGGGACGACGGCGACTGCTGCGGCTACCTGAGCTGCAACATGGGGTATTGCAGCACCCGCTTCGACTACGCCGGGCCGATGGGGTAGGGACGTTGCCACTGTCCACGAAAGACGCCCGGGGTTGAAAACCCCGGGCTACGGGAACGAAGTCCCTCCGGGACTGACCACGGGTGTCGCGACCGCGGCCCTCGTGCTCGACCCCGGAGGGGTTTCGTTTGCGTCGCCCGGAAGTGCATTCCCGGGCGGGCGCGGTCGGCAGCCATGCAAGGGCGCCGCCGGTCGTCATCGCCGGTCAACCCGACGGCCTCAGCGCGCCGGTTCGCCGCTGAGGTCTTCCTGCTGCTCGGTGGCGTCGTCGACGTCGTAGGGGTCGTCGATGTCGCCGTCTTCCTCGGCTTCGTCCCCGTCCCCATCGTCGCTGGTGTCGTCGCTCGTGTCGTCGCTGGTGTCGTCCTCGGCGACCAGCTCGTAGGCGCCGGTGGCGACGACGTGCAGGTCCTGCAACACGTCGTAAGTGGCGAACGAGAGATCGGCGAAGGAGATTTCGCCGGCGACGAAGCGGGCGAACAGGTCCGAGAGTTCGGCGGCGAGGTCGCGGGCGAGCGCTTCCTGCTCGGCCGGGTCCTTCTCCATCACCATCCCGTCGTCGTGGGAATGGCCGTGGTCATGATCGTGGTCGTGGTCGTGCCTGTCGTTCACGGAGCGCGGTCCTTCTCCCCGGAGGGGCGAGCGGCGGCTGGCGCGGAGGCGAGCGCCAACCGCCATTTTCGCCCAAGCCGGCCTACGGTGGGCAGCCGATGATCGCGCCATCGGTCGCGCTCCGGCCGGCGCAACGACGACGGGCGCGCCAGCCAGCGCGCCCGTCGTCGGGAGAGTGGAGCGGTTCGGGCCGGCGGGCGCTCGCTACGCCTTGGCTTCCCCGATCCGCATGGAGGAGGAGACGGCGGGTTCGGTCGTGCGGGAGGCCGACGGGGCGGCCAGCCAGGCGACGACCAGCAGGATGAAGGAGGCGAAGGCGACGATCTCGATCATGGCGGGTTCCTCCGAAGGGTGCAGGCGCCGGCCAGTCCGGCGCCCCCGATGGGCGGCTGCGTGGCGCGGGCGGCCGCTCCGCCCGCGCCGGCGTGGTTACAACTGGTAGGCGGCCTCGCCGTGGGTCGTAGAGTCGAGGCCGAGGACTTCCTCTTCCTCCGGCACCCGCAGCCCGACCGTGACCGAGACGACCTTGAGGATGATCCAGGTCACCGCCGCGGCGAAGGCGGCCACGACCACCACCGCGATCACCTGCTTCACGAACTGCTCCGGCGCGCCGTAGAAGAGGCCGTTGGTGTTCGGCAGGCCGCGGATCGCTTCCTGGGCGAAGAGGCCGGTGGCCAGCGCGCCGACGATGCCGCCGACGCCGTGGACCGCGAAGACGTCCAGCGCGTCATCGACCTTGATGACCTTCTTGAGCAGGTCCACCGCGGAGAAGCAGCAGATGCCGGCGGCGAGCCCGATGATGATGGCGGCCGAGGCATCGACGAAGCCCGCGGCCGGCGTGATGCCGACCAGCCCGGCCACCGCGCCGGCGGCGGCCCCGAGCACGCTCGGCTGGCCGTGCCGGATCCAGGAGACGGTCATCCAGGTGAGCGCGCCCATCGCGGCGGCGGTGTTGGTGACGACGAAGGCGTTGGCGGCCAGCGCGTTGGCGCCGAGCGACGACCCGGCGTTGAAGCCGAACCAGCCGAACCACAGCAGCGCCGCGCCGAGCACGGTGTAGGTCAGGTTGTGCGGCTCCAGCGGCTCCGTGCCGAAGCCGATCCGCTTGCCCAGCACCATCGCGGCGACGAGGGCCGAAACGCCCGAGGTGATGTGGACCACGGTGCCGCCGGCGAAGTCGAGCGCGCCGAGCTTGAACAGCCAGCCGTCCGGCGACCACACCCAGTGGGCGACCGGGGCGTAGACGAACGTCGCCCAGAGCAGGGTGAAGACGACCATCGCCTTGAAGCGCTTGCGCTCGGCGAACGCGCCGGTGATGAGCGCCGGGGTGATGGCGGCGAACATCAACTGGAAGACCATGAACAGGTTGAACGGGATCGTGCCGGCGTAGGTCGGGTTCGGCTCCATGCCGACGCCGCGCAGCATGATGTGGTCGAGCCCGCCGATGAACGCGCCGCCCGGCGCGAACGCCAGCGAGAAGCCCCACAGCACCCACTGGACCGAGATCAGCGCGAGGATGAAAAAGGAATGCATGATGGTGGACAGCACGTTCTTGCGCTGCACCAGCCCGCCGTAGAAGAAGCCGAGCGCCGGCGTCATCAGCATGACCAGCGCGGCCGACATGAGGACCCACGCGGTGTCCCCGGCGTTGATGGCGTCCACTCGTCCTGTCCCTCCCCCGTGTGGATCGGCGGCCCCGCGGCGGGCGCCGGGATCTCCCGGTCCGTCGGCGCACGCGTTGGGCGATGGGGTGCAGTCTAGGAACGGACGTTTCGCGGACCTACGTGCGGGCTGGCCGAATGTTCACCGGGTTCTCGTGCGAGTGGCACAAAGTCGTGGGGCCGCACGGGTCGGGGCCGGAGGGGCGCCTCGGTGTTTGTGGCGTTGGGACCAAATCGGGATGCGGTCGTCTATGGCGCGGCGCACGTTTTCCATTGCGAGCGGGGAGTCGCGCTGACGACGCTAGCGGCATTCGTCGCTGCCATTCCCGTCATCCCGAGCTTGTCGAGGGATCTCGTCGTTACTCCAATGCTGGGACGGACGAGATCCCTCGACAAGCTCGGGATGACGGTTGGTGGTGCCGGATGCGACCTCAGCCGCTGCGCTCGGGCTTGGCGTCCTGGCGGGAGCGGCGCAGCGCCACGCCGGACAGGCCTTCCAGCAGCAGGCGGTGGGCAGCAAGCGCGGTGATGCCGGCGACGTCGTAGGGGGGAGAGACCTCCACCACGTCCAGCGCCGCGAGATCGACGGAGCGGGTGAGTTGCCGGACCGCGCGCAGCAGTTCGCGGGTGGCGAAGCCGCCCGGTTCCGGGGTGCCGGTGCCGGGCGCGAAGGCGGGGTCCAGCGCATCGATGTCGATCGTCAGGTAGACGCGCGGCGCGACGGAGGCGGCGTGGTCGATCGCCTCGTAGACGACCTCGTCCAGCCCGCGGTCGAGGCACTCGTCCATCGTCCGCCAGCGGAAGCCCTGCTCGCGCATCCAGCGGAACTCGTCCGGCCCCGGCCACGCGCCGCGCAACCCGATCTGGAAGACGTTCGCCCCGCGCAGCACGCCCTCGACGACGGCCCGGTGGAACGGGGTGCCGTGGGAATTGACGACGCCGGCGACGTCGGCCCCGGTGTCGGCGTGGGTATCGAAGTGGATGACCGCGTAGCCGTCCGGCCCGAAGTGCTCGGCCAGCGCCTGCATCACCGGGAAGCTCAGCGAGTGGTCGCCGCCGAGCACGAACGGCACGGCCCCGGCCGACAGGATCTCGCCGGTCATCGCCCTGAGTTTCTCGTGGGAAGCGGCAAGGTCGGCGGGGACCGCCTCGATGTCGCCGTAGTCCACCACCCGCAGGGCGCCGAAGGGTTCGACACCGAGGTCCATGTGCGGGCGCCACGGCGGCGGCCCCACGTCCTCGGCCAGCCGGATCGCGCGCGGCCCGAAGCGCGTTCCCGGGCGGTACGACACGCCCTCGTCGAACGGCGCGCCGAGCACCGCCACGTCCGCCCCGGCCAGACCCGCCGGCTCCAGCACCAGCGGCACGCGGCAGAACGTGATGCCGACGCCGGCGTAGGATGGTTCGTTCGGTCGGAAGGGATGCATCGTTGCTCCGTAGGCGACAGGTGGCAGGCGACAGGCGACAGGCGACAAATGGTAGCCGCCCTGGAGGATCGAGGCGGGCGCAGGCGGCGGCCAACGTCCCCTTGTCGCCTGTCGCCTGTCGCTTCAGTACGACCGCGGCATCCCCAGCACGTGCTGACCCAGATACGCGAGGATCAGGTTGTTGCTGACCGGGGCGACCTGGTAGAGGCGGGTTTCGCGGAACTTGCGCTCCACGTCCCACTCGTCCACGAAGCCGTTGCCGCCGTGGGTGTCGAGGCAGACGTTGGCGGCCTCCCAGCTCGCCTCGCTGGCCAGCAGCTTGGCCGTGTTCGCCTCCGCGCCGCAGGGTTCGCCGGCGTCGAACTTCGCCGCCGCCCGCCAGCGCATCGCGTCGGCCGCCTCGATGTGGGCGTGCGCCCGCGCGATCGGGAACTGCACCCCTTGGTTGGCCCCGATCGGCTTGCCGAAGACGACGCGGTCGCGCGCGTAGGCGACCGCCCGCTCGACGAACCAGCGGCCGTCGCCGATCGCCTCGGCGGCCAGCAGGATGCGCTCGGCGTTCCAGCCGTCGATGACGGCCCGAAACCCCTCGCCCTCGCGGCCGATGAGGGCGTCGGCGGGGACCCGCAGGCCGCGGTAGGTGACCCGGTAGGTCTCGTAGTTGAACATCGTGCGGACCGGGGTCGTTTCGATCGCGCCCTGCTCCCGCGCCTCGCGCAGGTCCACCAGGAACAGGCTGAGGCCTCGCGTCCGCTCGGAGGGAGGCAACTCCTCTCGGGGCGTGGTGCGCGCCAGCACCAGCAGCAGGTCGCTGGTCTCGATCCGGCTGGTCCAGTTCTTGTGGCCGTCGATCACCCAGCCGTCGCCGTCGCGCTGTGCCGTGGTGCGGATCGCGGTGGTGTCCGACCCCGCCTCCGGTTCGGTGATGGAAAACGCCTGCAACCGCAGGTCGCCGCGCGCCAGCGGCGGCAGCCAGCGCGCCTGCTGCTCCGGCGTCGCGTGCCGCACGAGGGCGCGCATGACGTACATCTGGGCATGGCAGGCGGCGGAGTGCCCACCGGACCTGTTGACCTCTTCGAGGATGACGCTGGCCTCGGCCACGCCCAGCCCCGCGCCGCCGAATTCACGGGGAATCAGTGCCGCGAGGTAACCGGCCCGCGTCATCGCCTCGACGAATGCCGTCGGGTGCTCCCGCGCCCGGTCCAGATCGCGCCAGTAGGCATCCGGGAACCCGGCGCAGAGGTCGCGGACGCCCGCCCGCAGCTCGTCGATGTCGGCCGGCAGGGTGGAAGCGGGCGTGGGCGTCGGTTCGGCATCGGACACGTTGGTTCTCCGGTGGCTCGGCGGCAGCGAGGCGGGGCGATCCCAATTCCTGGAATCGCGCGCTCGTCAACATGCCCGATTATCGACCGGGTGCGACAGTGGTTGACGTGTTCACGTTTCGATCGTGGTAGGGGAGGGACCCGTGCCCTCCTTCGCGATCGCCAACCTGCGAGATGCGCGCCTGTACGTCCATCCCGGCTCGGTCACCGAACGACGAGGGAGGGCACGGGTGTTAGGTGCCGTAGGGTAGGAGCGCGGCGGTGCCGTCCGGGCGGAGCGGGGCGGCGACGCGGGAGCGGCCGAGGATCGCCGCGGGTTCGAAGGCCGGGCAGCGGAAGCGGGCGATCTCGGGGCCGTCCTCGCCGGGGCCGGGGCCGGGGGCGAAGACGGCCACGGCGCGGTCGGCGGGGTCGAAGCGCAGCGCGACGACCCGGCGGGCCCAGGCCTTGCCGACGCCGACGTTGCGGTTGGCGAAGCTGATCTGGCCGGAGGCGCCGACGAGGCGGTGCCAGCGCCAGCCGGCCAGGGCGCGGTCGACGCCGGCCAGGTCGAAGACCTCCGGCTCGCGGGCCGGGTCGTAGGGGCGGCCGGAGTGGGCGGCCCCCGGGCGGGCCGCCAGCGGGGGGCGGCCGCCGCAGGGGGCGGCCCGGGAGGGGAAGCGCGCGTTGAGCAGCGCGACGTGGTCGTCCAGGGCCGCCTGGGCGGCGGCCAGGTCGGGGAAGCGCGGCCCCAGCAGGGCGCCGTCGAGGGTGCGGTGCTGGCGCTCGACCGCCCCGTGATCGGTGGGGCGGCCGGGCCGGATCGGGGCCAGCGCCACCCCCAGCCCGGCGCAGAACAGCTCCAGGCGGGAGGGGAACTGGCGCTGGGGGCGGCCCAGGAAGTGGACGCCGCCGTCGACGGAGAGGGCCCGGGGCAGGCCCCAGCGGGCGAAGGCGCGGCGCAGCGCGTCGAGCACGTCGTCCAGCGGCACCGCGTGCGCCCCGCGCGCGCCCGGGAACAGGTCGGCCGCCACCACCAGCCCGGCCGCCGGCGCCCGGACCCCCTGCAGCACCGCCGGCTCGGCCAGCCCGGCCAGCGCCAGGTGGTCCTGGTGGTCGATCTGCCAGACGGCGTGGGGGTCGGCGGGGTCGGCCGGCGGCGGCGCGGCCGGCGGCGGCGCGTCGCGCGGCGGCCGGCGGGGCACCAGCC
>JAFAEX010000289.1 GCA_023423795.1 Chloroflexota bacterium | reverse complement strand
AGTTGGCCCTGGCGGTCGAGGTCCGCGCCGATCACCGTGGCGACCTTCGGGTAGCCGCCCACGGTCTGCCGGGCCGGCAGCAGCACGATCGGCTGCCCGTCCGGTGGCACCTGGATCGCCCCGGCGGCGATCCCCTCCGAAATCATGTCCGGTCCGGGCGCGATGGCGATCGGCGGCCCCGCCAGGCGCAACCCCATCCGGTCGGAACGCGGCCCGACGACGTAGCGCCCCGAACGGAACGCCGCCAGCCCCTCCCCGGCGAACCGCTCCTCCTGCGGCCCGAGCACGACCCGCAACGGACCGTGCCCGGTCGGTTCCGGAGCCCGCCCGGCGAGCCTGCGGCGCAACGCCTCGTCCCGCGCGTCGGCCGGTAGCGCCGCGCCGAGCGGCAGCACGTCGCCGGCGCGCAGCGGCCGTCCTTCGTGGCCGCCGAACCCGCCGAACAGGTCGGTGGCGCGGCTGCCCATCACCGGATCGACGGCGATGCCGCCCTCGACGCAGACGTAGCAGCGCACGCCCGCGCCCGGCCGCGCCGGGTGGGCGAACGACAGCACGCTCCCGGTCCGCGCCACGAACGGGGTCCAGGGGGACACGTCGGAGCCGTCCAGCCGCGCCCCGAAATCCGCCCCGGTCACGACCGCCAGCGTCTCGCGGGCGAAGCGCAGCGTCGGCCCGGCCAGCGCGCACTCCAGCGCCGCCGCGCCGGGGTCGTTGCCGAGCAACCGGTTGCCCAGCACCAGCGCCCGGCGGTCCAGCGCGCCGCCCGGCGTCACCCCGAGCCGCATCAGCCCCGGGCGTCCGAGATCCTGGATCGTGGCGACGCCGCCGGGGGACACGATCTGGACGACGCGTTCGGGTTGCCGAGTACCGGGCAGCGAATCGGCCATGATTGGCGCGGTCGCCGAAGCAGCCGGGCGGGAGCGCGGCGGATGCGCCGTCTCGGCCGCTGCCGGATCGTCCGCTTCGGGTGACGACGGCGAAGCCGCACGGCCGTCCGGGCCGGGCTGGTGATCGCGATGGGCGGGCGCGATGCACCGCGCACCCGCTGCCGGGCTGCCGTGCCCGCCGTCATCGGACAAGCCTGCGCGAACGGCCGAAGCCCGCTGCGAATCTCCACCAGGATGCCCGCTCGCCTCGGCGTCCTCGGCGGGTCGGCAATCGCCGGCCGGATGAGCGTTGCCGTCGCGAATGGTCACCTCCGCGCTGCCAGCGTCGGCGCCCTCTCCCACCGGTACGAACCGCAGCCGGTCGCCCGGCCGCAACAGGATCGGCTCCTCCCGCGCCGGGTCGAAGAGCGCGACATCCGTATGGCCGATGACGTTCCAGCCGCCGGGGGTTGCCAGCGGGTAGACGCCCGTCTGCGCCCCGCCGATGGCGACCGACCCGGCCGGCACCCGCGTCCGCGGCGTCGACCGGCGCGGTACGCGCAGATCGTCCGGCAGGCCCAGCAGGTAGGCGAACCCCGGGCTGAACCCCATGCAGGCGACGAGGTACTCGGCCCCGGCATGGCGCTCGATCACCTCGTCGGCGGCCATCCCGACGTGGGCGGCCACCTCGGCGAGGTCCGGCCCAACTTCCCCACCGTAGCGGACGGGGATCGCCACCTCACGCCCCGGCGGCCGCGCGGCATCGCCCAACCCGGCGGCCAGATCGCGGATGGCGGCCGCGAGGTCGTCGCCATCGACGATTGCCGGGTCGAACGAAACGAGCACGGTCGCGTAGGATGGCACCACGTCCGCGACACCGGGGATGCCCGCCTCCTCAAGAGCGGCGGCGAGGGCGAGCGCCCGGGCATTGATGGCGCGATCGATCCGTTCCCCCAGCACCACCAGCAGCGCCGATTCCGCCAGCCGCCGGATCGCGAGCGCATCATCCGGCGTCGCGGCTCCGCCCGCAGCCAGCCCGTTACCCGCTCCTGTGTGCTGCTCGCCGCCCATCCGCCCCGCCTCATCGATCGCCGTCGCACCCGTGGCCGCATTGAACCACCGATGCCCTGCGCCTCGGTGATGGCCCGCCCATGCCGATGATGGCGGTTGCCTATGCACACAGGCCACCGCCGCAGGACGCCCGGGGGTGATGGCGGTTGCCGAAAGACGCCGGGCACGCCTGCCGTCAGTCCCGGAGGGACTTCGTTCCAGTAGCCCGAGACTGGAAGTCCCGGGCGCGCATCGCCGGTTGCCGATCTTTCTTGGCGACCGCCATCACCCCCGGTCGCACGCGCCCGGTGTCCGGATCACCGGTGCAACCACCATCGATTTCAGGCAATTCCAAAGGCGATCATCGCGCCCGCTCGACGCGATGCCCGGCGAAAACCGCCGCGCGCCCGGAACGTCGCGGCAAGCGCGACCGCTCCCGCCTACCGCCGCCCGAACGCGCGGATCTCGACCCTGGCCGCTTCCAGGTCCCGCCGCACCCGCGTCAGGATCGCCACCGCGCCCGGCGTGTCCGAGTGGATGCACAGCGAATCAACCGCCAGGTCGAGGTCCGTGCCGTCGATCGCGCGCAGGCGGCCTTCCAGCACCAGCCGCAGCGAGCGCTCCGCCGCCTCGCCCGGGTCGGTGATCACCGCGCCGGGCAACTGCCGGGCAACGAGGGTGCCGTCGGCGTTGTAGGCGCGGTCGATGAATCCTTCGCGCGCGGTCGGCAGGTTGGCCGCCTCGGCGGCGGCGAACAGGTGCGTGCCCGGCTGGGCCAGCATGACCAAATTACGGTCGAAGGCCGCCACCCCGGCCGCGATCGCGTCGGCCAGCGCGCGGTCCTTCACCGCGGCGTTGTAGAACGCGCCGTGCGCCTTGACGTGCTGCATCGTCACCCCGGCGGCGCGGCAGAACCCGTGCAGCGCCGCGACCTGGTAGAGCGTGTCGGTGCGGGCCTCGTCCGCCGTCACCTGCATCTGGCGGCGCCCGAAGCCGACGAGGTCGGGGAAGCCGGGGTGCGCGCCGACGGCGACCCCGCGCTCCTTCGCGGCGGCGACGGTCCGCTCCATCACCCGCGGGTCGCCGCCGTGGAAGCCGCAGGCCACGTTGGCGCTCGAAATCAGCCCGAACAACTCCTCGTCGAAGCCGACGCGGTGGGCGCCGAACGCCTCCCCGAGGTCGCTGTTGAGGTCGATGGCGCGGGTCATTTGTCCCTCCGAGTGCCGGGTGCCGGGTACTGCGGAGAGGATACGGGCTGGGCGGCGAGAGGGGAAATGCACCGCGGCGGCACGCGCCGCCCAATCCGAGGAGCGGAACGGTTCGGTCCGTCCACGCCCGTCAACGCGGTTGGAGTGGGGCGAGCCCTCCTAGCGGACGCCGCCGCGTCCGCCGGTTGGGGCGGCCATCCCGGCCGGCTTGCGCGACCCGGAGCAGGCGGACAGGCGCGACAGCGGCTCGGGCGAAAGTCCCGCCTCCCACACCTCGGCCGACACCGGCCCGGGGTTGCGGAGCGATCCCGTCGTGGGGCGGTCGGGGTCGGCGGCGAAGCAGTCGCCGGCCCCGAGGCGCGTCGGCGCCCCCGGCAGCACCGGCTCGCCGCCCGAACCGGCGGCGCCCAGGCTCGCGCGCCAGACCGCGGCCGTTCCCGCGGTCATCTCGACCGCCAGTTCCCCCGCCACGACGCAGGTCACGAGCGCGCCGTCGCCGAAATCCGCCGCCCATTCCGGCGGGCGGACGACGAACGCGAGGCGTAGCCGAAAGCCAGGCGCGACGGCCGGCGATACGACGCCGCCGACGACCGACGCCGCCCGGGCACGGACGGTCGTTCCGTAGCCGGCCACGGCAGCCACGAAGGAGCGGAGCACGAAGCGGCGGCGATGCACGGCGTCCTCCCGGGGCGCTGGGGAAACGCTGGTCGCGGGCGCGTGCATGATGCGAAATGGAAAGTCCTTGTACATCGGCCAAAGCGACGGATTCGGCGGAGGGCAGGCTCCGGCGACCGTCGGCCGAAGCGGCGGAGATCAGGCGATGCCGTACCGTGCCGCAGCCGCCGCGGCCTCGCGCCGGTTGGCCACGCCGAGTTTGCCGAGGATGCTGGCGACGTGGCTCTGCGCCGTGCGCGGGCTGATGTACAGGGCGTCGGCGATCTCCCGGTTGGTCAGCCGCCGCGCCAGCAGGGCCAGCACCTCGCGCTCGCGGGCCGTGAGTCCGAACGGGTCGCCGGGATCGGGCGTCGCACCCGAGGTGGGCGCGGCGCGGGCGGCCGAGACGACCTCCTCGACATCACCCAGCGAGGCGGCAATCGAGCGCCCCTGCCCCGTCTCCCACGCCTCGCGAAACGCGGCCTCTCCCAATTGCCGCCGCGCCTCGGCTTCGGCCCGATCGTAGAAGTCCCGCTCGGGCAACGCGCAGGACAAGCCCCGCCGCTTCTGCAAGGCGTCGGCCGTGCCCAGGATGCGGGCCGCCGCCTCCGGCCGCCCGACCGCGACGGCGAGGACCGCAACGCTGGCGAATACCGGCGACGCCCCGTCCAGGTCGCCGAGCGCCGCATCTTCGGCCAGCGCCGAAGCAAACGCGTCGGCGGCCAATGCAAGGTGGCCCAGATGGCACCGCACCAACCCCTGCAGCCACAGGGGATTGGCGATGTTGAAGTGGTCGTCGGCGGCGCGGGCCATGACCTGTGCCTCCTCGCAGCGCGCCAGCGCGAGGTCGAGATCGCCCTGGCCGAGCGCGACCACGGCGAGGTGGTAGATCGTCTGCTCGAGGCAGTGGGGGTCGCCAAGCGCCTGGAAGATGGCGCGGGCCTCGGTCAATCGCCGCTCGGCCGTCGCGTAGTCGCCGCGGTCCTCGGCCATGACCCCGAGCATGGTGAGGCCGAGCCCTTCGCCGTGCCGATCGCCTAGCGCGCGGAAGAGCGCGAACCCCTCCTCGATGGCGGACGCCGCCCGTGGCGCATCGCCCAGGTCGTGCGCGAACTCGCCGAGGCCGTGCCACGCGCGGGCGCGGTGAATGGCGGGCGCGTCGCCGCCGATGGCGAGGCTGGCCTCCAGCCACCGGCGTCCCTCCGGGATGTGGCCCCGCAGGTACCAGAAGTCCAGCAGCGCGACGCTCAGGCGGAGCGCCGACGCTTTCTCACCCCGTGCCACCGCCCGGGCCAGCGCCGCGCGCAGGTTGTCGTGGTCCGGGGTCAACCGGTCCAGCCACGTTTCGGCTCCGGAACCTCGCGTATGGGGAGCGGCGCGATCGGCGTACGCCAGGAACCAGGCCAGGTGGGCGGCGCGCAGCAGTTCGTCCTCGCCCGCCGCGGCCAACTGCTCCAGTCCGTAGGCGCGCACCGTCTCAAGCATCGCGAAGCGCGGCTCGCCGCCGATCCCGTCCTCGGCCCGGAGCAGGTTGTGCTCGACGAGCGCGGCGACGCCGGCGAGGACGTCGATCCCGCCGTCGCCCGCGACCGCCTCGGCCGCTTCCAGCGAAAACCCGCCGGCGAAGACGGCCAACCGGCGGAAGAGGACCCGCTCCCCGGACGACAGCAGCCCACAGGACCAGGCGACCGTTTCGCGCACGGTGCGCTGCCGCGCCGGCGCATCGCGTGGGCCGCCGGCCAGCAGCGGCAGCGCCGGGTCGAGCCGGGCCAGCAACGCCGGCGGCGGCAACACGCGCGCCCAGGCGGCGGCCAGTTCGATCGCCAGCGGCAGCCCGTCCAGGCGCCGGCAGATCGCGCCGACCGCATCGGCATTGTCCGGGCCCAGGGCGAACCCCGGCCGCGCCGCCCGGGCGCGCTCGGCGAACAGGCGGACGGCAGGCGGCTCCGACCCGTCGGCGGTGGCCACCGCGAGCGGCGGCACGGCGACCTCCCGCTCGTCGGCAAGGTGCAACCGGACGCGGCTGGTCGCGAGCACCCGCAGGGCGGGGCACGCCGCGAGCAGGTCGGCGACGAACGGGGCGGCGACCGCGACAACGTGTTCGAGGTTGTCCAGCACCAGCAGCAACGGGTCGCCCCGCACGGCCGCGGCAACCCGCTCCGGGAGAGCCCCGTCGCCGGCCTCCCGCACCCCGAGCGCAGCAGCGACCGTGGCCGGCGCCAGCGTGGCGTCGCCCACCGCGGCCAGCCCGGCGAAGCGGACGCGACCCGGCTCGCCCCCGGCAACGTCTTGGGCGGCGGCGAGCGCGAGCCGTGTCTTGCCGACCCCGCCCGGGCCGGTCAGCGTGACCAGTCGGACGCCCGGATCGCGCAGCAGGGCGGCAACCGCACCGACCTCCGCCTCCCGCCCGATCAGGGGCGTGGCGGGGACGGGCAGCACGATCGGCGGTTCGGCGTCGGCGGGCGCACCCATGGCGACCCCGCGATGGAGCGCGGCGGCCCCGATGCCGCCGCCGATCGGCGCATCATCGCAGGAGGACCCGCAATCGAACCAGCGCCAGATCGCAATGAGGCATCCAATCCCGTAGCCGCGCGATGGCCCGATCCGCGGCGGCACGGCATGCCGCCCGGGGATCACGGCATTTCTTCATGTGATACGAACACCGTCCGGGTCCAGCCCCCGGAGCATTCCATTCACGTAGGCCGGCGCCGATGGCGATTGCCGTGTTGATCCGGCCGCCGGCCGCACCCGCCCGGGGCGCGGGCGCGGTAGGCTAGGGCAGCGACGGCGCGCGGCGCGAGGAGGCGGGCATGGACCGGGATCAACTGCACGGAACGCGGATGCTGGAGCGGGAGCGGCAACTCCCGACCACGAAGACGAAGCAGGCCATCCAGGAGAACCTCGAACTGGGCCTGCCATCCGCCGAATCGATCCGCGACCGCACCATCCCGCTGTTCAACCGCTCCGGTTACCGCTACCACCACGCGGCGACCTTCGGCCACCGCGCGTTCCTGAACGACATGCGCGAACTGGGCGGGCAGGACGTGGCCATCGTCGGCGTGCCGCTGGACGCCGGCACGACCTACCGCTCCGGCACGCGCTTCGGGCCGCAGGCGATGCGCGAGATCTCCGGGCTGCACTCCGGCTACAACTTCGAGCGCGGCGTCGATCTCTACGAGTCGCTCGACATCGTGGACGTCGGCGACGTCTCGGTGATTCCGGCCAACATCGAGAAGAGTTTCGACCAGATCGACAAGGCGATCGCCTACATCCACGAGCGCGGCGTCTTCCCGGTGATCCTCGGCGGCGACCACTCCATCGGCTACCCGGACATCCGCGGGCTGGCGCCGTTCATCGACGGCAACATCGGCATCATCCACTTCGACCGCCACTCGGACCTGTCCGAATACAACATCGACGAACGGATGCACGGCACGCCGTTCTTCCACGCGACGAACATCCCCAACGCGCCGGCCTCGAACCTCGTGCAGATCGGCATCGGCGGCTGGACCGGCAACCGCTCCGGGGTGAGCACCGCGCGGGAGCGGCGCGCCAACGTCATCACGATGACCGATATCGACCGCTGGGGCCTGGAGCGCGTCTGCGAAATGGCGCTGGAGATGGCGTGGAAGAACGCGAAGGCGGTCTTCCTCTCATTCGACATCGACTCGGTGGACCCGGCCTTCGCGCCCGGTACCGGCACCCCGGAATCGGGCGGGCTGCTGCCGCGCGAGGCGTTCCGGATGCTGGACATCGTCACCCGCGAGGGGCTGGCCGGCATGGAGGTCGTCGAGGTCGCGCCGCCCTACGACGTGGCCAACATCACCTCGCTGCTCGGTGTGCGGGTGGTGCTGGACGTGCTCTCGACGCTGGTCGAGGCGGGCAAGCTGGGCCGCCGCCCGGACACGACCCCGAAGGGCGACGACGCCGCTAAGCAGGCCGAGGACGAGACCGGGGCGGTGGGCGGCTGACCGACTGCCCGTACAATACGGATGGTATTGGCTCGATGCAGGTCGTGCTCCTGATCGACGTCCTGCCGCCGGGACGCGGATCGGCGCTCCTGCGGCAGGACGCGGCGGCCGAGGCGCCGGACGGCGTGCCCACCATCGACGGGGCGCTGCTGATCCGCGTGCGCTGACGCGTCCCCCACGGAAATCCTCCGCACCCGCCCGCGCGACGCGCCGCGACGACGCCCGCGCCGGCGGCGCGTAGGGTGCGTTTCGGACCCTCCTCCGCCGCGATCCCGAGCCTGTCGAGAGGTCTCGTCTTTCCGGATTCGCGGGGACGACGAGATCCCGCGACAGGCTCGGCATGACGGGTTGGGGACCGCCGACCCGGTTGCGAAACCCGCTCGTCGTACCCCGCAGCCTGCCCACACGCTTTTATATCGTGTTACGATATTTATCCGGCGGGTGAGCGGACGCGCCCGAACGCCGGGGCGGCGCATGCCCGTCCCACTCGCCGCGGCGTGCCCGGTGATGCGAACGAGGGGTCGGACCGGATGGCGTACGGGATGGGCACGGGCCACGGCGGGGCCGCGGTGGACGGACCGCTCGCGGATTTCACGGCGAACCGGCGGATGGTCGCGCTCTCCGGGCTGGCGGTCGTCGTCGGCGCGGTCGGCGCGGTGCTGGCGCTGCTGCTGCTCTCGCTGATCGGGCTGTTCACCAACCTGTTCTTTTTCGGGCGGTTCGGCCTCGAACTGGTCTCGCCGGCCGGCAACCACCTCGGCGTCTTCGTCGTCGCGGTGCCGGCGCTCGGCGCGCTGGTCGTCGGCCTGATGGCGCGCTTCGGGTCGGAGCGGATCCGCGGCCACGGCATCCCGGAGGCGATCGAGGCGATCCTCATCGGCGGCAGCCGGATCCAGCCGCGGGTCGCCGTGCTGAAGCCGCTCTCCTCGGCGATCTCGATCGGCTCCGGCGGCCCGTTCGGGGCCGAGGGGCCGATCATCATGACCGGCGGCGCCTTCGGCTCGCTGATCGCCCAGTTCTTCCGCCTGACCAGCGCCGAGCGCAAGACGCTGCTGGTGGCGGGCGCGGCGGCGGGCATGTCGGCGACCTTCGCCACGCCGGTGGCGGCGGTGCTGCTGGCGGTCGAACTGCTGCTGTTCGAGTGGAAGCCGCGCAGCCTCGTCCCGGTCGCCCTCGCCAGCGCGACCGCCGCGCTGCTGCGGGTCTACCTGCTCGGGATGGGGCCGATCTTCCCCACCCCGCCGCACGCGGCGTTCATCGGGCCTACCGGGTTGGCGGCCTGCGTCGTCGCCGGGGTGCTCGCCGGCGGGTTGTCCGCCCTGCTGACCGCGATGGTCTACGCCGCCGAGGACGCCTTCCAGCGGCTGCCCATCCACTGGATGTGGTGGCCGGCGATCGGCGGCATCGTCGTCGGCATCGGCGGCCTGATTTTCCCGCCGGCGCTCGGCGTCGGCTACGACGTGATCGAAACGCTGCTGCGCGGCGAGGCGACGACGACGGTCATCCTCGGGGTGCTGCTGGTCAAGTCGGTCATCTGGGCGGTCGCGCTGGGGTCGGGCACCTCGGGCGGGGTGCTGGCGCCGCTGCTGATGATGGGCGCGGCGCTGGGCGGGCTGGAGGCGTTCGTCTTCCCAGACGGCGGCCCCGGCTTCTGGCCGGTGATCGGGATGGCCGCGATCCTCGGCGGCACCATGCGGGCGCCGCTGACGGGAATCGTCTTCACGCTGGAATTGACCCACGACGTCAACCTGCTGCTGCCGCTGCTTTGCGCCACGGCGGTCGCCCACGGGTTCACGGTGCTGGTGATGCGCCGCTCGATCCTGACCGAGAAGGTGAGCCGCCGCGGGTTCCACCTGAGCCGCGAGTACGCGGTCGATCCGCTGGAGGTCTTCCTCGTCCGCGACGTGATGCGCACGGAGGTCGTCGCGCTGCCGGCAGACCTGCCGCTGGCCGAGATCGCCGACCCGGCCCACCTGCACGCCGGCCGCGGCGGCCTGCGGCAGGGGCTCTATCCCGTGGTGGACGCCGGCCGGCGGCTGGTCGGCGTCGTCACTCGCACCGACCTCCACGCCCTCGGCGGCGCGGAGCCGGACGGCCGCGCGCTCGGCGATGTCGCCAACCCGGCGCCGACGGTGGCCTTCCCCGACGAACCGTTGCGCGTGATGATCGAGCGGATGGCGACGAGCGGGCTGACGCGCTTCCCGGTGGTGGCGCGAGACGACCGCCAGCGGATGGTCGGGCTGGTCGCCCTGTCGGACGTCCTGCGCGCCCGGCAGCGCAACATCGAGGAGGAGCGGACGCGGGAGCGGATGCTTACGCTGCGCTTCCCAACCCGCCCGCGGGCAGGGCGCCCCGGTGCGGAACCCGCGGCCTCGGAGCCGGTCGGCGCCGCGGCGGAGCGGGGCTGACGGCCAGTGGCGGGGCGATCCGCTCCCTCGCTACACGCGGAGGGTTCCCGCGATCGAACGACACCCGATGGCGTGGCCGATTGCGGTTGCCCGCTCGATCCGCCTCCTCCGCGTTCGGCGGCCACGACGCCGGCGGTCGCCAGGAACACGCGGCCACCGGCGACGCCCGGGAATGGATTCCCGGGCTACGGAAACGAAGTCCCTCCGGGACTGGGCACGGGCGTCGGGGTGCCGTCCGCCGGGTTCAACCCCGGAGGGGTTTCGTGCCCGTAGCCCGGGCCTCCAGCCCCGGGCGGGCGTCGCCGGTGGCCGGATCATTGGGGCAACCGCCATCATTCCCGAGCGGGCATGGCAAGCGCCCGCATCGGACTATCAACCCCGGGTGGGTAGCAGCGTCGGTGGTCGGCAACCGTCCGGCCCGGCCGCCGCCGGTACGCGATCATCCCTCCATCGGCGCATCGCCGGGCCCGAACGCCTCCAGCGGGCGGAGCAGTTCGCCGAGCCGCCGCAATTCCTGCCGGTGGGCGGCGGTGAGGGAGCGCAGGACGTCCTCCCCGGCCGGGGAGATGGCGACGTGGACGCGGCGGCTGTCGATGGCCGAGCGTTCGCGGCGGACGTACCCGGCCTCCTCCATCCGGTCGATCAGGCCGACGGCGGAGTGGTGCCGAACCTGCAGCGCGTCGGCGAGGTCCCCGATGGTGGGCGGCTCCGGCCCATCGTGGCCGCGCACGGCGAGCAGGAGCTGGTGCTGCTGCGGGCTGAGGCCGGCGGCGCGGGCGGCGTCCTCGCTGAAGCGGAGGAAGCGGCGCAACCCGGCGCGGAACGCGGCCAGCGCTCGGTAGTCGTCGTCGCCGAACGGGGGCTGCGCCGCCACGTGGTCCTCCGTTTTCGTCGCCGCGCCGTCCCGTCCTCACGGCCGCGCAGGAACGATTCCGCCGGGGGATGGTCGCCGATCCCGGGCAAGCCCGGGAATGATGGCGGGCGGCGAAACGATCCGGCCACCGGCAACGCCGCGGGCAGGATTGCGCGGGCGGCCGCATTCGCTCCTATCCTGTCGGCAACACGCCCACGCGCCAGGAGGCGGCAATGGTTGCCGAACCGTTCGACGAAACCTACGACATCGACTCCGCCACCGAGAGCCTCGCCTCCATCGTCGAGCGGGTCCGGCGCAGCGGCCGCCGGGCGACGCTGACGCGGGCCGAACAGCCGGTGGCGGCGATCGTGACCCTGGACAACGACAAGGCGATCGGCGAACGACGCGCACGCGAAGAAGCCGCCCTCGATCGCATCACCGCCGCATTCGCTGATGTCGATTTCGAGGAGGTCGAACGACAGGTCGCCCAGGCAGTCCGCGACGTGCGAAGCGCGGACGACCGGTAAGGATGCGGATCACGCTCGACGCCAACGCGATCGTGTCCGGGTTCATCGGGTATGGCCGACCGGGGAACAAACCGGGCGAGGTACTCCGGAGCGTGCGCCGTGGCGACGTCCATCTGGTGACGCCCGACTACATCCTCGACGAAGCCGCCCGCGTGCTCCGTCGTCCATGGTTCGCCCGCCGATACGTCGAGAACGAAACGACGATGATGCTCTCCGCGCTTCGCCGCGACGGCCTCGTCGTCGATCTGCCTGCCGATATTCCCCGCCTCTGCCGCGACCCCAGGGATGATGCGGCAATTGCGACCGCAGTCGTAGGCCTGGCCGCCCACCTCGTCACCGGCGACGACGACATCCTCGTCCTCGACAGGGTTGGCGAGGTTCGGATCGTCAACCCGGCCACCTTCATCGCCTTGTTCCCCGAAGGCGGCCCGCCGAAACCGGGCTCGGAGCGATGACCTCTCGATCACGCCGACCCTACCCCACCGCCCGCAGCGGGATGGTCGGTTCGATGCGGAAGGCGAGGTTGGCGTGGGCCTGCCGGATCGCGTCCTCGACGAAGGCCGGGCTTTCCCCGCGCGCGAAGATGAACCCGAGGTAACTCGCGCCCTCCGGCAGCGGCACGACCGGGTGGTTCACCTTCGCGGTGATCTCCACGCCGGTCACGCCGGGCACCGCGCAGGCCGCCTCCGCGCCCGACCAGCCGCGCAGCATGCCGCCCTTCGGGATCGGGATCATCATCACGCCGGCCGCGCCGCCGGCGAGGTCCGTGTCCGGCAGCGGCAACCCGACCGCGTGGCGCAGGATCAATTCTTCCAGCGACGCGCCGACCCCGAACTCCAGCACAGAGGAACACAACCCGCCGATGGAACGCCCGGCCAGTTCGATCGGCCACACGCCATCCTCGTTGATCCGCAATTCGGCGTGGACCGGCCCTTCGCGCAGCCCGACCGCGGCGGCTGCCGCCGCCGTGCCCGCGGCAATCGCGTCCCGCGTTTCCGCCGGCAGCCGCGACGGGGTGACGTAGATCGTCTCCTCGAAGTACGGCCCTTCCAGCGGGTCCGGCTTGTCGAAGATCGCCAGCACCCGCAAGTCGCCGCCGGTCAGCAGCCCCTCGACGGCGACCTCGACGCCCGGCAGGTACGCCTCGACCAGCAGGAACGCCGCATCCGGTTCCGCGCCCTCGTCCTCGACCAGTTTGCGGGTGCGCTCCCACGCGGCGCGCAGGTCGTCTTGGTCGTTGGCGCGGATGACGCCGCGGCTGCCGGACAGGCGCGGCGGCTTGACCACGCAGGGATAGGCGACCGCCCGGGCGACGGCCTCCGGGTCGGCGTCCAGCGGGAAGCGGCGGAACCACGGTACCGGCACGCCCGCCGCGGCGAAACGCTCGCGCATCACCCACTTGTCGCGCGCGGCCAGCGCCGACGCCGGGTCGTTGTGCGGCAGGCCGAGCCGGGCTGCCGCGCGGGCGGCCAGCAGCGTGGCGCCGTCATCGACGGCGAGCACGGCGGCGAAGGGCCGCTCGGCGTGCAGCGCCGCGATGCGCGCCAGCGCGGCCGGCTCGTCGGCGAAATCGAGCGAGACGGGCACGCCCCACCGCCCGGCCAGCGGGTCCGGCAGGTCGATGCCCTGCACGACGTCCAGCCCCAGCCGCGCGGCGGCATCGAGGAACGCGCCGCCGCGGTAACTGGTCGGCCCGTACAGGATCAGGACGCGCGGCGGCATCCCCTGCGCCGGGGCGGACGGAGAAACGCTCGCGGCCGTCGCGCCGGTCATCGGGCGATCCAGCCGGATTGCCCACCCCGCGCGGCATCACGGCCGGGCGACAATCCCGGACGGCCCATCGCGCCGCGTTCCGCGCCGAGGCGCATCGCCGGTCAGACCCCGGCCGGCTGGCCGAGGTCGCAGACGACGACGGTGTAGACGCCGTTCGCGCCGTCGGAGGTGACGGTGATGTCGCGCACCCGCAGGTTCGGGTAGCGGGCGGCCGAGCGGTCCTTGGACAGCCACTCGTTGACGGCGTTCATCGCCGCGCCGGGGTCCACGGCGGCGTTCGGGGTGTGGAAAAGGAAAACCCGGGTATCGGCGGGAACGAGGTCCATCACGGGTTCGGCGCTCCTGGCGAATCGTCGGCTCGACGAGCGGAAGTATAGGACGCCGCGCCCACCGGGTCGTCGCGGCCGGGTCGCCTACCCGATGCCGAGCAGCCCGGCGACGACGACCGCCAGCGCCATCGCCACCAGCGCGATGTTGAACGCCCGCGCGCCCGGCCGCAGCGATTCGAGCAGACCCATCGTCCGCCCGGGGTCGTAGCGGCGGGCGACCGGCCAGAGCGACGTCGCCTGCCTGACGATGCCGAAGGCGAACCCGGTCGCCAGCCCGAGCCAGAACCCGGAAACGAGCTGGACCGCCAGCAGCACCAGCAGCGCCGTGTGGTAGACGGGGGTGTAGAGGCCGCACCCCATCATCAGGCCCCAGAGCGCGTAGATCTTCGCCGGTGCGGTGCCGCGCGCCCAGCGGCGGGGCACCTGCCGCTGCCGCCCGAGTTGGTAGGTGCGCCGGGTCAGGGCGACCGCCAGCGCCAGCAGCGCGACGCCGCCGACGATCCACGGCGCCCAGCGGCCGAGCCCGAGCGCCTGCCCGATCCCGCCGAGCAGCCCGCCGACCAACGCGCCGCCCATGCCTGCCGCAAACACGTGCAGCAGACCGTACCTCCACGCGGCCCGGGCGTCCCCTCGACCGAGGAGACCGAGGCTGAGCCCCATGTTGACCGTTCAGGGGACGTGCGCGTTGAGCAACCCCACGAGGGCGGCGAAGGCGACGAGCATCGGGAACTCCCACGCAGGTGACAAGGACCTCGTGCCACCTGCTCCGTGGGCAGCGAGGCGGGCGGCGGGTTGGTCGATGGGCGGAATGCTACGCGGTCGGGCGCGGGAACGCGATCCGGTCCGGACGAAGCGACGGCCCCGTGTTCGGCACGGACGCCGGGAGCCTCAGGGCACGGGCGGCGCGAGGCGGGCGCGCCAGTCGGCCGCGACGGGCGCGATGCCGAACTCCCCGACGAGCATGCCGAGGAACCCGGCCAGCGCGACCGGGCCGGTCAGCAGGTGGCGCTTGTCCAGCGACAGGATCGCGGCGTTCCCGGAGGCGCGCCCGGGGCGCAGCGCCGCCGAGACGTGGACGTGCGGCGCGTCCTGCCCCAGACCGCCCCGGCCCGGGTGCCAGTGGTAGGCCAGCAACTCGACGCCGTCCCGGTCGAGCAGGGCGTAGTCGTAGCCCGTTATCGGCCGGGCCGCATCACCCGAGGGATCGCGAGCATCGAGGAACACCCGCACCGCCAGCGCCGCCCCGCGCAACGGAGCGGCCGCGAGCACGTTCGCGGAGGACCGGAATCCGATGAGCGCATCCAGGCCGCCGCCGCCCCGCGACAACACGACCAACCGGTGGTGCGTCACGCTGCCAACGATGTCGTTGAGCGCTTCAACTGACGAAGCGAAGGCGTCCGCCCTCAAAGGTCCATGGCCTCACCAGGGTCATCGACAGGATCGCGCTGACGACGCGCACGTTCTCCCCTTCCTCGTCGTAGGGGACCAGTTCGCCGGCGTCGTAGCGGCGCAGAAACTCGTCGCCGCTGATGCCGAGCAGGCGGCGGATGTCCGCTTCGAAGACCTCGCGGGCCTCCTCCGGCGTCAACTCCTCGTACCCGCGGTCGTCGGCAGCCGGGGCGTCTTCGATCGGCTCGACAGGGTTGCGTTGGGCCACGGTGCACCGTCCTCCGGGCCGCGCCCGGCGAGGATGAGTCTCAGCCGATGGTAGCACGCGGGTTGGGCCAGACCATCTCGCCACCCGCGAGTCATCCCGAGCCTGCCGAGGGATCTCGTGCGCGTGTCGAGGAACCGGGCGGCGACGAGATCCCTCGCCAGGCTCGGGATGACACGGGGGAGCAGGTGAACGGGCGGGATGGCGGCGATGAAGGTATGGCGACGAGCGACGCCGGCGCGCCCGCCTCCTCCCGAAGGAGGGCGCAGCAGGTTGGAAACGGGACGCGTCCGAGACGCCCGGCGCGGCGAACGGCGCACCGGCGGCGGCCCGCGCCTATACTCCGCCCATGAGCGACCACCCTGCGGACCACCCCGATTCCCCCGAACGCGCGGCAGCCTCCCGCGGCCGCGGCACCGCCGGTTCGGCCGACGGCGGCCTGCTCGCCGCCGCCCGCGCCTTCGTGCCCGAGGGCGGCGATCCCGAACCCGTGGCCGGGCGCGACCACCTGC
>JAFAEX010000275.1 GCA_023423795.1 Chloroflexota bacterium | reverse complement strand
TGCCGAGTGCCGAGTGCCGAGTGCCGAGTGCCGAGTGCCGAGTGCCGAGTGCCGAGTGCCGAGTGCCGAGTGCCGAGTGCCGAGTGCCGAGTGCCGAGTGCCGAGTGCCGAGAATGGTAGGCCGCTTCGTGCTTGCCGACTTGCCGACCCGCCGACGTGCCGACCCCGTAACTCGGCACTCCGGAACCCTACCGCTCCTGCGTGCTGCCGGCCATGTTGGGGACGGCGGCCCAGGTGAGGTCGCGCTCGTCTTCGACCTTGGCCGGGTCGATTTCGATGCCGATGCCGGGGCGGTCGGGGACGGTGACGATGCCGTTGACGGGTTTGACCGGCTCCTTCCAGAAGAATTGCAGGAGTTCGTTCCACTTGACGAGGTATTCGACGAGCGGGCAGAGCAATTCGGGCATCGCCGCGGTGAGGTGCGCGTTCGCCGGAACCGAGTGGCCGTGGGCAATGACCGGGATGTCGCTCAGGCTGGCGAGGGTGCAGATCTTGACCATCTCCGAGAGGCCGCCCGCCCAGTAGGTGTCCGCCTGCAGGTAGTCGCTGGCGCCGGCGTCGAGCAAGGCTTGCGCGCCCCAGCGGGTGTACTCGTGCTCGCCGGTCGCGATGGGGACGGGCGAGGCGCGGCGGATCTCGGCGTGGAGCGCAATTTTGTCCGGCAGCACCGGTTCCTCGATCCAGCGGACGCCGAGCGGTTCGACGGCACGGGCGAAGGCAAGGGTGTAGGGGCGGTCCCAACTCATCCAGGCGTCGATCATGATGTCGGTCTCGGGGCCGCCGCCCTCGCGGATAGCCTCGACCAGTTCGACGTTCTTCGCCAGCCCGGCGCGGCCGTCGGTTGGGCCGTAGAGCGGGAACCACTTCACGGCGCGGTAGCCTTCGGCCACCTTTTCGCGGGTGCGCGCCTTCGCCCGCTCCGGCTCGACGGAGTAGCCGAGCATGGAGGCGTAGGCCGGGGCCTCCGTGCGCACCGGGCCGCCGAGCAGGCGGTAGACCGGCTGGTTCAGCCAGCGGCCCTTGAGGTCCCAGAGGGCGCAGTCGATGGCCGAGATGGCCAGCATCGTCGGGCCCTTGCGGCCGTGGACGGCCTCCCGGTACATGAGGTCCCAAAGGCGTTCGGTGGCGAGCGGGTCGTGGTCGACGATGAGCGGGGCGAACTGCTGGTCGATGATCCAGGCGACGTCGTGCGGCACCGGCCCGGCGAGGCCGTGGACGCCCTCGTCGGTGTGGATTTCGAGCATGACCGAGACGACGCGGGAGCGGCCCTCGCCCAGCGATTGCGGCATCCAGAAGCCGGCGGCGGCCGGCTGGTGCTTGTACTCCGGGAAGACGTCGATCGGCCGCTGGAGCCGTTCTTCCCAGTACGGTTCGTCGTGGGTCATCGTGCCGACGAGTTCGCGCAGCCGGACCCGGCTGATGCGCATCGGTGCCTCCCCTCGCGCCGCCGCGCCGCTCCGGCGCGATCGGTCCTGGGCGGCGATCGTAGCCGGGGTCTGCCGCGCCGTCCAGACGCTTCGGCGACGCGACCGCGGTTGACGGATCGGGATCACGCTCGTAGGCTGCCGCCACGCTCGAACGATGGCGTTCGGCTGGCGGCGGGGTAGACTCGTCGTCCCGCCGCGGCGACGTGGCCGCGGCGGCCCAACCAGCGCGGGGCATCGCCCACGAGTCCGCTCGCCGAGGAGGGACCAGATGCACGAGGATTCCCGGATCATCCTGCTGTCGGACGAGGCGCGGCGGCTGCGGCTGTCCCGCCGGAGCATCCTGCGGCGCGGCGCGGCGCTTGGAGTGTCGTCGGCGGCCGTCGGCGGCGTGCTGGCGGCCAACGGCAAGAGCGCAAAGGCTGCGGCGCCGTTCGCGCTGCGGCAGGAGCGGTCGCTGAACATCCTGCAGGCGTCCTACTTCGTGGCCGCCGGGCAGGAGTTCTTCACCCAGATGGCGCAGGACTGGGGCAGCCAGAACGGCGTCACCGTCACCACCGACTACGTCGCCTGGCCGGACCTGCAGCCGAAGATCGCGGCTGCGGTCGAGGGCGGCAACGGCCCCGACGTGGTCGAGATGTGGGACTCCTGGCCGTTCCTCTACTATGAAAACATGGTGCCGGTCGAAGAACTGGCGCAGGAAGTCTCCGAGGAGTACGGCGGCTACTACGACTGGGTGGTGAACACCGCCTCGGTGGACGGCAAGTGGTATTCGGTGCCGCACGGCGCGTCGTCGGCCGCCTACGCCTTCCGGATCAGCCTGTTCGAGGAGGCCGGGATCGAGGACCCGAAGAACAACTTCCCGAAGACGTTCGAGGAGTTGTTCGCGGTCGGCAAGACGCTCAAGGAGATGGGCAAGCCGATCGGGCAGGCGCTCGGGCAGAGCCTGGGCGACCCGCCGAACTTCACCTACTCCTACATGTGGGCCTACGGCGGGATGGAGGTCAACGAGGCCGGCGAGGTCGCCATCAACGTTCCCGAGTTCGTCGAGGGCCTGCAGACGTTCGTCACCGCCTGGGGCGACGCCTTCGACGAAACAGGATTGTCGTGGGACGACGGCGCGAACAACCGCGCCTTCCTTTCCGACCAGATCTCGACCACGATCAACGGCTCGTCCATCTACCTCGCGGCGGTGGACGCGGCGGAAGGCGCCAGCACGCTGGATTACGAGGTGCTGGTCGATCCCGATGACATCTGGCACGCCGCCTACCCGAGCGGTCCGGCCGGGCAGTTCTGCCTGCTGGGCAGCCGTTCGCACGCGGCCATGAGCTACTCGGCCCACACCGAGGAGGCCGTCGAGTTCCTGCGGCACTTCTACAGCCGGGACGTCTTCATCCCGTGGCTGGAGTCGCAGGACGGCTACATCATCCCGATGGCGCCGGACTACGCGGACCTGGAGATCTACACCGGCAACCCGTCGCTGGCGCCGTACCCGGGCGTCTCGGCCTACAGCCGAAACAAGGGCTTCGCCGGGCCGGCCGACCAGAAGGCGGCCGAAGCGGCGGCGCGCTACATCGTTATCAACGCCTTCGCCCAGGCGGTCCAGTCCGGCGACGCCGCCGGCGCGATCAACCAGGCGGCGGCGCAGTTGCAGCGGGTCTACGGATAACCAGGCGACGGGACGGGCGGGAGGTGACCTCCCGCCCGTCCTCGGCCCCGGACCGGAGGGGTTTCGTTCACGTAGCCCGGGGATGTATCCCCGGACACCCCGCGGCCGGGATCGATAGAGGGTCCGCCATCGGCTCCGCATGCCGATCGATCGACCCGCTTCGGTCAGCCGTCCATGCCGTCGCGTAACCGAGCCGCCAGACGCACCACGATCCGAGGAGCAGTCCCATGAGCGCCGTCCCCGCCCAACCGGCCGAAGCCGCGCCGCGGGGCCTGACCCGAGGCCGGGGCGTGTTCTGGGAGCGGGAGGCTCCGCTGGCCTGGCTGTTCATGGTGCCGGGCGCGATCCTCCTAATCCTGTTCATGGTGTACCCGTTCGGGCTGGGGATCTACCTGTCGCTGACGGACAAGATGATCGGCTTCGCCGACTTCTCGTTTATCGGGCTGGACAACTTCCGGCTGCTGCTGACGGACTACATCTTCCGCCAGACGGTCCTCAACACGTTCATCTACTCGTTCGTCACGGTCCCGTTCAAGCTGGTGCTCGGGTTGGGATTGGCGCTGGTGCTGAACCAGGCGTTCGTCGGCAGCCGCTGGGTGCGCGCCGGCTTGCTGCTGCCGTGGATCGTGCCGACCGCCATCAGCAGCCTCGCTTGGCTGATGCTGTTCGACAGCGTGCTGTCGCCCATCTCCTGGGTGCTCAAGGACTGGGGCCTGATTGAGCGCAACATCAACTTCCTCGGCGAAGTCTGGAACGCCCGCGCCTCCCTGTGCATCGCCAACATCTGGCGCGGCATCCCGTTCTTCGCGATCTCGATCCTGGCCGGCTTGCAAGCGGTGCCGCACGAACTGAACGAAGCGGCGGCGCTGGACGGCGCGTCGGCGTGGCAGCGGTTCTGGTCGGTGACGATGCCGACGATTCGCACGATCGTGATCATCACCACGCTGTTCTCGATCATCTGGACGTTCTCGGACTTCCAGTTGATCTACGTCCTGACCAAGGGCGGCCCGGCAAGCGCTACCCACGTCTTCGGCACCTACGCCTACCAGACGATGGGCTTCTCCGCCCTCGGGCAGGCCGCGGCGGTTTCGCTGGCGATGTTCCCGTTCCTCGCGATCTTCGCGGCGATCCTGCTGCGGTACGTGCGGGCGGAAGACTGACCGAAGTGCCGAGTGCCGAGTGCCGAGGCACGGAGTCGGCGGGTCGGCAAGCAGAAGGGCTAATGGCGCGGACGCGCCCTACCATTTTCGGCACTCGGCACTCGGCACTCCGGAGAGCGTGATGGTCGGCAGCAACACGGTCGGGAACCGGCTCTTCAAGCTCTGGCTGCCGCTGGTGCTGTACGCGGCGTTCCTGCTGTTTCCGTTCGCCTGGATGCTGATCGTCTCGTTCAAGCCGGACGCGTCGCTGCTCGATACCCGGATCAACCCGTTCGCGATCGTGAACCCGACGCTGACCAACTACCTGTACCTCTTCCAGGAGACGGCCTTTCCGCGCTGGGTGCTCAATACGTTGATCGTCACGGTCGGGGCGACCGCGCTGTCGCTCGCCTGCTCGATCCTGATCGGCTACGCGCTGGGGCGCTTCCGGTTTCGGGGCGGCAGCACGGCGGGGATCACGATCTTCCTGCTGTACCTCGTGCCGCCGACGCTGCTGTTCATCCCGCTGTCGCAGATCGTGTCCCGGCTCGGGCTGTACAACGACTACCGGTCGCTCATCTTCACCTACCCGACGTTCCTGATCCCGTTCGCGTCGTGGCTGCTGATGGGCTACTTCCGCACGATCTCCCGCGAACTTGAGGACGCCGCGCTGGTCGATGGGGCGACGCGCTTGCAGGCGATGGTGAAGGTCGTCCTGCCGCTGGCGATCCCCGGCGTGCTGTCGGCGGGAATCTTCTGCTTCACGCTGGCGTGGAACGAATTTCTCTACGCGCTGGTCTTCATGGGGTCCGGCACGATGAAGACGGTGCCGGTCGGCGTCGTCTCCGACCTGATCAAGGCCGACGTGTACTTCTGGGGTTCGCTGATGGCCGCCGGCATCCTGGGTTCGGTGCCGGTCGCCGTGGCCTACGCCTTCCTCGTCGATCACTACGTTTCGGGCCTGACGGCCGGGGCGACGAAGGGCTAGGCGGTACCATCCCGCGCCGGGACCGCGTGGCCGGTCTCGCGGCGCGGGCCCTGGCCGAACCCGGGAGGATTGCGCCCGCCGATACCCGTTTCCCGGTTGCGGAGCCTCGACGCCCACCATGTCCACCGCGTTCAAGGACCAGATTGGCGAGGCGACGGTGCGCCGTCTCGCGGACGCCATCGCCGCGGTCGATCCGGCGTTCGACGCGGCCGCGTTCGTCGCCGACGCGACGTCGGGCATCGAGCCGCTGGAGTTGAAGGCGCGGATCGCGCACGTCGCGGCGGCGCTGGGGCGCAACCTCGCCGGGCCGTTCCCGCGCGCGGCCGGCGTGCTGTGCTCCGCCGCGACAGCGGCCGGGCTGGATGGCTGGGCGGCGTGGCCCCTGCCGGCGTGGGTGGAGCACATCGGGCTGGACGAGCCGGAGGCCGCGCTGGACGCGCTGGCCTGCCTGACGCGGTTCGCCTCGTCGGAGTTCGCGATCCGGCCGTTCATCGAACGGTACCCGGACGCGACCTTCCGACGGCTGCACGAATGGGCGGGCAGCGACGATGTCCACCTGCGCCGGCTGGTCTCGGAGGGGACGCGGCCACGGTTGCCGTGGGGCCGCCGGTTGGCCGAATTGCAGCGCGACCCGTTGCCGGTGCTGCCGCTGCTGGACCGGCTGCGCGACGATCCGGAGGAGTACGTCCGGCGGTCGGTGGCCAACCACCTGAACGACATCGCGAAGGACCACCCGGCGCTGGCGGTCGAAATCGCCCGCCGCTGGCTGGACGAGGGCGGCGAGCACGCCGGCTGGGTCGCGCGGCACGCGTTGCGAACGCTGGTGAAGGCGGGTAACCCGGCGGCGCTCACCCTGCTCGGCGCCGATCCGACGGTGGCGGTGGAGGCCAGTCCGCTCGAGATCGAAGAAGCCGTCGTTCCGATGGGCGGCGTTTTGCGCTTCGCGGTCGTGCTGCGGAACCCGTCGCCGGAGCCGGTCAACCTGGTGATCGACTACGCGGTGCACCACCGGACGGCGAACGGGTCGTTGTCGCCCAAGGTGTTCAAGCACTCGACGCGCACGCTCGGACCGGGCGAATCGATCGTCGTGGGGCGCGCCCACTCGTTCCGCCCGATCACGACGCGGCGCTACTACCCCGGCGGCCACCGGATCGACGTCCGCGTGAACGGCCGCGTCGTCGGCGAAGCGGAGTTCCGGCTCGCGGAGTGAGGGCGGCAGGAGGAGATGCGTGGTGCTGCTGCTTGCCGTTCGAGACTCCTCGACTCCTCGACTCCTCGACTCCTCGCTACGCCTCCGGCCAGCGCCAGTCGCGGATGTGCGGCGCGTCCTCGAGGTGGTCGCGGGTGTAGGCCACCGCCAGCGCGGTCAGGTGCTCCAGTTCGGCGGTGAGCGCGCCGGCCTGAGGACGCAGGCGGGACGCGCGGCGCAGGGCGTCGGCGGCGAGTTGGAAGCGACTCATCCCGTTGAGGACCACCATGTCGAACGGCGTGGTGGTTGAGCCCTGCTCGTTGAAGCCGCGGACGTGGAACCTCTGCTCCCCGACCCGGCCGTGGATGATCTCGTGGATCGCGCGCTGATAGCCGTGGAAGGCGAAGATGACCGGCTTGTCGGCGGTGAACAACTCGACGAAGCGGGTTTCGTTCATGCCGTGCGGGTGGTGCTCCGGCGGGAAGAGGGTCATCAGGTCCACCACGTTGACCACGCGGACCTTCAGTTCCGGCGCGTGCGCACGCAGCCACGCCACGGCGGCCAGCGTCTCCATCGTCGGTACGTCGCCGGCGCAGGCCATCACCACGTCGGGTTCTACCCCCTGGTCGTTGCCGGCCCACTCCCAGGCGGATGCGCCGAGGGCGCAGTGCTCCATCGCGGCGTCCATCGGCAGGTACTGCAGGTGGGGCTGCTTGTCGGCCACGATCAGGTTGACGTAGTTGCGCGAACGCAAGCAGTGGTCCGCCACCGACAGCAGGCAGTTGGCGTCCGGCGGCAGGTAGATGCGTGAAGTCATGCCGCGCTTGGAGAGCATGACGTCGATCAGCCCCGGCCCCTGGTGGCTGAATCCGTTGTGGTCGTTGCGCCAGCACGTCGAAGAGAGCAGCACGTTCAGCGAGGGCACGGGCGCGCGCCATGGCAGGTCGATCGCCTCCTGCAGCCACTTGGTGTGCTGGACGGTCATCGAGGCGGAGACCATCGCGAACGCCTCGTAGGTGACGTACAGGCCGTGGCGGCCGGTGAGGGTGTAGCCCTCCAGCCAGCCTTCGCAGAGGTGTTCGGAGAGGACTTCCATCACCCGGCCGTCGGGGGAGATGTGGTCGTCGATATCCACGATCGGGCCGACGAAGCAGCGGTTCTCCACCTCCAGCACGTCGCCGAGCCGGTTCGACGCGAGTTCGTCCGGGCAGGTGATGCGGAAGTTCGCGTTCTCGGCATTGCGGACGAAGACGTCGCGCAGGAACGTCCCGAGCGGGCGGGTGTTCTCGACGTGGCTGGTTCCGGGCTGCTCGACCGGCACGGCGTAGCCGCGCATGTCGGGCAGGTCGAGGTCGCGGGTGACCAGCCCGCCATTGGCGTGGGGATTGGCGCTCATCCGGCGGTCGCCGTCCGGCGCGAGGGCGGCCAGTTCGGGCACGAGGCGGCCGGATTCGTCGAACTGCCGGTCCGGGTCGTAGGAACGCATCCACGCTTCGAGGTCGGCGAGTTGGCCGGCATCGGTGCGGGCCTTCGGCAGCGGCACCTGGTGGGCGCGGAACGTGCCCTCGACGGGAACGCCGTTGACGGTTGCCGGGCCGGTCCAGCCCTTCGGCGTCCGCAGCACGACGGCGGGCCAGCGCGGCCGGTCGGTCACGCCGTTGGCGCGGGCGTCCATCTGGATGGCGCTGATGCGGTCGTGGCTCCAGTCCAGCGCGGCGGCGAACGCCTGGTGGACGGCGGCGGGGTCGTCGCCCTCGACGAAGCGAGCCTCGTAGCCATGACCGTAGAGCAGCGCGCCGACCTCGTCGTTAGAGGAGCGGGCGAGCACGGTCGGGTTGGCGATCTTGTAGCCGTTGAGGTGCAGCACCGGCAGCACGGCGCCGTCGCGGGCGGGGTTGAGGAAGTGGGTCGATTTCCACGCGCCTTCGAGCGGCCCGGTTTCGGCCTCGCCGTCGCCGACCACGGCGACCACGAGCAGGTCGGGGTTGTCGAATGCCGCGCCGAAGGCGTGGGAAAGCACGTAGCCGAGTTCGCCGCCCTCGTGGATCGAGCCGGGCGTGGTCACGCTGACGTGGGAAGGGATGCCGCCGGGGGTGGAGAACTGCCGGCAGAGCAGGCGCAGCCCTTCGAGGTCCTGCGTAACCGCCGGGTAGACCTCCGGCCACGTGCCTTCCAGCCAGGCGTTGGCGACGATGGCCGGGCCGCCGTGGCCGGGACCGGCGAGGTAGATGGCGTTGACGTCGCGCTCGCTGATCAGGCGGTTGAGGTGGGCGTAGACGAGGTTCAGCCCGGGCGACGTTCCCCAGTGGCCGAGCAGCCGCGGCTTGAGGTGCTCCGGTTTGAGCCGTTCGCGCAGCAGCGGGTTGGCCTGCAAATAGATCTGGCCGACGGTCAGGTAGTTGGCCGCCTTCCAGTAGCGGTCGATCAGGTCCAGTTGCTCGCCGGACAGCGGCCCATCGACCGTGGCGGGGGCGGTAGCGACCGCGCCGTTCGATCGCGACGGGGAATGCCCGTCGTCGCGGACGGCGGTGGACAGGTCGGCGTCAAAGCGGAACATCGGCCCCCTCCTGGTTGCGGATCAGGCGTGCGGCGTGCCGCGCGATCTCCCGGTCCTCATCCGTTCGCATGACCCGAACCACAACGGGCCTGCCGTCGTCCGAGACCACCGTTTCGCCGGCCGCGTTTCGCCGTGGATCAAGCGTGACGCCGAGGAAATCCAGCCCGGCGCAGGTGCGCTCGCGAACGGGCGCGGCGTGTTCGCCGATGCCGCCGGTGAAGACCAGCGCATCCAACCCGCCCAGCGCGGCAGCCAGCGAGCCGATCGTCAGGCGGGCGCGGTGGCAGAACACGGCGATGGCCTGGGCCGCGCGCGGATCGTCGGCTTCGCGCGCCAGCAGGTCGCGCATGTCGCCGCTGGTGCCGGACAGGCCGCGCAGCCCGGAGCGCCGGGTGAGCACGTCCTCCAGCGCGTCGGCGTCCAGCCCGCGTTCGCGCAGCAGCCAGACGATGACGCCGGGGTCGAGGTCGCCGGGGCGGCTGCCCATCACGATGCCGCCGGCGGGGGTGAAGCCCATCGTCGTTTCGATGCTCGCGCCGTCGCGCACCGCCGTCATGCTCGCCCCGTTGCCGAGGTGGGCGATGACCAGCCGGGGCGGCAGCGGGCCTTCCTGCCGAAGCTGAGCGACGATGGATTCGCAGGAAAGGCCATGAAACCCGTAGCGGACGACGCCGGCCTCCTCGAGGTCGCGCGGCAGGGCAAAGACGCGCGCGGTCGCCGGCAGCGTGCGGTGGAACGCCGTGTCGAAGCAGGCGATCTGCGGCACGCCGGGGAACGCGGCGGCGCACGTTTCGATCGCGGCGATGGCCTGCGGCTGGTGCGACGGCGCCAGCGGCACGAGGGCGCGCAACCGTTCGAGGACCCCGGCCGTGACGACGACCGGGTCCGCGAGGTCGCACCCGCCATGGACGACGCGGTGCCCGACGGCGTCCGGCGCATTCCCGAAACCAGCGCTGTTCAGCCATTCAAGTACCCAGCCGGCAGCCGCCGGGTGGTCCGGCAATGCGCGCCGTTCGTCGGCGAGCGTGCGGCCGGATGGATCGGTTGCGCGGAGGTGCGCATCCGGCAGCCCGATCCGCTCGACGGTGGCGGCGACGACGAGGGCCAGCCGCTCGGCGTGGCGTTCGTAGAGGGCCGCCTTGAGGCTGGACGAGCCGGTGTTGATCGTCAGGATGCGCACGCGTTCGCCCCCAGCCTGAACCGGTTCTTTCCGCCGGTAATGCAGCGAACGCAGGAGCCGGGAGGAGGGAGGTCCTCGGGCTGCGCGCACGCAACGCGCCAGCCCGGCGCTGCGCCTGTCGCCAACACCCTGCTTTCGCGGGTTCGATGGGGCGGACCGATTGGCCCGTGAGCGATTGCCCTACCGCCGGCGGGCCAGCGCCACCGCAACGACGATGATCGCCCCCCGAATGATGACCTGCTGGCTGGTTTCCAGACCCATCAGGATCAGCCCGTTGTTGACCACCCCGATCAACAATGCGCCCAGCACGGACCCAATCACCGAGCCGGAGCCGCCGAAGAGACTGGTTCCGCCCAGCACCACCGCGGCGATCACCGAAAGCTCGTCGCCCTCGCCCCACTGGAAGCGGCCCGATTGCAGCCGTCCCGCGTACAGCATTCCCGCCAGCGCGGCGACGACCCCCGACACGGCCAGCACCGTGAACCCGATCCGCCCGGTGTTGATGCCGCTGAACCGGGCCGCCCGCTCGTTGCCGCCGGTCGCCAGCACCTGCCGCCCGTAGGGCGCCTTGCGCAGCACGACGGCGCCGATGCCGGCGACCAGCACGATCCAGATCAGCAACGAGGGGATCGGCCCGAGGTTGCCGGACCCGAACACGTTGTTGAACGGCATGCTCAGGATCGGCACCGGGGCGGTGTCCGTCATCCACATCGCGGTGCCGCGGGCGACGCCCATCATGCCCAACGTCACGAGAAACGACGGGATGGTGAGGCGCGTAACCAACAACCCGTTGGCCGCGCCGACGACCAGTCCGGTCAGCAACCCGACGACGACTCCGGCAAGTGGCCCGAAGTTCTGGATGGTAAGCGCCGCGGTGACCGAGGCGAGCCCGGCCACCGCACCGACCGAAAGGTCGATCTGACCGGCCGCGATCACGAACGTCATCGCCACCGCCATCGTGGCGACGATGGCGGTCTGGCGGACGATGTTGAGCAGGTTGTTGGCGCTGGTGAACCCGCTGTCGCGCAGGACCACGGCGAAAAAGAGAAACACCGCGACGAAGGCCAGGTAGACCAGGTACTGGTGCCAATCGACGCGGAACCCGGTCTTCCGATCAAGCGCCCTGGACTGCACGGTGCAGGTCCTCCTCGGTGGTGATTTCGCGGCGGTCGATCTGCCGTGCCAGGCGGCCGTCCCGGAGCACCAGCAGGCGATCGCTGACCGCGAGCAATTCGGCCGGCTCCGAGGAAATGACGATGACGCCCTTACCGGTGTCCGCGAGTTCGCGGATGACGCCGAGGATCTCCGTCTTGGCGCGGATGTCGACCCCGGCGGTCGGTTCGTCCATGATCAGGATGTCGGGTTCGGTCGCCAACCACTTGCCGAGCACGACTTTCTGCTGGTTGCCGCCGGACAACAGCCGCACCGTGGTATCGAGCGAGGCGGTCTTGATCCGCAGGCCACCGACGTAGCGGTCGGCGATGAGGTCGCCGCGCCGGTCATCGACCAGGCCGCCCCGGCTGATTCGCTCCAGTAGCGGCAGCAGCAGGTTGTCGCGCACGGAGTGGTCGAGCACGAGGCCCTCCACCCGCCGGTCCTCCGGCACCAGCGCGATCCCGGCCGCAATTGCCTCTCCCGGGCCGCTGACGGCGACAGCCTTGCCCCGGATGGCGATATCGCCGGCATCGGCGTCGTCGATGCCGAAGATCGCGCGGGCCAGCTCGGTCCGCCCGCTGCCCATCAACCCGGCGATGCCGAGGATTTCGCCGGGAAACAGGTCGAAGCTGATGTCGTGGATGCGCCCGCCGGCAGACAGCCCGCGCACTGAGAGGATCGGCATCCCGGACCGATCGACGGCCCGCTCGTGCCACTCGAAGGCTTGTTCCATCGACTGCCCGACGATGGCGTCGATGACGCGGTCCATCGTCAGGCTCGCCGTTGGTTCGGTCAGGATCATCCGGCCGTCGCGCATGACCGTCATCCGGTCGGTAATGGCGAAGATCTCGTCCATCCGGTGCGAGATGTAGATGATGGAGATGCCGGACGCCTGCAAGCGGCGCACGAGCGCGAACAACGATTCCGTCTCGCCGGCGGTCAGCGTCGATGTCGGCTCGTCCATGATCAGCACGCGCGCGTCCTGCGCGAGCGCCTTGGCAATTTCGGTCAACTGCCAGTAGCCGGTGGGCAGGTCGCCAACCAGCGCCCGCGGGTCGATCGATTCCTCCATCTGGGCAAACAGGGCGTCGGCGCGCCGCACCGCCTCCCGGTCGTCGATGAGGCCGCCGATGCCCCGCGGCTCGTTGCCGAGGAACACGTTCTGGGCAACCGTCAGCGTCGGGATCAGGCTGAACTCCTGGAAGATCATCCCGATGCCGAGGGCGCGGGCGTCGTGCGGGGAACGGATCTCGACCGGCCGCCCGTCCACCTCGACGCTCCCGGCGTCGGGGGTGTAGACCCCCTGCAGGATCTTCATCAGGGTGGACTTGCCCGCCCCGTTGCCGCCGATCAGCGCATGCACTTCGCCTCGCGCGAGGTCGAAGTCCACCCCGTGCAGCACCTGGTTGCCGGAAAAACTCTTGGTGATGCCGCGCATGCGGACGGCGAAATCGGTCATCCCGTGTCCCCCGGCCGGACCCGGTGCGGGACTGGGAACCGACGGGCGTCCCGCGCCGTGGCCGGCGCCGAACGCCCGTCGCGTTCCGGGGTCCGCCCGGAGCAGGCCCGGTTACTGGCCGGCCGCGTCCTTGAGCGCCTGCGGCGGGTCCTGGTGGTAGACCTCGGTCCAGGCTTCGAGCACGTTGTCCTGCGTCACCGGCAGGGCCGGCAGCGCGACGTACGCCGGGGCCTCCTTGCCGAGCAAGCCGTAGCCGGCCAGCTTGGCCTCGGTCACGCCCTGGTCGAACGGCCGCTGGGCGCCGAGGCCCTTGACGATGCCGCCCTGCGCGATCGAGATCGCGACGTTCTGGCCGAGGTCGATCGTGGTGACGACCACGTCGTTTTCGCGCCCTGCCGTTCGGACCGCGTTGACCACGCCCTCGGCGGGCACATCCCAGACCGCCCAGATGCCGTCGAGGTCGGCGTGCTTGGTCAGCATCGCCGAGGCCGCCTTGTCGGCGTCGCCGGCGAAGTCGGGGCCGCCGATGCCCTGCTCCTCGACGATTTCGATGCCGGGGTAGTTCTCGGCCATCGTCGCCTTGAAGGCGTCGTAGCGCTGGCGGGTGACGAAGAAGTCGGCGGCGTGGAAGACGAGGCCGATCTTGCCCTGCCCGCCGAGTTGCTCGCCCATGATGATGGCCGAGGCGACGCCGTTGCCGTAGTTGTCGGCGGAGACGACCGAGACGTAGTCCGTGCCGGCCTCGAACCCCTGCGGCACGTTGTCCATGAACACGAGCTTGACGCCCTGCTCGGCGGCCTGCCGGTAGGCCGGGGCGGTGGCGACCGGGTCGGTCGGGATCGAGACGATGATGCTGGGATTCTTCGCCAGCGTCGTCTCGATGTCCGAGGTCTGGGTGGCCGGGTCGAAGCCGGCGTCCGTCTCGGCGATGACCTCGATCCCCATCTTGCCGAACTGGTCGCGGAGGCCCGCGATCTGGGCGACCGACCAGTCGTTGCCGCCGTAGTGCATGACGATGGCGGCGGTGGCCTTCATGTCCTTGATCTGCTGGAGTTCCTCGTCGGTCAGCTCCACCTCGGATGCCGCCGTCGGTTCCTCGCCGCCGGGGCCGGTGCTGAAGACCTGGCCGGCGAGCGCCGCCAACGGGTCGCCGGCCGCGGCCGGGGTGGCCTCCTGCGCGGCGGCGGGGACGGCGCGGGCGCCGTAGACCGAAATCGCGAGGCCGCCCACCGCCATGATGGAGAAACGGCGACGGCTGACGTGCTTGTCCACGGGGTGCTCCTTCGCGACGTGGCGGGTCCAGGACGTACGTGAGCGAGATCGGCGGAGAAGTTTCGGGCCTCGGGTTCGTTCGCTAGGCGCCCCTCCCGGCCAGGCCTTCCTCGATGAAGACCCGGCTCGCTTGCGCGGCGTCCCGCTTCGAGCCGTCCCACGCGTCCAGCTCGACGGTGATCCAGCCGTCGTAGCCGATGTCGCGCAGGGCGGCGAAGATGCCGGGGAAGTCGAGCGTCCCCTGGCCCAGCGGCAGGAACGTCCCGTCGGCGTAGTCCTTGAGGTGGACGTAGGGGATGCGCCCGGCCAGCGATCGGATCAGGTCGGCCGACACGCCGCCGGCCGCGTCGAGGTGGGCGGTGTCCGGGCAGAACCCGATGCGGGTGCGCTCGAAGACGCGGGCGATCTGGTCCGGCGACTGGGCGGACGTGCCGAGGTGCGGGTGGAAGCTCGGGGTCAGCCCGTGGCGCTCCGCGATCTCGACCACGCGGTCGAGCCCGGCGCCGAGCCGGTCGTAGTCCTCGGCGGTGTTGCCGGTCGAGCGCACCGCGCCGCCGCCGACGACGAGGTGCTCGGCGCCGAACCGCGCGGCCAGCGCCGCGACCACCTCGATCTTGTGCAGTTCCTCGCCGAGCACGTCGGGAAAGATGAAGTTGCCGCCGGAGTAGATGCCGACCAGGGCCAAGCCCAGCTCGTCCATCAGCCCGCGGAGGTCGTCCTCACGGTCGGCGTAGGCGACGAGGTTGCCGTCGAACAGTTCGAACCCGGCGTAGCCGGCGGCGGCGATGTCGCGCAGCGCCTCCTCCATCGAGCCCGGCGTCAGGTAGTACAGGTCCTTGATGCTGGTGACGCCCGCCGGGTGGCCGACCACCCCGCCCCACGTGTTGGTCTGGTAGGCCAGCTTCATCTCGTGCCTCCCCCGCTCGATGCGGCGTCCTGCGCGCCGGCGCCCCGCCGGGCCACGATGCCTTCGGCCACGCGCCAAGCGTTGGCCATGATCGTCAGCGTCGGGTTCACCCCGGTCGAGGTCGGGAACGGGCCGGCGTCCACCCCGTAGAGATTGTCCACCTCGTGGGCGCGGCAGTCGCGGTTCAGCACCGACGTGTCCGGATCGTTGCCCATCCGCAGCGTCCCGTGCTGGTGGGAGCAATTGCCGGTCACCCGCTGGATGTAGACCTTCCAGACCCTGGTCGCGCCGGCGGCTTCGAGGATCTCGGCGTTGCGGTCGATGATCCAGCGTCCCTGGGCGAGGTCGTTCGGGTGGGCGGTGTGGGTGATCCTCGCCACCGGCAACCCCCAGGCGTCGGTCACCTCCGGGTCGAGGTCGACCCGGTTGGCGTAGGAAGGCAGGTCGTGCAGCACGAGGCCGACCGCCATCGTGTGGTTGAAGAACTCGCGGTCGGCGTCCTTCGCCGCCTGCCCCCATTGGGGCTTGTCCGGCAGGTTGAAGCTGATCGGCAGCGGGATGCCGACGCCGGCCGAGGCGACGTGGCAGCCGCCCACGAACCCGCGGTCCTCGGCGTGCTCCAGGAACTCGAAGGTGCTGGCGCCGGCATACCCGCCGCCGGCCCAGCCGTACACCGGGTCCTCGAACGCGCCGATCGCCGCGCTGTACTCGTGGAAGGTGGCGTAGCGCCCGACGAGGTCGTTACCGTTGGCGAGCCCGTTCGGGAACCGGCCCGACCGGGAAAGCAGCAACAACCGGGCGGACTCGACCGCCCCGCAAGCGAGGATGAAGACGTCGGCTTCCTGTTCGCGCAGGCCCCCTTCGGCGTCCTCGTACACCGCCGACTTCACGCGGCCCCGCGCATCGACCGTCAGCTCCCGGACGTAGCAGTCGGGGCGCAGGTCGAAGCGCCCGGTCGCCAGCGCGTCCGGGATGAAGCGGGTCAGCGCGCTGCCGCGGGTGCCGGTGGGGTCGCCGTGCTGCTGGGCGAATGCGCTCTGGTTGGTGGCCGGCTTGCCGTTCCAGGGTCGGGAGAGCGCCGCCGAGGGGGTCTGGAACGAGTTGTACCCGAGCTTGGCGCACCCCTCGTGGAATTTCCTGTTGTAGCGCGTTTGCGGGAGCGCGGGCACCGGGTAGGGCCGGCTGCGCGGCCCTTCGTACTTGTTCGCCCCGGCGTCGCCGGAGACCCCGAACGCCCACTCGACCATGTCGTAGTAGGGTTCCAGGTCCGCGTAGGAGATCGGCCAATCGGCGAGGTCCGCCCCGGGCACGTCGCCGAAGCGGGTGCGCGCGCGGAACTCGTTCTCGGTCATCCGCGGCAGCCAGCCGGTCCAGTGGACGGTGCCGCCGCCGACCATCTGCGGGACCGGGCAGAACAACTCCTCCCGCGCCGGGGCGTCCGCGTTCGGCCGCACGGTTCGGGGGTTCAGCAGCGGGTCCGGCCAGAGGTTGTAGCGGTGCCCGTTGGCCAGTTCGTCGGCGCCGAAGCTCGCCGGCTTGCGGTAGGGACCCCGTTCCAGCGCGACGACGCGGACCCCGGCTTCGGTCAGCACCCGGGCGGCGGTCGCCCCGGAGGCCCCCGCCCCGATGATGCAGACCTCGGCCCGATCGGGATTGCGCTCAGGCGCCACAGGCGCCCTCCTTTCCGATGGCGCTGTCCTCGGCGAAATACGGCAGCGTGTCATAGCGACCCGCGTGGGCCTCGGCCAGGGATGCCGGACCCGGGAACCCGATGACGCCCCAACCCACCCTGTCCCGGTTGCCGCCGTAAATCGGGTCGGCGTAGAACCCCTGCCGCGTGTGGAACACCAGCATCGGGAAGAAGTCGAGGTCGGTCTCGGCCGTCGTCTGCTGCAAGCCGGGTTCGGGCGGAGTGAACCCGGCCACGCTCTCATCCGTCGCGACGTCCTGCTCCTGTGCCAGCGCGCCCCGCTCCATGCTGGCGAGGACCTCGTCCTGCTGCGCGTCCGGCAGGGCGCGGAACTCGGCACCGAACAGGAGGTCGGCCCGCCGGTCCAGTTCCACGATGCCGTCCCGGTAGCGTTGCCGGAACAGGTCGATCCGCCGCCGCCAGGCCTCGGCGAGCTTGCCCTCTAGCGATTCGAACCCGCTCCCGTCCGGCTTGGCGAACACGTAGTCGATGCCGGAGAGGTAGCGGTCGAGGAAGTCGATCGTGCCCGCTTCCCGCGCGCCCGGCTGGTGGTCGGTCGGGATGATCCGGGCCATCGCGGCCGCGATGGTCTCCCGTTGGTGGTCGTCGAAAAACGTCGATGACCTGTCGTCGCTCACGAACCGCGTCTCCCCCGTGTCCGCCTCGGCCCGGTCGAGGCGCGCCGTGGTTGCTGTCTTCTGGCTCCCCGCCCCCATGGTAGCCGCCCCGAACATCCGTGGACCGTTCGACGATCGCCGCGGTTTGATGACGGGCGCTGCGCTGGTGGCGGGCGTCCACGCCCACCGACAACCGTGTGGATGTCGATGAGCACTCCCTCGCCGGTTCGGACAGGGCGCCGACCGACGCACGCTCGCGACGATGGTGGCACGGATTCGCCATCGTCGCGAGCGGGCCCGGCCGCCCTATTGCAACTTCCCGCGCGACAGCGTCGGCCAGACGGCGACGACGATGCCGTCGCGCACGGCGAACAGGTATTCGTGCAGGTGCAGCGCCTGGTCGTGGTAGCCGATGTCGAAGAAGACGCGGTCGCCGGGGCGCGGCGCTTCCGCCGGGTGGTCGAGGTTCAGGGTGGCGTGCTCGGCGGAGAACCCCATGCTGGCCACGCCGTCGATGCCGCGCGGCTGCGGCGCGCGCAGGGACGGATCGACCGTCTTGCGGCCGAAGTCGAGGATGATGCGCTCGGCGGTGGGGCGACTGGTCACCTGCGCCATGAGCGAAAGCGCTGGTTCGGCCGGCGATTCCAGTTCGCGGTAGAAGAAGTCGCCGAGGGTCGCGCCGCCGGCCTGGATCTCGGTGATGCCGGGCTGCGACGCCGCGTACAGGTACGTGCCGCTGCCGCCGCAGGAGACGATCTCGACCGGCAGGCCGGCGGCGCGGCAGGCCTCGGCGGTGGCGACGAGATCGGCGATGGCACGCTCGATGACCTCGCGCCGGGCCGGGTGGTCGAAGACCGCGACGGCGTGGCCTTCCCACGCCATCACCCCGGCGAAGCGCAGGTTCGGCGCGCCGGCGATCGCTTCGGCGAGGCGCACGGCGGCGTCTCCGGGCGCGATCCCGCAGCGATCCATGCCGGAGTTGACCTCGACCAGAACGCGCGGCCGCACGCCGAACTGGCCGGCGGCCTCGTCTAGTTCGGCGACGTTGGCCGGGGCATCGACGGCGACCATCACGTCGGCGCCGGAGGATGCCACCAGCGCCGCCCAGCGCCGCGCCTTGATCTGGCCGACGACCTGGTTGGCCACGAGGATGTCGCGCACGCCGTTGGCCGCGAAGACCTCGGCCTCGCCGAGCTTGGCGCAGGTGACGCCGATCGCGCCGGCCGCGATCTGCCGGTGGGCGATGGCCGGCGTCTTGTGCCCCTTGGCGTGCGGGCGCCAGGCGACGCCGCGCTCCCGCGCCGTTTCCGCGATGTGCGCGATGTTGCGGTCCATCGCGTCGAGGTCGATCAGCATCGCCGGCGTGTCGAGGTCCTCGACCGGCCGGCCTACGAGGGTGGTCAGCATGTGATGGGGCCTTTCATGGTTCCAGGCAACAGGCAACAGGCAACAGGCGACAGGCGACAATCACGGAAAACCGACCGACCGCCGCTTGTCCGTCATGCTTCGGCACCTACCATTAGTCGCCTGTCGCCTGTCGCCTGTTGCCTGTCGCCTGTCGCCTCCGTTAGCGAACCCAGCGCGCCGGTTCCGGCATGCGTTTCGGCGGCAGGATGGCTTCGAGGATGCATCCGAGGTCGGCTTCGGTGTCGAAGTAGGCGTAGTAGCCGTCGCCCTCGGCGCCCATGGAGTGCCCGGACTGGATGACCGGGTAGCCGAGCGCGGCCATCTCGGCGATGGCGGCGTCCATGTCGTCCACGAAGTAGCCGATGTGGTGGAGGCCCTCGCCGTGGCGGTCGAGGTGCTCGGAGTAGACGTTCGGTTCGGCGCCGGTCTCGATCAGTTCGAACTGCATCGGGCCGGACTGGGCGAGCGCGAGTTTGACGCCCTGCGTCTGCGGCGTGCCGCGGTAGGTCATCCCCTGTACCATGTTCGGGCCGAACTCGTGCAGTTCCCACGGACCGATGCTGAGCCGGTTCCATTGCGCCATCGCCCGCTCGATGTCGCGCACCACGAGGCAGATCTGCCCGATGTTGGCTCCGTTCGGCAAGCGCGCCGGCAACCCTCCGACCATCCCGCGTTCCTCCCGCGCGTTGCCGCGCCGTCGTCCTCCCGGGGTTCGCCCGATTTCGCGCCGGCAGTGTGCCACGATGCCGCGAACGGCGGGGAGGCTCCGCACGCCGACGCGTGGCCGCTGGTTGCCACACAAGGTGGCGGATGCTCGGTGCCGCGCCTATACTTCCCAAAAGATAGCCACGTGAATCGCAGGAGCATGCACCCGTGACCGAACCCACCCCGAACCCGCGAGCGTCCCGGACCGGCGATTGGCCCGCCGAGCCGATCCGGCTTCAGGTCTGGTACGACTTCCTGTGCCCGTTCGCCCACTCGGCCAGCGTCTGGCTGCGCGATTGCGAGGAGGCGCTGGGCGACAAACTGGAGATCACCTGGAAGGCGTTCCCGCTGGAGCAGGTGAACGCCGACATGGGGCCGGAGTGGAAACTCTGGGAGCAGCCGGACGACTACGACAGCAAGGGCTTGCTCGGGTTCCGTGCCGCGATCGCCGCCCGCCAGCAGGGCGACGAGGCGTTCAACAAGATGTTCCACGCGCTGATGAGCACCCGCCACGTGGACAAGCGCACGCTCACCCGCTGGGCGACGATGCTGCACATGGCGCAACGCGAGGGGCTGGACGTGGCCCAGTTCGAGCGCGACCTCTCCAACCGCGACTTGCTGGCCATGATCGGGGAGGAGTACGAGGAAGGGCGCGAGCGCTACGCCGTCTTCGGCACGCCGACCCTCGTGCTGCCGGACGGCGAGGCGGTCTACGTCCAGATGCTGCCGGCCCCGCCGAAGGACGAAGCGGTGGAGGTCCTGAAGGAAGTCCTGAACATCTCCGCCGACCGGCCCTACGTCCGCGAGATCAAGCGCCCGCAGTTGCCGGGCTAGGGCGGCGATCCAGCAACTGGCCGAACCCGGTCATCCGACCCCGCCACTGTTATCCCGAGCGCCACCCCGTCATCCCGAGCTTGTCGAGGGATCTCGT
>JAFAEX010000183.1 GCA_023423795.1 Chloroflexota bacterium | reverse complement strand
GACAGGCTCGGGATGACGGGGAGGTGCGAGCCGCCGGGTGGCCGCAACGCACACGTTCGCGTTGCAGCGGAGCCGGCGCTACGCTCGCAGGTCGCAGGTCGCAGGTCGCAGGTCGCAGGTCGCACGTCGCACCCAGCACCCACTTGGCACGCGGCACGCGGCACCCGGCACCCCGGCGGCTACGCCCCGATCGCCGCCGCGATCTCCGCCGGCAGGGCCTCGTTCAGCGACGCCTGCCAGCCTTCGGCGAGGTTGTCCCGCGTCACCTTCACCGTCGGCACGATGGTGAAGGGCGGCGCGTCCTTGCCGAGGACGGCGTACGCGCCCGCGAGCGCGAGGGTGTAGCCCAGCGCGTAGGGCGTGTCGGCGGCGATGCCGACGACGCTGCCCTCCTGCGCCATGTCCAGCGCGACCGTGGTGTCGAGGTCGATGGTGACCACCTTCACGTCGTCGCGCCCGGCTGCGCGGATGGCCGCCAGCACCCCTTCGGCCGGCTCCGCCCACGGCACGTAGAAGGCGGTGAGACCGGAGTTCTGGGTCAGCATCGAGGAGGCGATGTTCTCGGCATCCGCCGGGTCGGCCATGCCCTGTTCGGCGACGATCTCCAGACCGGGGAAGCGCTCGCCGACGACGGTCTTGAACGCCTGGTCCCGCTGGTTGGTCACGTAGAAATCGGCGTCGTGGAAGATGAAGCCGACCTGCCCAGTCTCCCCGGTGGCCTCGGCCAGCATCTCGGCGGCGGCCTGCCCGAGCGCGAAGTGGTCGCCGGTGACGATGCCGACGTAGTCCGTGCCCTGCGCGAAGCCGTCGGCCGGGTTGTCGATGAAGACGAGGTGGACGCCAGCATCGACCGCCGGCCGGAACGCGGCCGACGCCTGCACCGGGTCGATCGGCAGCGTCAGGATGATGTCCGGGTCGAGGGCGAGCACCGTCTCGGCGTCGCTCTGCTGCTTGGCGGGGTCCATCCCGGCGTCGGTTTGGGCCACGACCTCGATGCCGAGCGCGTCGAAGGCGTCGATGGCCCCTTGCTCGACCGCCCGCGACCACGCCGACGAGGTGTGCATCACGATGGCGGCGGTGTGGCCGCCCGCGCGCACCTGCTCGACCTCCTCGGCGGTCAGGGCCACGTCCCGGTAGGAGGACGCCTGCTCCCCGGCCGGGCCGGTCGTCTGGTCCACCGCCGGCGGCACCCCGGCGACGTCGATCTCCGGCGCGACGAGCCCGCCGGCGGCGTCCGGCGTGGCGTCCTGCCACGCGCGCGCCGGGCTCCTGCCCGCCGCACCGGCGAGGACCACGGCAGCGCCGATGACGACGCCACGGCGTGAAACGTGTGCAGACATCGGAGGCTCCTTCTCGACATGCGGACCTGACGGGTTCGCCGAATGGGTCGCAAACGGGATGCCTGGCGCAATCGGGGCGTGCCGCGGTCGCCTGCCGGGATCGGCCACGCCGCCGAACGTACGTGCGGCGAAAACGGCAGCGGGCGTCCCCGGGGAGGGGACGCCCGCCGTCGCTCGTGTGGACCCTACGCCCCGAGCGCGTCCACGATCTCCTGCGGCGCGGGCTCGTTCAGCGAGGCGGTCCACGCCTCGGCGAGGTTCTCCTGCGTCACCTTGATCGTCGGCACGATGGTGAAGGGCGGCGCGTCCTTGCCCAGCAGCCCGTAGGCCCCGACCAGCGCCATCGTGTAGCCGAGCTGGTAGGGCGTATCGACGGCGATGCCGGCCATGTTGCCGCCCTGCGCGAGGTCGAGCGCGACCGTGGTGTCGAGGTCGATGGTGACGACCTTGACGTCGTCGCGGCCCGCCGCCCGCAGCGCCGCCAGCACGCCCTCGGCCGGCTCCGCCCACGGCACGTAGATCGCGCCGATGCCGGGGTTCTGGGTCAGCATCGCCGAGGCGATGTTCTCCGCGTCCGCCGGGTCGGCCATGCCCTGCTCGGCGACGATGGTCAGATCCGGGTACTTCTCCTGCAGGACCGTCTTGAACGCGCCGTCGCGCTGGTTGGTGACGTAGTACTGGGCGTCGTGGAAGATGTAGCCGACCTCGCCCGGGCCGCCCATCGCGTCGCCCAGCATCTCGGCCGCCGCCTGCCCGATGCCGAACAGGTCGTCGGTGACGATGCCGACGTAGTCCGTGCCTTGCTGGTAGCCGTCCGGCACGTTGCTGAGCAGCACCAGTTTCGCGCCGGAGTCGATCGCCGGCCGGAACGCCGCGGCGGACTGCACCGGGTCGATCGGCAGCGTCAGGATCACGTTCGGCTGCAGCGCCAGCACGGTTTCGATGTCGCTCTGCTGCTTGGCCGGGTCCATGCCGGCGTCGGTCTGGGCGGCGACCTCGATGCCCATCGCGGCGAAGGCGTCGATCGCGCCCTGCTCGACGGCGCGGGTGAACGCCGAGGAGGTGTGCATCACCAGCGCGGCCGAGTAGTCGCCGCCCTGGATCTGGGCCAGTTCGTCGGCCGTCAGGGAGACCTGGTCGAACCCGGTCGCCGTTTCGCCGCCGGGGCCGCGCGTCTCCTCGACCGCCAGCGCGGCCGTCTCGACGCTCACCGCCGGCGCGGCGAGCCCGCCTTCCGCCGACGCCGCCGGGGTCGCGTCCTGCGCCGCGATGCTTCCCGTTCGCAGGGCGACCGCGCCGCCCGCCAGCGCCGCCGCGCCCAGCACGAACGTGCGCCGCCGCATCTTCTCCGCCATCGTGTCCTCCTCCATCCGAACCGGTCGAGATCCCGGCGGTCATTCTACGGGTGTTCCGGCCGGCATGGCCCGGCGCGCGGCGACGTGCGCGCTTTTCCGGCCTCGCCGGTGTCACCTTTCCCGCCCGCCGGCGATCCGGCAGGTGCGTTGCGTTCCGGCGACGATGCGTATAGGATAACAATGATTTCATATAGTAAGGCGGCGCGAGGGCTGTCCGTGGCGCGGGCAACGACGCCCGCCGGCGCCCTGGCGCACCTTGCAGGGGGAACTGCCGTGCCCACCGCAGCCGCGCCCCTGTCCCGCCGTGCCGCCGTCCGCCTCGGGGCGGGCGG
>JAFAEX010000255.1 GCA_023423795.1 Chloroflexota bacterium | reverse complement strand
GAGGGCACGGGTCCCTCCCCTACGACCGCACGGCGTCGCGGGCGGGCGAAACGGAAGCGACCGGCCGGATTCCGTATCACGCACGAGGTCCCTCGGCAGGCCCGGGATGACGGATTGGGCAGGCGCTGGCAGGGTCTCAGGACGAGATCCAGGAGGGCATGCTTCAACGCTCATCCTGCCCTGAAGGCAGGTTTCCCCCATTTCTTCCGCGGGCTCCCCGGGTTCCTTCACGGATGCTTCATTGCCCGGCGGCTTGCGTTGAGGCCCGCCGCGCCGTACCTTTTGCGGCCGCGAGGGGAACGCGCGATCGCGGGGAAGACCGATGCCACGGCACGGATTGGGAATCGTGTGCCTGATGCTGGCCATCGTGGCCTTCGTCGGCTGGGGAACGCCGTCCACCGCCGGACCCGCGCCCAACGGGGCGACACCCATTGCCGCGACGCCCGCCTCAACCCCGCTCGCGGCCACGACGGCGGTCATCTCCCGCGACATCTACTTCGACCCGGACGGGCTGACCATCCCGGCCAACGCCGACGTCACCCTCGACCTGCCGAACGAGGGCAAGGCGCTGCACAGTTTCACGATCGACGCCCTCGGCATCGACGTCTACGTCGCGCCCGGCGCCGAGCAGCACGTCGTGGTCAACGCCCCGCCGGGCACCTACCGCTTCTACTGCGCCGTCTACGGCCACGCCACCGCCGGCATGGTCGGCGAACTGACGGTCAAATAGGCTCCGTCACCGCGGTTCGGACGCATCACGGCCATCGGGAGACGCCCGCCAGGGACAATGGCGGTTGCCTATTTGATCCGGATACCGGCCCGGCGGCGAGTGCGATGATGGCGGTTGCCACAAAAATGCGGCCACCGCCCACGCCCGCCCGAGGATGATGGCGTCTGCTTATCTGATTCAGCTACCGGCCCAGCGGCGGGCGCGATGCCCGGATTATTTTGCCAAACGCCATCAACCCCGGGCGTCCCCGTGGCCGGCTCAATGGGGCAACCGCCATCATCACGTCCGCTCCGCCGACGCCCGAACAGCTACGACAACCAACGTTGGAGCCCGCCCGCTTAGCCCATCCCGTCGAATGCCGGTTCGCGCACGTCCGCCGGCGGTTCGATCGTCACCGGCTCGTCGAAACGCGTCAGGTCCAGCCGCCGCACCACGTCCGGCGCTTCGCCTTCGAGGATCGCGCCCTCCGCCTCCAGCCGCCGCAGGTGGCCACTCTCCGTCAGCCACACCGACACCGGCAACGACGGCAACGCCACCGCCGCCTCGTCCGCCTCGGCCGGCGCGAACGCCGCGATCCGCGACAGGTCCAGCACCCCGTCCACCCGCGTCACCGGCTCGCCGTCGATCGTGTTCTCGCCCAGAATCTCCTGCTCCGTCACCAGCGACAGCGCCGCCAGCCACAGCACGTCCGGGTTGAGCAGGTTGGCCAGCCGCAACCGCTCCTGCGGCGAAGTCGTCTCGTCCAGCGGCACCTCGAAAAAGCCGCCGGTCGCCGACGTCGGGTCGGAAATCCAGACGCGGTCCCCGACCCCGATCACCTCCAGCGACAGGTCGAGCATCGCCGCCCGCGCCTCCACCGCCGCCCGGTAGCGGTCCGGCCGCAGCACGTCCCCCTCGACGCGCTCCAGCACCAGCGTCTCCATCACCGCCGTCTCGCCCTGCGGCGTGGACAGTTCGAAGTGGAACGAGCGCAGATCGGCCATCACATCCGCCGCCCGCGACAGCAGCGCGGCGGCGTCGGCCTCCTGCGCGGCGGCGCGGTGGAGAGACCCGGCGAGCGGCAGCGCGGCGGCGCTCGCCAGCAACCGGCGACGGTGGAGCATCGGCGTGGCGGCGGACATCGGTCCCTCCGGCGAAGCAGCGCGGGCTGACGTTGCCCGGTATCATCGGCCCGCGGCGGGCCTCCGTCCACCCGCCTGCGCAGCGGAACGCGACGGCGGCCGCCCCCGGCACGCGACGTATGTCGGCGCCTTCGAATGGCGGCCGCGAATCGCCGCGGCCGCGCCGGGATTCGGGACAGTCCTGATGAGCCAGGTCATCGCCATCGCCTATCCGAACCTGCCGCAGGCATCCCTCGTGCTCGACACCCTCGACCGGCTCGTCAGCACCGGCTCCATCGACCTCGAGGGCGCCACCATCCTCCGCAAGGACGCGCAGGTCCGGTTCGAGGTCGAAGGCGCGATCAGCCGCACCGGCGTCGGCGCAACCGGCGGCCTGCTGATCGGCGCGTTGCTGGGGACGATCATCGCCGCCCCGGTCCTCGGCGCCATCTTCGGGGCCGCCAGCGGCGCGCTGAGCGGCAAGATGACCGACATCCGGCACGTCGATCGCTTCGCCCGGCTCGTCGGCGACCAGATGCAGCCCGGCACCGCCGCCGCCGTCATGGTCGTCCGCTCGGCCGACCCGGACCGGGTGCTCGCCGAACTCCAGGTCCACGGCGGGCCGGTCATCCGCACCACCATGCCGGACGACGCCGAAGCGCGCCTGCGCGCCGTCCTCGGCCAATCCGCCGGCGAGCCGGCCTGACCGGTTGCCCGGATCTCTGGCATCGGCTGCCCAGGCAGGGGTGGTTCGGGCCCCACCAACCGCACGCCCCAGGGACGGGACGACCGGGTTGTCTCGGAAAGGGCAGCCGATGTTCGAGCTCTTCCAGCGGCTGGTCCCGGTCGCCGTGCCGGTCTTGGTTCCCAACGTCGGCGGCGTCGCCCTCGGCGGCGTCGCGCTGGCGCTGGTCCTCTCCTACCCGGTCGGCTGACTGTCCCGCGTGATGCCGCGCAAACTCGCGATCGCGCTGTCGCTGCTGGCCGCGCTCGGCGTCATCGTGCTCGGCGTCTCCGTCCTCGTCCCCCTGCCGATCGACCAGTTGTCGGCGCTGGTCGTGGCCTGGCCCGGCATCCAGGCCGACCTCGACGCCCTGCTGCGCCGCGCGATCGAGCCGCTGCGCGAGCGCGGGCTGCTGCCGACCACCGGCCCCGCGCTGTCGGAACGGCTCGGTCAGAGATTGGGCAACTGGGTCCGCCACCTCGCGGCCGACCTGCTGGCCCGCCTGCTCGGCGCGGCGGGCAGCGCGATCGGCTTCTTCATCCAGGTCTTCGGCGTCCTCTTCATCGCCGTCTCGCTGGCCGGCGACCCGGCCCGGGCGCGCGACGCCGCCATCGCCCTCGCCCGCCACCGCCGGGACGCCGCCGCGCTCTGGGACCAGTTCGAGGTTTCCGATCGCGCGCTACCTCGGCGGCGTCCTCATCCAGGCCGCCATCGAGGGCGCGCTGGTCCTCGTCGCGCTCTGGGTGCCCGGCGTCCCCTACCCCATCCTGCTCGGCATGGTCGTCGCCGTCACCTCGGTCATCCCCTACCTCGGCGCGTGGCTCGGCGCGATTCCCGCCGTCCTGCTCGTTCTCACCGTCTCGCCGGGGACCGCCGTGCTGACCGTGCTGGTCTACCTCGTCGTCCAGCAGATCGAGGGCAACATCCTCACCCCGAAGATCCAGGGCGAAGCCGTCCACGCCCATCCCATCCTCGTGCTGCTCACCGTCCTCTGGGACGGGCAAGCCTTCGGCCTGCTCGGGGCCGCGCTCGCGGTGCCCGCGCTGGTCGTCGTCCGCGTGCTCTTCGACTTTTTCCGCGTCCGCCTGCGCGAGCGGCCCGACCCGGCGCCACCGGCCATGTCCGCCGGGGCTCAGCCGCCGAGCACGCCCGCGACCCGCTCCGCCCCGAGCGAGGCCGGCAGGTAGAGTTTGCGCACGTAATCGACGACCATCCGCTGCGCGCTGAAGGCCGGCGCGTTGGTGCGGATCGCCTCCTTCATCGTGCGCACCCACGCGGTGGGCACGCCGTTGTGGTCGCGGTCGTCGTAGTAGCGCGGCACGACCTCGTGCTCCAGCAGGTCGTAGATGGCCTGGGCCTCGGCGTGGTCCTGCCGCGCCTCGTCGCCCACGAACGGGTGGATGCCCCAGCCGTTGCCGTTCTTCCCGTCCCAGCCCTCGATCCACCAGCCATCAAGGATGCTCAGGTTCGGCGCGCCGTTGGCCGCCGCCTTCATCCCGCTGGTGCCGGACGCTTCCAGCGGCGCGCGCGGGTTGTTCAGCCAGACATCAACCCCGGCATAGAGCTTGGCCGCCAGCGCCATGTCGTAGTTCTCGGCGAAGGCGATCCGCCCGTTCAGCCGCGGGTCGCGCGCCTTCCAGAAGATCTCCTGGATCAGTTTCTTGCCGCCGTCGTCGGCCGGGTGCGCCTTGCCGGCGAAGATCACCTGCACCGGCTTCAGCGGGTTGTTGACGATGCGCGCCAGCCGGTCGATGTCGGTGAACAGCAGCGTCGCCCGCTTGTAGGTCGCGAACCGCCGCGCGAACCCGATCGTCAGCACCTCTGGCTCCAGGAACGGCCCGGCCGCGACGACTTGCCCGGGGTCCATCTCGCCGCCGGCCCAGCGCCGCCGGGTGTACTCACGCAGGTACTCCAGCAGTTCGTTCTTGCCGTCGAAGTGCAGCCGCCACAGGTCCTCGTCCGGGATCTCCAGCACCCCGGACCAGACCTCGGGGTCGTCCTGCCGCTCCCGCCAGTCGGCCGGCAGGTAGCGGTCGAGCAGGTCCTGTTCGCGGGCCGAAATCCAGGTCGGCAGGTGGACGCCGTTCGTGATGTGGGTGATCGGCGCGTCCTCGGCCGGCACCCCCGGCCAGATGTCGTGCCACATCGTGCGCGTCACGTCGCCGTGCTTCTCGCTGACCGCGTTGCGCCAGGCCGACAGCCGCATCGAGAGCGCGGTCATGTTGAAATCGGGCGAATGCCCGTGCTGTCCCAGCGCGAAGAACGCCTCCCGGTCGATCCCGAGCTGGCCCCAGTAGTGCCAGAAGTAGCGGTCGATCAGGTCCGGCGAAAACACGTCGTGGCCTGCCGGCACCGGCGTGTGCGAAGTGAAGACCGTCGATTCGCGCACCCGCTCGGCCGCCTCGTCGAACGACACCCCGGTCGCCACCAGTTCGCGCACCCGCTCCAGCATCGAGAACGCGGCGTGGCCCTCGTTTGCGTGCCAGTAGGCCGGCTCCAGTCCGACCGCCCGCAGCGCGCGCACGCCGCCGATGCCGAGGAACATCTCCTGCCGCAGCCGGTGCTCGCGGTCCCCGCCGTAGAGGCGGGCCGAGATCGTCCGCGTCCAGTCCGGGTTGCCGTCCACGTCGGCGTCCAGCAGGAACAGCGGCACCCGCCCGACCTGCACCCGCCAGATCGCCAGTTTCACCGGGTTGGCCGGGTCGTCAAACGCGACCTCGACGATGCGCGGCCGCTCATCCGGCCCCAGCATCAGCGTCGTCGGCTCGGCCCACGGTTCGAGGTTGGCCGGCACGTCCTGCTGCCAGCCGTCGTGGCTCAGCCGCTGCCGCAAGTACCCCTGCCGGTACAGCAGCGATACCGCGTACAGCGGCAACCCGAGGTCGCTCGCGGTCTTGACGTGGTCGCCGGCGAGCACGCCGAGCCCGCCGGAGTAGATCGGCAGCGCCGGGTGCAGCCCGAATTCCGCCGAGAAGTAGGCGACCGGCTTGCGCAGCAGGCTCGGCTCGTGGCGGCCAACCCAGCAGCCGGGGTCGTCGGAGCGGACCATCTCGTCGAACCGGGCCATCACCCGGTCGTAGACCTCGACGTAGCGCGCGTCCTCCGCGGCCCGCTCCAGCAGCCCGTGGTTGACGTAGCGCAGGAACAGGACAGGGTTCTGCTCGACCGTGTCCCACAGGATCGGGTCGAGGCTGCGATACAGCCACGCGGCGTCCGGGTGCCAGGACCACCAGAGGTTGGACCCCAACTCGTCGAGCCGGCGGATGGGTTCCGGCAGTTCCAGTTGCGGGCGCGTCGCGATGTGCACCATGGAGGCGATCTCTCCTCGGAAGGCGGCCGCCGGCAGGGGCGGCCGCGAGGGTGATGGGCGGGGTTGGGGTCGTGCCTGCGTTGACGCATAGGCACGGATTGCGTGCGAGGGTACCACGTAGGGCGGCGCTCCCTCCGTGACGCGCAATTACGTTGGTGTCCTATCGCACCTTGCCAATGGTCGATTTTCGCCCCGACAGCGGCTGTGACGCGGGCTCGCCGCGCGCCGCTTCTGCGGCACTCGCGCCCAGCAGCGCCCGTAGCCCGCTCACCTCCGGCAGTGTCCCGCGCCCGTCGCCGCGTGCGGTGGCCCGAACGGCCGGGGCCACCGGTCTACCCGGACGAGTTTGCACACATCCCGGGGTTTGGCTCGGTGACGTCCCGAAACTACGTAGATTCTACGGATGCGCGCCGGTCCAGCCGAAACGAACATGGGGTTCCATCGCCACCGTTGGCCCAGCGCCCCGAATCGTCGCGGAGCGGCCACGGCCGGGAAGCGAAAGGCGACGCCCCATGCCGCCACCCATCGGCGCCCGCTCCCCCGACCACCGGGGCGCCGTCCGTTGCCGCCGCGCGTACCGGGTGCGGCACGGCCACCAGCGCCCGCCGCCCGACCCACCCCCGGCGCAACGAGCACGGCGCTCGTCGAACGCCTCGTCCGGGACGCGACGATCGGCGGCGGCGCGGCCGTCGTCTCCCGCTTGCGCGCCCCGGATATCGTCGATCGCGGACATTGGGTCCGGCAGATGCGCGACCCGGCCGGGCTGCACTTGTCCCTCGACGAGTTCCGTGCCGCGCTCCCCGGCGTCCGCATGGCCCCCGATCCCGTCTTCGAAAAAGGCGGCCTCGTTTCCACCCGCGCGGGCTGGACCGGGGACCACCCGTCTGGCGGCGCCGACGTCGCCGGGCGGACCATGCACGCGTTCCGCTTCGCCCACGGCCGGATCGTCGAGCAGAGGAGCGTCTGCCAGGACTGGCTCACGCCACCCCGGAGTTCTTCCGTATCCGTGTCCGAATTACGTATTCATACGGATTCGCCGCTGGCGACGACCCGGCACAATGCGGCAGCCGGGATGGTGCCGGCCATCCGTCGATGCCCCGTTCGCGCCGCCGGCCGCTCGCGCCGCGGCGCACCGTTGTCGTTCGCACGCGGAGGGACCCATGGTTGCCCGCCCCTCGACCCCCGGCCAGGTCACCCCTCTGGCCTTGCGCTCGCTGGCCGCCCTCGCTGACCGCATCGACCGCCTCGAAGTCGCCGCCGAAGCCCTCGCCGGGCCGGAACCGGCGGAAGACGGCCTCGATGACCTGCGCGCCCTCGTCCTCGCCCGGTTGGAAACGGAGGACGCCATCCTCGCCATCGCCATCGCCGAATGGCTCGCGGCCGACCCCGAGCACGCCCATATCCTCCGCCTGGCCGCCTTCCTGCCGTGGCGGGACCCGCGTACGGGCTGGCATCGCCACGCCCCGCACTGGGCGCGCATCCTCGCCACCCACGCCGAACTCGCCCAACCCGGCCTCACGACCCCGGCCTACTCGGGCTAGCCGGCGTACCGGCCAAACCCGCCGCTTCGCGACGCTCCCCGGCAGGCCCAGCGGCGAGGCAGCACCGGATCGCCGCGCCCACCCGCCGCCTCGGCTGCGGCGGGCGAGGAATGGCCCGCGTGATTCGTCGCGGTCTCGATGCCCAGGCGCGCCTATGGAAGCGCCAACCCCAGCGTCATGCCGACCGGCGCGGGAAGTCCGGCGAGCGGTCGGACCGTCTGCGTGGTCGGCACGGGCCGGATGGCCCGGCCAGCCGTTGCTCAACTCCGCTCCAGCGTCGTCCAGCGCGCGGCGGGCGGCGGCACGTAGCGCGCCATCAGGTCCAGCAGCGCCTCCGGTTCGCCCGCTTCCAGCACCAGCCCGCGATGCGCCGGAACGATGAACCCGCTCGCCACCGCCCCATCGACGAACGCCAGCAGCGGCGCGAAGAACCCGTCCACGTCGAGCAACCCGCACGGCTTGCGGTGGATGCCGAGTTGGCCCCAGGTCAGCACCTCCCAGAACTCTTCCAGCGTCCCGTAGCCGCCCGGCAGCGCCACGAAGCCGTCCGCCAACGCTGCCATCAGCGCTTTGCGCTCGTGCATCGACCCGACCTCGTGCAACGCGGTCAGCCCCTGGTGCGCGATCTCCTTCGCAAACAGGTCCCGCGGCATCACCCCGATGACGTCGGCGCCGGCCGCCAGCGCCGCGTCCGCGACCGTTCCCATCAGTCCGACCTGCGCCCCGCCGTAGACCAGCCGCATCCCCCGCCGCGCGATCGCCTCGCCCAGCGCCCGCGCCGCCGCCGCGAAGGCGGGCCCGTTGCCTGGGCTCGATCCGCAGAACACGCACACCGACTCCATCCCGGTCCTCCCCGCCGTCCCGGTCACCAACGCCGGCAGTCTACGCGGCCCGCCGCCGGCCGCTGCCGCCCGGGACCGCAAACGGCAGGCGTCGCCGGCGACCGGATCGGGAAGCGACCGCCAGCATCCCTGGGCGACCGTTGGCCTCGGCGCCGTTCCGGCAATCGCCGTCAGCATGCCCGCACCGCCGGCGACTGGGCTATCGTGGCGCCATCCCGCCGATCCGGGGCGACGACCCGCCCGGACCGGCGCAGGCACGAACGAACGGCACGGCACGGGCGCGGAGTCGGACATGGACGGGCATGGAGGGGCCGCACGGGGCGTGCTGGACGCGCGGGTTCGCAGGCGGACGGCGCTGCGGATCTTCGGGGCGGCGTGCGTCGGTACGGCGCTTGCCCGCCCCGGCTGGAGCCTGGCGCAGGCGAGCGGTGATCCCTACGTCGTCGTCGAACTCGGGACGGGCGATGGCGACTGGAGCCGGGCGTTCGGCATCACCAACCGCGGGCAGGTGCTGTGGTCGTGGGGAACCGCGCTCGACCCGGCGCGCGGGCTGGTCAACGATCCTCGCGTGGGCATCTGGGATCGCGGGGACGTCACCGACCTGTCGGCGCGCGGGATCGAGCGCGGGGTCGCCATCGTGGACGACGGAACCGTGCTCGGCGCGCGGCTGGACCAGGCGCTGCGCTACCGGCCGGACGTCGGCGCGCCCGAGCCGGTGCCGGGGTTCCTGCACGACGCCTACCCGGCGGGCATGAACGCGACCGGGGCGGTCGTGGGCAACGTCGAGGGCCGCCCCGTCGTGTCCGGCCCGAACGGCATCAGCGAACGGCCGACGCCGACGGGGTACGGCTTTTTCCAGCCGGCCGCGATCGACGCGCGCGGCGCGGTTGCCGGTACGGTGCGGGCGGGCCGCACCGACGAATCGGGCCAGCGGGCGGCGCTGCTCGACGGCGGGCAATCTCTGGTGCTCGATCCCGCGCCGGGCGCGGATTCGAGCGGCGCGGCCGACCTCAACGACGAGGGCCTGCTGGCCGGCGGTCCCGGGCGTTTCGGCATGCATTCGATGGTGGCCGCCGGGCGCGCGTTCGTCTTCGACGCCTCGACGGGGATGATGACCGACATCGGCTCGTTGCCGGGGTACCGCAACAGCGTGGCGATGGCGATCAACAACGCCGGGCAGGTGGTCGGGGCGGCGTGGCATCCACTGGACGAAGTCGCGCCGTTCCGGCGGGCGTTCCGCTACGACCATCGCACCGGCGCAATGACCGACCTCACCGTTGCCGTGGGACTGCCGCCCGGCGCGGTCGTGGTCGATGCGTTCGACATCAACGACGGTGGCGAGATCGCCGCGCAGATCGACGACGGTGGACAGCGGCGGGGCGTCGTGCTGCGCCCGGCGGCCTGAGGATGTCGCGAACGGTCAGCGTGCCGAATAGCGTGATGGACCGTGATGCGATCGGCGGACGGTTGAGCCGATGTGTCGTCCCATCCCGGTCCATCCTGTCATCCCGAGCCTTGCCCGCCGCCATGCCGATCCTGTCGAGGGATGACGAGAGGGAGCGGGAGGCGTTGCCGGCCGACGCTCGCAGATGCGCCGGGCTACGGCGCGTCGTCCGAGCCGTCGCCCAGTTGGCGCGCGCCGATGTCGATGGCGTAGCCGGCGGCGTGGCCGGCCTCGTAGCCGGCCCGATCGCCGCCGGGGACGGCGTAGGAGCCGAGGCGGGCGTAGCGTTCGCCCATGAAGACCTCGACCTCGCGTTCCAGTAGGGGGACCAGCGCCCAGCGGTCGGGCGCGGTTTCGGCCTCCAGTTTGCGGCGTTCGTCGAGCAGGCGCCGCCAGATGCCGTCCACCGCTCCCGTGCGGAACGCGGTCAGCCAGGCGCGCTTGGCTGGCATGTCCCGCGTCGCGGCGGCGAGGGCGTCGGCGAAGCGGGTCTGCGTTTCCGGCGGCGCGGCCAGCAGGAGTTCGGCCGCCCGCCGCTCCAGGCGCGCGGCCCACGTCCGGTTGGCGAGCCGCTCGATGGCGGCGGAGAGCCAGCGGTAGAGGTCGGTGACCACCGCGAGGTTGTGCGGGTGGCCGACGAGGGTGGCGCGGTCGCCCTTGTGCCGGATCGCGCGGCAGAGGTGCGTCTGCGCCAGCGCGTGGAGCAGGTAGTGCCGCCAGGCCGCGCCGTTGGCGAGGCGGTGCTCCCGCGCGGTGACGCCGCCGGCGTCCGCGCGGTCACGGTGTTCGCCGACTTCGGCCAGCGAGAGGTTGTGGCGCAGCAGCAACCGCGACAGGGCGGCGGCGGCCGCTTCCGCCTCGGCGAGGGTGCCGGCGCGCTCGGCCAGCGCCTCGATCCGCGCCAGCCGCGCCAGCAACTCGTCCCATTCCGCGTGCTCCACCGGTGGTTGCGCCTTTCCGCCCCGCGCGCCCGAGGCCGTGCGATGATGCACGAACGAGGCGACAGGCGACGAGACGAGAGACGAGAGACGACGGGCGATAGGCGACACGGCGACGGGCGACAAGCGACAGGCCAGCGCGGACGGGGCATCATCGCCTATCGCCCGTCGTCTCTCGTCTGGTCGCCGCCGCCTGTCGCCTAACGACTGGGGGATACATGACGGTGAGCGATACCCGCCACCCGTGGGTGGCGGAGGCGGGCGACGGGCAACCGCGCTGGGGCATCCAGCTCGTGCTGGGCGACGAGGGGTTGGCGACGCTGCGCGACCGGGCGCGGCTGGTCGAACAGCTCGGGCTGGACGGGTTCTTCATCTTCGACCACCCCGCGATGCAGGCCGACCCGTGGCTGTGCCTGAGCGCGGTGTCGTCCGTGACCGAGCGGGTGCGTCTGGGAAGCCTCGTCAACTGCGTGCCCTACCGCCACCCGGCCCAGGTCGCCCGCTTCGCCGCCGACCTCGACAACCTCTCCAACGGCCGCTTCGTGCTCGGGCTGGGCATCGGCTGGCTGGAGCCGGAGTTCGCCGCCCTCGGCGTGCCGTACCTCGAACCGCGTGAGCGGTACGAGCAACTGGAGGAGGCGCTGGTCATCATCCCCGGCGCGTGGGGCGAGGAGAAATTCTCGTTCTCCGGCAAGCACTGGCAGGTGGACGGCCTGCGGGTCGCGCCACCGCCGGTGCAGCGGCCACGGCCGCCGCTGGTGATCGGCGGCAGCGGCGAGAAGCGGACGCTTGAACTCGTCGCGCGGCACGCCGACGCCTGCAACATCAACCAGGTGGTCAACACGCCGGAGGGGATGCGCGACCTCGACGGCCCGGACGGGGTGCGCCGCAAGCTGGAGGCGCTGCGCCGCCACTGCGAGGCGGTCGGCCGCCCCTACGACGACATCCTGCGGACCCACTTCACGCTCAAGCTGGTGATCGGCCGCACCGATGCCGAGGCGGTCGAGAAGCTGGAGCGCATCCTCGCCTCGCCCAGCACCTCGCCGGGCACGCGCCGCTCGCACCGCAGCGCCTTCGTGGTCGGCTCGCCGGAGACCGTCGTTTCCCACTACCGGGCCATCCGCGCCACCGGCATCCAGTACTTCACCGCGCAGGTGGACGCCGCCGAGGTCGAGACGCTGGAACTGCTGGCGAGCGAGGTCGCGCCGCGCATCGACTGAGGGCGGCGCGTCACCCCGCGAACAGGGCGTCGAGGTCGATCGTGACGCCGGGCAGGGCGTGCAATTCGATCAAGCCCGCGGTGTGGACGAGTTCGGCGTACGCGCCGTCGTCCTGCCGCAGCCAGCGGGTGAGCGTGCGTTCGTATGGGTGCAGCCGCCAGATTTCCTCGTCCCCGCGCTCGCGGTAGGCTGCCAATTTGACCCGCAGGTCGTAGGCGCCGGTGGACGGCGACCAGATCTCGGCGACGAACGGCACGGGTTCGGCGTACGTTTCCAGCGCCTCCGGGTGCTCGGCAAGCGCGCGCCGAACCAGCGCCGTCGGAACGACCATCACGTCGGGGACGTAGGTGTTGTGCCCGGTCGCGGCGACCCGGCCGAGGTTCGTCTGGACGACGAACGCGGCCTCGTCCAGTTGCCGGTCCAGCGCTCTCCCGAGCAGGCGGACGACCCAGTTGTGGGCGACGCTCATGCCCGGCTTCTCGCGCGGCTCGCCATCCCACAACTCCCACATCCCGTCCGGGTCCCGCAGCGCGAGCCGGTGGAAATCCTCGTGTCCGATCGCGTGTGGCAGCGCCATGGGAACCTCCTCAGCCGCCGAAGAGCGCGTCGAGGTCGATCGTGACGCCGGGGAGGGCGTGCAATTCGACCGCGCCGCCGCGGTGCGTCATCTCGGCGTACGCGTCGCCGTCCTGCCGCAGCCAGCGGGTCAGCGTCCGATCGTACGGGTGGATGCGCCAGATTTCCTCGTCGCCGCGGGCCTTGTGGGCCGCCACCTTGACGTCGAGGTCGTAGCCGTCGGTGGAAGGGGACCAGATTTCGACGACCAACGGCAATGACTCCGAGTTCCGCTCCAGCTTGCCGGCGCCTTTCTGCGGAGCGACATGATCGCGCGGAAGCACGGCGACATCCGGGATGAACGAATTCCGCTCGGACCATCGGACGAGCGAGGCATTGACCCGCAGTTCGTAGTGCGTGGGGTCGATCACGAGACGAAGGCGGAACGCCAGTTCGAACGCGATGAAGTTGTGGTCGGCGCTCGTCGGCGGTTTCGACCGCGGCATGCCATCGACGAACTCCCAGAATCCGTCAGGGTCGGTTTCGGCGAGGCGGAGAAACGCCTGCTCGCTGAGGCGGGTTGCGGCGGTCATGGCGGCACTCCTCCCGGTCGGCCGGGTTTGTGCGTATGGTACCCGTGCGTTGCCGCCCGCCCGCGCCGGAACGGAGCCTGCCCACGATGCTCGGAGATGCCGCCGCCCTTCGCCGCTTCCTGCCGACCGCCCTCGTCGTCCTCGACTGGAACGGGACGACGATGGACGACGCCCACCGCACGCTCGCCAGCCTGAACGCCACCCTCGCCGAGTTCGGCATCGCCGAGATCGACGCGGAAACCTTCTCCGCCCGCTTCCGGCTGCCGATGGCCGCGATGCTGGCCGACCTCGGGGTGGCCGAGGGCAACCTCGACGCGGCGATCCGCTCGTGGAACGGGCAGATCGGGCACGCCGACGCCACGCTCTCGCGCGGCGCGGAATCTCTGCTGCGCGGGCTGGCCGAGCGCGGGCGTCCGGGCGGGGTGATCAGCGCCGCCGCCGCGCCGGTGGTCGAGCGCGACGCCGCGAACCTCGGCATCCTGCCGCACCTGCGGTTCCTGATCGGCGACGCCAACCCGAAATCCGACCACCTGCGCGAACTGGTCGCGCTGGATGAAGGGCCGGTCGTCTACGTCGGCGACACGGAGTACGACGTGACCGAGGCGATCGCCGCCGGGGCGGTGCCGGTCGGGTTCGCCGGCGGATACCGCCCGGCCGAGGCGCTGCTGGCCGCCGGCGCGCTGGCGGTGATCGACGACCTCGCGGAGTTGCTGGGGGATTGACGGACACTCCCCTATTCCGGCCGGCTACCGTCGCCGGCAGCGTACACCGTGCCAGCCCGAATGCACGGCGCGGACCGGCGGCCGGGCGGCGCGCACGAGGCGATCAATCCGCCGGGGCCTGGCGGGAAACGGGCTCCCCGGTGGGGCGGCGCAGGGCGGCGAGGCCGAGCCCGGCGGCGGCGAGCGCGGCAACGCCGCCGACGACGAGCGCCCAGCGCGGGCCGACGTGCTCGCCGAGCCAGCCGACGATCGGGCCGCCGATCGGGGTGGAGCCGAGGAACGCCACCGACCACAGCGCCATCACCCGGCCGCGCATCTCGGGCGCGCTCTCCAGTTGAAGGGTGGCGTTGCCGAGGGCGGTGAAACTGATCGAGAAGAACCCGACCACCAGTAGGGCGACGATCGCCAGCAGCAGCGTCGGGGCGACGGCGGTCAGCAGCACGGCGACGCCGAAGAACGCGGCGGCGCGGGCGAGCAGCGGCCCGGCGTTCGAGGGGCGGCTCGCGGTGTAGAGGCCGCCGACGACCGCGCCGGCGCCCATCGCCGCCGTCATCGCGGCGTAGGCGCTGGCGCCGCCGGCGAACGTGGTTTCGGCGAAGATCGGCAGGCTGACCGAGAACTCGTAGGTGAAGGTGCCGATGATGGCCATCATCAGCAGGGTGATCAGGATCGGCGGGGACGAGCGGACGTAGCGGAACCCTTCCCGCAGTTGCCCGGCGGCGCGGGGCGCCAGCGGCGTGGGGTGCAGTTCGTCGGTGCGCATCATCGCCAGCATCGCGATGACGGCGATGTACGTCAGCGCGTCGATGATGAAGCAGGCGGCGAGGCCAACGGTGGCGATCAGCACCCCGGCGATGGTGGGGCCGATGACGCGGGCGAGGTTGATCTCGGTGGAGTTGAGGGAAACGGCGTTGACCAGTTCCTTTTGGCCGACCATCTCCAGCACGAAGGTTTGGCGGACGGGGTTGTCCACGACCTTGACCAGCCCGAGGGCGAGGGAGACGACGTAGACCATCCACATGCGGACGGCTCCGGTCGCCACCGCGATCCCGATGGCCATCGCCAGCGAACCGGCGATGGCCTGGGTGGCGTAGAGGAGCGCCCGTTTCGGGAGGCGATCGACGAGCACGCCGCCCCACGGCCCGAGGAGGAGGACGGGCAACGCCTGGAGCGCGGTGACCAGCCCGAGCGCCGTGCCGGAACCGGTCAGGTGGAGGACGAGCAACCCCTGGGCGACCGTCTGCATCCAGGTGCCGGAAAGCGAGATGCCCTGCCCGATGAACCACAGGCGGTAGTTGCGCACCTTCATCGCCGAGAAGGTGCGGTCGCCGAACGCGCGAACCCGTTCCATGCTGCTCCCGACGCGACCCGTATCGCCGGCGCACCGGCGACGACGGCCCTTCGTCGGCGAGGACGAGCGGCGGAGAGCCCAGTGTCGGTGTCCTGCGATGGGTCCGCAGAGGGCGTGCCAGCGGCGGCGCGCATGTCGCCGCCGGCGGTCATGCCGGGCGGCGAGCCTGGCGGGCGGCGCTCCGTCCGCACGGCGGAGAGCGGGCTCAGACGCCGACATCGGGGTTGCGGCCCGGGTTCGACCGCGATGCATGGAAACTGATTGATAAACAAGCAGGCGCCCCGGAAAATGCTGTGGGTGGACATGCCGGCGTGAAGCGTCCCGTTCGTTGGCGCACATCCGCGTTCCCGGCGACCCGACGACCGGAACGGCCAACGCAGTTTTGGGATGTGCGCGTTCCGCCGCGCGGACGGCGCTTGGGTTTTGTGGGCACGAACCGCGTTGGCCGCCCACGATCGGGCCGATCCACCCCGCGCGAGATCGTGAGGCGCGAGACCAGTCGGGAACGCCGGCCGATCGTCGGCCGGCGTCGTTTCCCCCGGCAGGGGGACGCCCGGAGAGGCAGGACGGCATGGACGCAGACGCGCAGACCGGACGCCGCCGTTTCCTCGTGGAGGGTGGCGCCGCCGCCCTCGCTGCCGTCGCCTTGGAGGGCGCGTTAGCCCGGATGGCCGCGGCGCAGCCGGCATCGGGCGCCCCGGCCTCGGCCACTCCGGCCGCCGACTGTCCGGGTCAGGAGCAGGTCGCGCGCAACCTGGAAACCTTCGACCGGCTCGACTTCGAGGGCTGGAACAATCGGGACTGGGACTTGTTCGGCCAGATCCACGGCGACGACGTGACGGTCGTCGGGTTCGGCGCGGCCACCGAGGGGATCGACGAGCACGTCGCCTGGGCGCAGGCGTTCATCGAGCAGAACCCGGGTTCGATGATCGAGGCGCACCCGATCCGCATCGGCGCGGGCGACTGGACGGCGGTGGTGGGGACCTTCCCCGGCGGCGGATCGATGTGCACCGTCGCCCGCTGGGAAGATGGCCGGATCGCCGAGGAGTACCTGTTCCTCGGCTGAGTCCGCCGGCGGGTCAGGTTCGGGCCGCCTCGCCGGCGTAGGCGCGGATCACCTCGGCGGCTCGGGCTGCGCCGCCGGCGGCGGCCATCTCGGCGCCCATCGCCGAAACGCGGCGGCGGTAGCCGGGGTTGGCGAGCACGGCGTCCATGTCGGCCAGCAGCGCGTCGGCGGTCGGTTCGGCCCCGACGATCGCTCGGCCCAGCCGCAATTCGGCCACGCGGCGGGCGTTGATGAACTGGTCCATCATCTGCGGCACGACCACCATCGGCACGCCGAGGGAAAGCGCCTCCATCACCGAGTTCATGCCGCCGTGGGTGACGAAGAGGTCGGCCTGGCGCAGCACCGCGATCTGCGGCACGTGTGCGCGGGCGACGACGTTGCCCGGCAGGCTGCCGAGGACGGCAGGGTCGGTGCGCCCGGTCGCCACCACCGCCCGCCACGGCCGGGCGGCCAGCACCTCCGGCGCGGCCCGGTAGAAGCCCGGCTTGTCGGAGGCGACGGTGCCCAGCGAGACGAAGACGAGCGGGCGCCCGTCGGCCGGCGGAAGCGGGAACCCGGATGCGCCCGGTTCTTCCCGCAGGGACGGGCCGACGAAGAGGTAGCGGGCGTCGAACTCGCCGCCCTGGTAGGAGCGGGGGATGGTGACGATCGCCAGCCCTTCGCCCGGGGCCGGTTCGTCCATCGCCGGCGCCGCGCCGGGGTCGCGCTCGACCAGCGACGGTGCGACATCGCGCAGCCGCGCGCCCTCGGGGAGCGCGAAGATCGGGAACAGCGCCACCCGCGTCGGGGCGGCGTTGCGGACCTCGGCGGCGCCCATCATCACCAGCACGGCGTCGTAGACGACGACCTCCGGCGGGTCGGCGGCGAGGGCGGCGAGCGCCTCGCGCAGCGCCCCGTTGGCCCGTTCGAAGAAGGCGCTCGCGCGGTCCCGGCCGGAAGGATCGGGGCTGGCGCCGACCGGCAGCGACAGGTCGCCGATCGAGACCAGTTTGGCGCCGGTGGCGCGGACGGCGTCGGCGAACTGGTCGCCGGCCACGACGCGGACCCGATCTCCTCCCCGCACCAGTTCGGCGGCGATCGGCAGCATCGGGTTGACGTGCCCGTGCCCGGGCGCGGGGATGAAGACGACGTCCATCGGCGCTCCTGGCCGGTACGGGGTGCTGGGTGCTACGTGCTACGTGCTACGTGCTACGTGCTACGAACGAGTGTCCCAGTCGGCACTCGGCCCAATCCACGTCGTAGCACGTAGCACGTAGCACGTAGCACGTAGCACGTAGCACGTAGCACCCAGCACCCAGCACCCAGCACCCAGCACCCAGCACCACGTCTACAACCCGACGTGCGCCGGTTCGGCGGCGGGGGATTCGCCGGGGCGGTGGGCGGCCGAGCGCAGCGGGATCTCCTGCAGGAAGAGGGCGACGACCAGCGCGATGAGCGCGATCGGGATGCCGGCGAGGAAGACCTCGTCCAGCGAGCGGGAGAACGCTTCCAGCACGAGGCCCTTGATCGGCTCCGGCAACGACTGGATGGCCTCCACGTTGTTGGCGTCGATCGCCCCGGCGCCGGTGGCGGAGGTGGCGAGGTCGCCGAACGTCTCGTACAGGTGGGTCGCCAGCCGGCTGGAAAGCACGACGCCGAAGACCGCGGCGCCGATGGTGCCGCCCATCTGGCGGAAGAAGGTCGTCGCCCCGGTCGCCACCCCGAGGTCGCGGAAATCGACCGCGTTCTGGACCGCGGTGGTGATCGTCTGCATCGTCAGGCCGAGGCCGGCGCCGAAGGCGAACTGGCCGATGGCGACCCGCCAGTACGGCGTATCCACCCCGATCCGGCCGAGCAGGAACAATCCGACGACGATGATCGCCGCGCCGAGGATCGGATAGATCTTGTAGCGGCCGGTGCGGGAGATCAGTTGGCCGGAGAGGATCGAGGTGAAGAAGATGCCGATGACGGCCGGCAGCATCGCGAGGCCGGACTGGGTCGGGGTCATCCCCTGCACCGCCTGCAGGTAGAGCGGCAGGAAGACGATCGCGCCGAACATCGCCATCCCGGCGAAGAAGCCGTAGAGGTTGCCGACCGCGAAGATCCGGTTGCGGAACAGGTGCAGCGGGATGATCGGTTCGGCGGCGCGGGATTCGACCCAGACGAACAGCGCCGACAGCACGATGGACGCCGCCAGCAGCGCCAGCGCGGGCGGCGCGGTCCAGCCGAACTCCCGCCCGGCCCAGTCGAGGTAGAGCAGCAGCGATGTGACCGCGGCGACGATGAGGACCGCGCCGAGGTAGTCGATGGTGTGGTCGCGGCGGACGGTGCGCAGCTTGAGCGCGAGCGTGGTGATGACCAGCGCGGCGATGCCAACCGGGAGGTTGATGTAGAAGATCCAGCGCCAGCCGGGGCCGTCGGTGAACCAGCCGCCGAGCAACGGCCCGGCCACGCTGGAGAGGCCGAAGACGGCGCCGAAGTACCCCTGGTAGCGGCCGCGCTCGCGGGGCGGGATGACGTCGCCGATGGTGGCGAAGGCGATCGACATCAGGCCGCCGCCGCCGACGCCCTGCAGCGCGCGGAAGGCGATGAGCTGGGTCATGTTCTGGCTGAGGCCGCACAGCGCGGAGCCGATGAGGAAGATGACGATGGCGGCCTGGAAGATCGGGCGGCGGCCGTAGAGGTCGGAGATCTTGCCCCAGAGCGGGGTGACGGCGGTGCTGGTCAGCAGGTAGGCGGTGACGACCCAGGAAAGTTTGTCGAGCCCGCCGAGTTCGGACACGATCCGGGGCAGCGCGGTGCCCACGATGCTCTGGTCGAGGGCGGCCAGCAGCATGCCGGCCATCAGGCCGACCAACACGATCAGGATTTGCCGGTGTTCGAGGTACTGCGGGCCGTCGTGGCTCGTGGCCGCAGCCGTCGCGCGTTCCGGGTTCGCCGCCGCCATGCCGCCTCCGCCTGCAGGAGAAAACCAGCCAACCAACCGGTTGGTTGGGACACCGACCGCGGACTATACTGCGATGCAGGCAGCGATTCAACCGGCCGGGGCAGCCCCGGCGAGGAGAGCATGGGCGCGGCAACGGCCACCAGCGCGACCGGCGGCGAGGGCGCCGCGCCGCGCGCCGACCGGACCTCCGG
>JAFAEX010000249.1 GCA_023423795.1 Chloroflexota bacterium | reverse complement strand
TGTTGGGGGTTTCGGGCGGTGGGGGGGGGGTTGTTCACCCCCCGCGGCCCGGGGCGCGTCCGGTTTGCGTTCGGGACCGTTAGTCCGCGGCGGCGGCCCGGTTGGCCGAACCATCCTGGATCGCCCGCCAGACCTTCTCGCTGGTCATGGGCACGTCGAGGTGGGTGACGCCCCACGGCTCCAGCGCGTCGATCACCGCGTTGGCGGTGGCCGGCGTCGAGCCGATGGTCGCGGCCTCGCCGATGCCCTTGGCCCCGAGCAGGTTGAGGTAGGTCGGCGTTTCGGTGTGGTGGGTCTCGAAGGTCGGGAACGCCCACGCCCGCGGGATCGCGTAGTCGTTGAGCGTGCCGCTCAGCAACTCGCCGTTCTCGCCGTAGACGATCTCCTCGAAGAGCGCCTGGCCGATGCCCTGCGCGACGCCGCCGTGGACCTGGCCGCGCACAAGGTTCGGGCTGATGATGACGCCGCAGTCGTCCACCGTCACGAAACGCAGCAGCTTGACTTCGCCGGTGTCGGGGAAGACCTCGGCCACCACGACGTGTGTGCCGAACGGGAAGGTCTCGTCCTCCGGCCGGAAGTAGTCGGTGGATTCCAGCCCGGACTCGATCTCAGTCGGCAGGTCGCCCGCGTAGGCGGCGGCGGCGATGTCGGCGAGGCTGAGGCCTTCGCCCGGCACACCCTTGACCCGGTAGCGGCCGTCGGTCAGCTCGACGTCCTCAGCGGCGGCTTCCAGCAGGTGGGCGGCGATCTGCTTGGCCTTCGCCTGCACCTTGTTCAGGGAGATCATCAGCGCGCCGCCGCCGAGCGCGAGGCCGCGGCTGCCCATGGTGCCGTTGCCCTGGGGCGTGTTGAGCGTGTCGCTGTGGTTGAAGATGACCGCGTCGAAGTCCGCGCCGAGGTGGTCGGCCGCGAGCTGGGCGAAGGTCGTCTCCTGCCCCTGCCCGTGCGGCGAGATGCCGGAGTAGAGCGTCACGTCGCCGTTCGGCTCGACCCGGACGGTGGCGCTCTCGAACGGCCCGAAGCCGCAGATCTCGACGTAGGAGGCGAGGCCGATGCCGATGTAGCGGCCCTGGGCGCGCAGGCGCTGCTGCTCGGCCCGCAGGTTCGCGTAATCGACGATCCCGAGCGCCTTGTTCAGCGGCTTCTCGTAGTCGCCGGTGTCGTACCGCTCGCCGGCGGTGGTGACGTGGCCGTGGTCGAACGGCGGGATGAAGTTGCGCCGCCGCACCTCGACCGGATCGACCCCGGCGGCGTCGGCCAGCAGGTCCACCGCCCGCTCGATGTAGTAGGCGGCTTCCGGACGGCCCGCGCCGCGGTAGGCGCCGACGGCCATCGTGTTGGTGTAGACGCCGTAGCTCTTGAAGTCCAGCGCCGGCACGTCGTAGCAGCCGCAGGACATGCGCCCGGTCAGTTCCGCGAGGTCGGTGCCCTTGGCGTGGCCGCCGAGGTCCTGGATCACCCGCATGCGCAGCCCGAGGATCTTGCCGGTCTCGTCGCCGGCGATCTCCACGTCCGCCCACTGGTCGCGCCCGTGGTGGGTGGCGAGGAAGTTCTCGGAACGGGTTTCGATCCACTTCGCCGGCCGCCCGAGCTTCCAGGCGATGGCGGAAACGATCAGGTCTTCCTGGTACGCCCCGATCTTGACGCCGAAGCCGCCGCCGACCTCGGGCGCGATGCAGCGCACCCGGGTGGACGGGATGCCGAGGGCGTCGGCGACCGAGTTGCGGTTCCAGTGCGGCGCCTGGGTCGAGGTCCACACCGTCAGGCCGCGGGTCAGCGGGTCCGGCGCGGCGGCCACCGCGCGCGGCTCCATCGGCACGCCGGAGAGGCGCTGCGAGCGGATGCGCGCCTTGGCGACGACCGGGGCATTGGCGAAGGCGGCATCCACGTCGCCGTGGACGCGGTCCCAGCGCGCGCCGACGTTGAGCGGGATGTGGGCGTAGAGCTGGGGCGCGCCCGGCTTCATCGCTTCTTCGGGGTTGGTGACGTTGGGCAGGATCTCGTAATCGACCTCGACGGCTTCGGCCGCGTCCTCCGCCTGGTAGCGGGACTCGGCGACGACGGCGACGACGGCCTCGCCCACGTAGCGGACCTTGTCGCGCGCAAGCGACCAGGTGGACGGCGCGCCAAGGTCGGCCTGGGTCAGGCCCTCGTAGTCGTAGTCGGCCTGCTCGCCGCTTTCGCCGCCGCCCTCGCCCGCGCCGGGCGCCATCGGGCCGCAGAACTCGGCCAGTTCGTCGCCGGTCAGCACCAGCACCACGCCCGGCATCGCCTTGGCGGCCGCGGTGTCGATGGAGCGGATGTTGGCGTGGGGGTAGGGGCTGCGGACCAGCGAAACGTAGGTCATCCCCGGTAGCCGCAGGTCATCGACGTACATCGACGACCCGGTGATCAGCCGGGGGTCTTCCTTGCGCCGGACTTCCGCGCCAACGTACCTGCTCAGGACCATCTTCGTCCCTCTCCTCCGCATGCGGGTCGCGATCGTGTGCAACCCCGGCATTCTACCGGGAACCCGCCCTGCCGCAAACGAACCCCGGCACGCCCGCCCTGCCGGTTGGCCGCGCCCTCGACCAATCGCTGGAATGTCAGTCGCGGGCGAGGGTGCGCATCGTCGGCAGGTGCTCGTCCGGGTGCTCCCAACCGTTGCCGGCGATCCAGGCGAGAACCGGGTCGAATGCGAACGGCGGCGAAGCGTCCTCGTCCACGAAATCGGATGCGGGGGACGCGGGGTCGAACGCCGAGTAGCCGCGCAGGAGGTGGAGATCGTCCAGGTCGGCGATGGCGGCACGGAACGCGGCCCGGCTCTCGCGCAGCGCGGCGGAGGCATCCGCCAGACCGGCCTCGGCGTGCCGCGATTGCAGAACCTCGTTGATGCGCTCGAACCCGGCCGCCCAGTCGGCGGCGGCGATGCCCATTGCCTGCCGGCGTGACTCGCCGCGCAGCAGGGCGGCCATGCCGCGGTCCCACGCCGCGAGGTGCAGCGCGTTGTCGGCCAGCGACCAGCCGCCGTCGTCGTGCCGGGTTGCCGCGCCGCCGTTCGCGCCGTCGAGGATCGCCATGACCTCGTTCGTCGCGGCGTCGAAGCGGTGCAGCGCCTCGGCGACGGTCGGCGGCTCCTCGCCGCGGGCGCGCATCAGCAGGGCGCGGATGTCGGCGAGGTGGGCGTCGATGTGGACCTCGGCGATGCCGACCGCCCAGTCCGCGGCCGGGCCGTCGCCCCGGTCGTCGTCCTCGGGGTGCAGCGTCCGGTAGTCCGTCGCCAGCCGCTCGGCGGGTTCGTTCGCCAGGGCATCGGCCAGCGCGTCGCGGACCGCTTCGGTTTCGGCCAGCACCTCCGGCAGCGGCTTGCCGACCCAGCGCGCGGAGATGAGGGCGTTCATGGCGTCCTCGTCCTGCGCGGCCCACTCGTCGGCCGCGATGCCGACCGCCGCCGCCGGGTCCTCGCCGCGCAGCACGGCCAGCCGGTGCCGCTCCCAGACGGCCGAGTGGACCAGGTGGTCGGCGGCCGACCATTCGCCGGGAGGCGCCCAGGTCGCCGTGGCGGCGTCGATGCCGGCGAACGGCTCCAGCAGGGCATCCCACGCCGCCCGGTGGCGGGCCAGCAGCCGGTCGCGGTCGATCCGGTGGCCGGTGGTCATTCCGCCTCCTCCGGCACGTTCTCTTCCCACGGCAGTTCGTCGTACCCGCCGGAGACGCCCGGATCGGTGTCCGCGCCGAGGCCGCCGGTTTCGACCGGGTGGATCGGGCGGCCGGTGACGGCGGCGTAGACACGGTCGATGATCCGCGCGACCGCCTCGTCGGCGATGCCTTCCTGCTGCGCGATTTCCCAGACCGGCATCGCGGCGGCGGCCAGGTCGGCAACCCGCCGCTCCTGCGGCGGCAGCGCTTCGAGGTAGGCGTGGGCATCTGCAAGCGCGGCGGCGATCTCCCGCTCGCGCGCGCCCGGCCCCGGCGGCGCGTCGTCCGGCGCCCGTTCGGCATCGCTCATGGTGCGGTCCTCGCTCGCAAGCCGGTTTCGCGCCGTGGGACGCCGCCGGCCCGTTTGCCGGCGACCCATGCGCGTCGGAGGCGATTGTAGCGACCAGGCTGCCGCTTCGGATTGGCGCCGAGTGCGGCTGGTAAATGGGGAACTTTCCTGCTGTATCGAGACGCGGAGCGCCCTATCGTGGCCAGAGACGCGGCGATTGGCGTCGGCGCACGACCATCGAGTCAAGGAGGAGCCATGTCGGGGTCCCACGAATCGAGTCGCCGGGCACTCCTCGCCGGCGGGGCGGCCGCGGCCGGCGTGGCGCTGATCGCCGGCGGGGAACGGGGCGACGCGGCGAAACGGAAAACGAAGGGCAAGGGGAAAAGGAAGAAGCCAAAGGCTCCGCTGCCGCCGCTGGTCTCGGTCATCGTGCGGGTGACCGACGTGACCGGACAGGCGACTGGCTCGACGTACCTGGTCCGGATGGACATGTCGTTCTTCGACCTGCGCCAAACCCCGGCGGACTCGGCGAACTGGGTCGATTGGACCGCCGTCGTTCCCGGCGGTTCGGCGGCGGCCATGGACGCGGCGATACGCTCCGCCGTCCGCACCTTCAATGAGAATCACAACCTCTGGCCCGTTCCGGCCGATCGTCTCGCGATCCTCATCGTGTAACCGCCGTCCATGGTTCGAGCTGGTTGGCTCGGCTACCCGACGGGACCGGGTACGGTCGCCGCCGCGATCGATTCGATCAGCGGTCGGGGCGAGCGCAGCTCCTCCGGGGCGACGCGCGCTTCGACGAGGGCGGCGACGACGAGGTCCAGCGCGGGCACGCCGAACAGGTGCTGCCCGCCGTAGCCGAGGCCGAAGAAGGCCGCGTAGCCCGCCCAGGTCTGGGTGACCCACCACTGGTAGCCGTAGCCTTCCCAGCCGCCCGTTCCATCGCCCTGCAACTGCCAACTGGTGGCGGCCTGCACGAAATCGGCGGGAACGATCTGCGCGTCTTCCCAGCGCCCGCTGCGCAGCGCCAGCAGTCCGAGTTTCGCCGCGTCCCGTGCGGTCAGCGCCAGCCCGGAGCCGCCGTTGACTTCCCGCTGCGGGGAACGCTCCCAGTCGCCCCGCGCGATGCCGAGCGGCGCGAACAGCACCCGCTCGGCGTAGCGCTCCAGCGGCTCCCCGACGGCGGCGGCGACCATGACGCCGAGCACGTGCGACCCGCCGGTGTTGTAGACGTAGGTTTGGCCGGGCATGCCGACGACCGGGCGGCCCAGCACGTTGGCGACCCAGTTCCGGCTCTCGATCAGGGTCGGCCAGTCGCCGGAGGACGGCCAGTCGATGCCGCTGCTCATGGTGAGCAACTGGCCGACCGTGATGCCGGCGATGCGCGGGTCGGCGCCCTCCGGGATGCGATCCGGGATCGTCTCGCCGATGGTCTGGTCCACGCCGGAGAGCGCGCCCTCGCCGATCGCGATGCCGGTCAGCAGCCCGGTCACGCTCTTGGTGATCGAGCGGACGTTGATCGGGTCCGCCTGATCGTGCCCGCCGAACGACCGTTCCCAGGCGAGGCGGCCGTTGCGGACGACCACGATCTCCGACAGGTCCGGCGTCTCGAACGGAACCCGCTCGGCGACGGCCTCCAGCGCGGCGGGGTCGATGCCGACGGCGAGCGGATCGGCGGTCGCCCAGCCGGCGGTCGGCCACGGCGTCGCGTCCTCCTGCCGGGCGGCGCCGGCGAGCCGGGTTCGGCACCCTGCGACAAATGGAAGGGACGCGCCGGCGGCGAGCAACGAGCGGCGGGTGGGCACGGCAAGGATCTCCCGGCGATTCGGGGCGGCGGGCCACGGCGCCCGCCGGGTCCGAGGATATCCGGACCGGGCGCCTCCATCCACGCAAACGCGCGCCCGTGATGCGATATCCGGTGATCGGTGCGGCACGTCGTTCGTCGTTCGCAGGGGAGGGCGAAACGGCGGCGAACACCCGCACACCGACTGACGAGTGATACGAAATCCGGCTATTTGCTGCCGTTTCGCCGGCCCCTGACGGCGTGCGTTCGTAGGGGAGGGACCCGTGCACTCCCGCGTCCGTACGCGGCTGCGGGCACGGGATGGCACGGGTCCCTCCCCTACGAACGACGAACGGATTCGCGCACCAATCAGCCGGATTGCATATGAGATGTGGTCGAATGGCGTAGTTTCGGCGCAGGCGAAGGACTTGCAGGCCCGTTCGCTATCGTCGGCCGACGAGACAGGGCGAATCCTCCGCACGGCGGCGAGGGGCAACGCGAATCACGCGCCGGTGGCATCATCGGGTGCAACCGCCGCGTCGTCGCCACGGGGAACGAGGGGTGCCGCCGATGCCCGAAGCCGCGTCGTCCGTTGTCGAATTGCCGCTCGTCGGGCCGGGCGGCGAGCCGGTCGATCTGTGGCGCGCGTTCATCTCGCACGGGCTGGCCGCGCTGCCGCCGAACCGGCTCGACCGTGAGTCGCGGACGATGGAGATCGCGCTGGCGCTGCCGGGGGGCCGCGCCCGGCGGGTCGCCCTCGCGGCGGGCGAGCCGGGTTACGCGCGGGCACGCGTGGACGGCCCGCCGCCCTCCTCCGCCGAGGCCGACGCAATCGCCGCGACGTTGCGCCGGATGCTTCGGCTCGACCTCGATCTGTCCGGTTTCTACGCGGAGATCGCGGGCGATCCGGACCTTCGGTGGGCAACGACCGGCGCGGGCCGCCTGATGCGCGGGTCAACGGTGTTCCAGGACGTGGTGACGACCATCTGCACGACGAACTGCGCATGGTCGGCGACCGAGCGCATGGTCGGCGCGCTGGTTGCCCACCTCGGCGAAGCGGCCGGGGAGGATCATCCGGAGACCGGGCCGGCCCCGCGTGCCTTCCCGGTCCCGGCCGCGATGGCCGACGCGCCGGAGTCGTTCTATCGGGACGTGGCCCGCGCGGGGTACCGCGGGGCGTACCTGCGGACGCTGGCGCAGGCCGTTGCCTCGGGCGACCTCGATCTGGAACCGCTGGCGCTGCCCGCGCCGGATGGGCCGGACGACGACGAGGCCCGCGCCCGCCTGCTGGCGCTGCCCGGGGTCGGGCCGTACGCCGCCGCCCACGTGATGCTGCTGCTCGGACGCCACCGCGATTTGGTCTTCGATTCCTGGACGCGCCCGACCTTCGCCCGCCTCCACGGCGAACTGCTGCCGGACCGCGACATCGCCGCCCGCTTCGCCCGCTACGGACCCCACGCCGGGCTTGCGTTCTGGCTCTATCTCACCCGGGAGTGGGACGAATAGAGCCGAGTGCCGAGTGATCGATGTCGGCAAGTCGGCAAGTCGGCAAGCATGAACGGTGCGCGCCGAGCGGGCCTACCATTTTCGGCACTCGGCACTCGGCACTCGGCACTCGGCACTCGGCACTCGGCACTCGGCACTCGGCACTCGGCACTCGGCACTCGGCACTCGGCACTCGGCACTCGGCACTCGGCAC
>JAFAEX010000215.1 GCA_023423795.1 Chloroflexota bacterium | reverse complement strand
CCGCCGACGACGGCGCGCAGGCGTTCGGCCGCCGGGGAGTCGGGATCGAGCCCGGCCGCGTAGATCATCGTCGGCAGCGTCACCGTGCCCTGGCGAAGGTCGTTGCCGGCGGGCTTGCCGAGTTGCTGGGTGCCCTCGCGCAGATCCAGCACGTCGTCGATGATCTGGAAGGCGAGCCCGAAATCGTTGCCGTAGGCGCGCAGGGCCTGGACATGCGGCTCCGGCGCACCGGCGATGAGGGAGCCCATCTCGGCCGCGCCCGCGAAGAGCGACGCGGTCTTGCCGTAGATGCGGCGCTCGTAGTCCTCCCGCGACTGGTCAAGCCGGTGGGCGGAGAACATCTCACGGAGTTGCCCGTCGCAGAGGTCGCCGAGGACCGAGGCGAAGATGCCGACCACCCGTGGAAGGTTGGTCGCGGCGGCGAGCATCGCCGACTGGGCGAACAGGTAGTCCCCGAGCAGGATGACCGCGCCCGAACTGAGGACCGAGTTGAGCGTCGGCTTGCCCCGGCGCAGCGCCGAGCGGTCGATGGTGTCGTCGTGGACCAGCGAGGCCGTGTGCAGCAGTTCGATGCCGGCGGCGGCGGTCACGAGGGTGTCGGTATCGCCAGCCCAGGCGCGCCCGGCGAGGAGCAGGATGAGCGGCCGGAGCCGCTTGCCGCCGGCCCGGACGAGGTCCATGACCAGCGTCGAGACCATCGGGTACTCGACCTGGGCGACGGCTTCGACGCGCTGCTCGACGAGCAGCAATTCGGGGCGCATTACGGCGAAGACGTCGCGGGTCCGCAGATCCACCATTCACCCAATCCGGCCTGCGCCGCACGTCGCGTAGGACCGCGCCCGCGGGCAACCGGGGATTCCGGCGCGATCGTGCGGGATTATCGGCGTCCGCACTCGGTTCGGTCAACGCGGCCCGGCGGGCGAAGGGGCGTGTGCTACACTCGACCGACGTGTATTCCCCCACCCCGCCGCGTCCATGGTTGAGACAAGCGCCCCGCGAACGTCGTCGGCGCACGAGGTCGTGCGGGCTCACACTGCCGGAGCGACCTGCGTCATTGCTCGCAGCGCCAACCAACGGAGGCGTGGCCGTGCTTCCCAGTTGCGAGGTTCGATAGATGGGGTCCCCGTCGATGAGCCGGCCCGTGGTGCGGCGAACCAACCGGTCGCGTGCATCCTCCGGCGGCTGGACAACGCGGATCGACGGGCTCGGCTGGCCGGCCGCGCTGGCGGCGTTTCTCGTGCCGCTGATGCTGGTGCTGGCTACCGTCCTGTTCCAGCGATTTGCGTCTTCGCCCGAACTGGCGATCCGCGTCACCGATCGGACGTCGGGTGCGCCGATCGTCGGCGCCGAGGTCAGCAGCGACGGAGTGGAATTCGCCACCGATGCCGCGGGGCAGGTCGTGGTGCCGGCCGAGGAGCCGCCGCTGGCCATCGAGATCCGCGCGCCGGGGTACGCGCCGGTCATCGCCGAGGTCGATCCGGCCGGGGCTGAGAGTTGGCCGGTCGCCTTGCGGGCCGACTCCGTTTCCGGCCGGCTGACGGATGCCGACACCGGCGCGCCGCTGGCCGGCTTTACCGTCCAGGCGCTCGGGGCAGACGGAGCAGGGCCGTGGGCCACGACCGGCGACGACGGCGCGTTCTCGCTCGCCGGGGTGCCGGAGGGCGCGACGATCCGGGTCGAGGGCGGCGATTACGGCGTGATCGAGGAGCCGTTGGGCGAGCGCACCGCCGTCGAGTTCGCGATGCGCAACGCGGTTGTCACCGGGGTCGTGCGCGATGACCAGGGGCAACCGGTTCCGGATGCGCGGATCGCGGCGGTCGATGGAACGGCGACGACCGTGACCGGCCCAGACGGCACCTTCCGGCTGATGGGAGCGGCCGGCGTTGCGGAACTGCTGGTGGCCGGTCCCGGCTACGGCGATGTGCGGGTGCCGGTTTCGGCGACCCGGCAGGCCGAGGCGGTGCTCGAAATGGAGCGCATCGAGGCCGTCTACGCGCCGATCGGCGTCATCACCGATCCGGCGAAATTCGGCAAACTGGTCGAAATCGCCAACACGACCGAGATCAACGCGATCGTGCTCGACGTCAAGCAGGACACGATCTTCTACGACACGCAGGTGCCGTTCTTCCGCGACGTGCCGGGTATGGTCGTCCCGATGTACGACCCGGCGGCGCTGGTCGCGGAGTTGAAGGCGCAGGGCATCTACACCATCGCCCGGATGGTCGTCTTCAAGGACCCGGTGGTGGCCGAAGGGCGGCCCGACCTCGCGATCCGCGACGAGGTGACCGGCGAATCCTGGCGCGACTACAACGGCTCCGCCTGGGTGAACGCGTTCCATGAGGAACTCTGGGTGGCGAACGCCGAGCTTGCCGGGGAACTGGCGCGGCTCGGGTTCGACGAGGTCCAGTACGACTACATCCGCTTCCCGTCGGACGGCGACCTGCGGACGGCGGACTTCGGCAACGAATACTCGGAGGAACTGCGGCGGGCCGCGATCACCGGGGCGGTGGCGATGGGCGCCGAGGCGACGCGCGCCAACGGCGCGGTGTTCGCGATCGACCTGTTCCCGATCATCGCCCTGTTCGGCAACGATCAGGGGATCGGCCAGACGCTGCAGGACCTGACGCCGCTGGCGGACTACGTCTGCCTGATGATCTACCCGTCGCACTACGAGTACGGAAACATCCCGGTGGACGGGCACCCGAACGACTTCCCGGGCGAGACGGTTGCCTACACGCTGCAACAGACCGAGGCGCTGGTGCCGGGCACGGCGCTGAAGATGCGGCCGTGGCTGCAGGACTTCAACTACCCTGATCCGGATTTCCGGGACTACGGCCCGGCGGACGTGCGCGCCCAGATCGACGCCGCCGAAGCCGCCGGCGTGAGCGGCTGGATCCTGTGGAACGCCGCCGGGACCTACGAGGTGGAGGCGCTGGAGCCGGAACCGTAAACCGGCGCGGAGGTCGGCGATGGCGGCGACCCGGCCGCGCGATGAACGGGCTTCGATCGGCGCCGGCGGCGATGCCGGCGTCCGGGATCGAATCGTCGCGCTCTGGTGGTCGCTGCGGCCGCTCCAATGGACGAAGAACGCGGTCGTGCTCGGCGCGCTGGTTTTCGCCGACCGGCTGTTCGACCCGGCCACGCTCATCTCGGCGCTGCTGGCGACGGCGGCGTTCTGCGGGCTGAGCAGCGGCGTCTATCTGCTCAACGACGTTCGCGACCGCGAGCAGGACCGGTTGCACCCGGACAAGCAGCGCCGGCCGATCGCGGCGGGAACACTGCCGGTGGGTGTCGCGCTGGCCGCGTCGGCGGTGCTCATCCTCGCCTCGCTGGTGGTTGCGGCGATCGTCAATGGGGCGTTCGCGGGCATTGCGGTCGCCTACGTCGCGCTGATGATCGCGTACACCCTCGGTCTCAAACGGCTGGTGATCGTGGACGTGCTGGCGATCGCCGCCGGCTTCGTGCTGCGGGCGGTGGGCGGCGCGGTCGCCATCGGGGTGACGTTTTCGCCGTGGCTGCTGGCCTGCACGCTGCTGCTGGCGCTGTTCCTCGGGTTCGGCAAGCGGCGGGCGGAACTGGCCCACCTGCCGGATGCGGTCGCGCACCGGGAAAACCTGGAGACCTACACGCTGCCGCTGCTGGACCAACTGACGGCGGTGACGGCGGCGGCGACGGTGGCGTGTTACACGCTCTACACCGTGGAGGCGCGAGCGGCGACGGGCGAGGCGGCAATGCTGCTGACCGTGCCGCTCGTCGTGTACGCGGTGTTCCGCTACCTGTTCCTGATGCACCGCCGGGGCGGCGGCGGCCGGCCGGAAGCGGCGCTGGTCGAGGACGGCCCGTTGCTGGTGGCGGTCGCCGTTTGGGGGGTTGCCTGCGTCGTCATCCTGTACGGCGGTGCGTAGACCGGGTGCCATGGGTAAGCATTGAACCTTTATACGAAGCGTAGCAAGATTGCGATGATCGAGGTATAATGGCTCGCGGATGCCACACGCGGGCGTGCTGGATGGCGCGGAACGTGCACGGCACGGCGGACGCGGCTCGGCGGCAGCAAGAGGCCGTCGGCGCGACCGGAAGGAGCAACGATGATCGTAGTGCGTCGCGGCCGGTCGCACGATCCGGAACGGGTGCAACAGGAAATGGAAGCGGTTTTCCGGACGATGATGACGCCGCGCCCGGCGATGGGCCGGAGCGCGAAAGGGCGCTGGCGGCCGGCGCTCGAGGTGTACGAAACGCGAGACGGGCTGGTCGTCAGCGCCGAGATCGCGGGTATGGACGAAGGCCAGCTTTCCGTGGTGATCGACGGCGAGATGCTGTTGATCCGCGGGGAGCGGCCGGACCCGGGCCAGTCCGAGCGCCGGGCCTACCACGAAGCGCGGATTCCGTACGGCGCGTTCGGCGCCGAGGTGTATATCCCGTTCCCGGTCGATCCGGAGGGAACCCAGGCGGAGTACCAGAACGGGTTCCTGCGGATCGTGTTGCCTCGCAGCGTGGCGCGCACCATCGTGCCGCGGCAGGCCCGGATCGGAGAGCGGGGAGAGGGGGCGCAGTAACCGATGCCACGAGACGAACGAGACGAGCGAACGGTAAGCGCCCAGGAGACCATGGACGAGACGACGATCGACGCCGCTGCCGGCGGCGTCGCTAATGACGAACCCCAACTGATCGAAATCGCCGGCCAGCCCGAGTCCGAGGGCGCCGTCGAGGTCGAAGCCGAGGCCGAGGCTGCTGGCGACGAGCCGGAGGTGCTGACGCTGCCGGTGCTGCCGCTGCGCGGGACGGTTGTCTTCCCGCTGACGGTCGTGCCGCTGGCGGCGGCGCAGCCGCGCTCGCTGCGGCTGATCGACGAGGTGATGACCGGCGACCGCACGGTGGCGCTGGTGATGCAGAAGGATGCCGAGCTCGAAGGGGCGGGGCCGGACGACTGCTACACGATCGGCACGATCGCCACGATCCACCAGATGATGCGCGTGCCGGACGGCAGCGTGCGCCTGGCGGTGCAGGGCATCGAACGGATGCGGATCAAGGAATGGGTGACCGAGGAGCCGTTCCTGGTCGCCCAGATCGAGAAGGCGCCGGAGACGGTCGAGGACTCCGTCGAGGTCGAGGCCCTGACGCGGAACACGCTGGACCTGTTCCAGCGGCTGGTCTCGCTGGTCTCGCACCTGCCGGACGAACTGGTGACGGCGGCGCTGAACGTGGACGAGCCGCGGCACCTGGTTTACCTGGTGGCGACCAACCTGCGGATGGACGCCGTCGAGCGGCAGAAGCTGCTCGAACTGGATTCTGTCCGCGAGAAGCTGGTCGCGCTAAACGCCTTCATCTCCAAGGAACTGGACGTCCTCGAGCTGGGCAAGAAGATCCAGACCGACGTGCAGGAGGAGCTGAGCAAGAACCAGCGCGAGTACTACCTGCGCGAGCAGCTCAAGGCGATCCAGAAGGAACTCGGCGAGGACACCGAAACCGAGGCCGAGGCGACCGAACTGCGCCAGAAGATCGAGGACTCCGGCATGCCGGAGGAGGCGGCGAAGGAGGCGCGGCGCGAGCTGGACCGCCTGTCGAAGCTGCCGCCGGCGGCCGCCGAGTACGGCGTCATCAAGACCTACCTCGATTGGCTGACCAGCCTGCCGTGGAACACGAGCACGGAAGGCGAGATCGACGTCGCACGGACGCGGCAGATCCTCGACGAGGACCACTACGACCTCGAGAAGATCAAGGACCGCATTCTCGAATACCTGGCGGTGCGCAAACTGAAGCAGGAGGCGGCCGCGCGCGAGGGCGGCGAGGACGCAGCGCCGGGCCGCGAACCGATCCTCTGCTTCGTCGGTCCGCCGGGCGTCGGCAAGACCAGCCTCGCCCAGTCGATCGCCCGGGCGCTGGGCCGGGAACTGACCCGGATGTCGCTCGGCGGCGTCCGCGACGAGTCCGAGATTCGCGGCCACCGGCGAACCTACGTCGGCGCGATGCCGGGCCGGATCATCCAGGCCATCCGGCGGGCGGGCACCAACGACCCGGTGTTCGTGCTCGACGAGGTGGACAAGCTTGGGAACGACTGGCGGGGCGACCCGTCGTCGGCCTTGCTGGAAGTGCTCGACCCGGAGCAGAACAACACGTTCCGCGATCACTACCTCGACGTGTCGTTCGACCTGTCGAAGGTGATGTTCATCGCCACGGCGAACCTGATCGACCAGATCCCGGCCCCGTTGCGCGACCGGATGGAAATCCTGGAGCTGAGCGGGTACACGGACGAGGACAAGGTCAAGATTGCCCAGCGCTACCTCGCGCCGAAGCAGCTGAAGGCGCACGGCCTGCCCGAAGGGTCGTACGAGATCACCGAAGAGGGGCTGCTGGCGCTGACCCAGCACTACACGCGGGAAGCGGGCGTCCGCAACCTCGAGCGCGAGGTGGCGACGGTCTTCCGCAAGGTCGCAACGCGCGTCGCCGAGGGCCGGGAAGTGCCGAAGGAGATCGGCCCGGCCGAGATCCGCGAGTTCCTGGGGCGGCCGCGCTTCTTCTACGAGGAGCGCGTGGCCCGGACCGAGCAACCGGGCGTGGCGATCGGCGTCGGGGTGACCGGCGTCGGCGGCGACATCATGTTCATCGAGGCCACCCGGATGCCGGGCAAGGGCTCGCTGACCGTGACCGGGCAACTCGGCGACGTGATGAAGGAATCGGCGACGGCCGCGCTGTCGTTCGTCCGTTCGCGGGCGACCGACCTGCGGATCGACCCGGACTTCTACCGGGAGGCCGACATCCACATCCACGTGCCGGCCGGGGCGATCCCGAAGGACGGGCCGTCGGCGGGCACCGCGATGACGACCGCGCTGGTGTCGTTGCTGACCGGCACGCCGGTTCGCGACGACGTGGCGATGACCGGCGAGATCACGCTCCGCGGGCAGGTGTTGCCGGTAGGCGGGATCAAGATGAAGGCGCTGGCGGCCCGGCGCGCGGGCATCGAGACCTTCGTGCTGCCGCGGCGCAACGAGGCCGACCTCGACGATTTGCCGGCCGAGCTGCGCGAAGAGATGACCTTCGTGCTGGCCGACAGGATGGACGACGTGCTGCGGGCGGCGATGCCGGACGGCTTCGCGATGACCGAGCGCGACGTCCAGCCGGTGACGATCGACCAGGCGCCGGTCGCCGAGCCGGTGGCCGCGACCCGGTAGCGATGGCGTCTCACGACCAGAACGTGGCGCGGGCCCGCGGGGGAAAACCCCCCCCCGCCC
>JAFAEX010000131.1 GCA_023423795.1 Chloroflexota bacterium | reverse complement strand
GCGCGGGCCGGGGTGGAGGCCCGGGCGCGCGCCGCGCGAGGCGCGGGGAAAGGGGGAAGGAAGGTGCGCGACGGTTCCCGGTTGCCGTTGTCGTCCAGAGTGGGGGACCGTCGCGCGCGGCCGGGGTGTCCGGCCACGGGACCATGATGGGGCGGATCGAGGAGCGGGGCTGTCAACGTGGGAACAGTGGCGGCGTCAACGCGGGAACGGGCCGGTGGACGGGTGGCGGAGGCCGGCGGGCGCTCGCCCGGCGGCGTGCTGGCGCTGGCGTGGCTGGCCGCCTTTTCGTTGCGGACCGGGTTCATCGGGCTGGGGCCGCTGCTGCCGCTGCTGGTGGCCGACCTGCGGCTCTCGGCGACGGCGGCCAGCCTGCTGGTGGCGATCCCGACGGTGATGATGGGCCTCGTGTCCGCGCCGGGCGGGCAGTTCGCCGACCGGCGGGGCGCGCCGCTGGCGATCGCGCTCGGGCTGGCCGCCGTCACGGTCGGCGGCGCGGCGCGGGCGCTCTCGGGCAGTTGGGCGGCGCTGCTGGCGGCGACGATCCTGTTCGGCGCGGGCATCGGGCTGGCGCAGCCGGCGTTGCCCCGCCTGACGCGGTCGCTCTTTCCGGGCCGCCTCGGGTTGGCGACCGGGGTGTATGCGAGCGGCCTGATCGCCGGCTCGATCACCGCCGCCTCGCTGACGCTGCCGGTGGAGGAGCGCTTCTTCCCCGACGCCGGCTGGCGGGGCCCACTGCTGTTCTGGGGCGCGCTCTCGGCGGCCACGCTGCTGGTCTGGCTGGTTGCGCTGCGCCCGTGGCGATCCGCCGGAACCGGCGAACCGGCGCCACGGCCACGACCCGAACCGAGCGTTGAGGGGTCCGGCCGTGCCGCCGCCGTCGCGCCCGGGTGGTCGCCGTGGCGGGATCGCCGCGTCTGGATCGTCGCGCTGCTGTTCGCCGCGCAGGGGATCGGCTATTACCTGCTGGTGGCGTGGCTGCCGGCGGTGTATGCAGACCTCGGGGTCGATGCCGGGCGGGCCGGGGCGTTTTTCGGCGTGTTCAACGCGGCCACGCTGCCGGCGATCCTCGGCTTCCCGATCCTCTCCGACCGCATGGGGTCGCGCCGCTGGCCGAGCGGGCTGGCGTCGGCCGCGTTCGTCGTCGGCGCGGCGGGGCTGGTGACCGCGCCGACGGCCGGCGTGCTGGCGTGGTTGTGGCCGGCGCTGGCCGGGTGCGGCGTGGCGGGGTTGTTCGCGATGGCGCTGCTGCTGCCGGCGGACGTCGCGCCGGGCGGGCGCGTTGGCGCGGCGGCGGGGATGGTGCTGGCGGTCGGGTACGCCGGCTCCGCGCTCGGCCCGGTTATGGCCGGCATGGTCCGCGACCTGACCGGCAGTTTTTCCGCGGCCCTGCTCACGCTGCCGCTGATCGGTCTGGCGTGCGTGGCGCTGTCGGTGATGCTGCCGCCACCGGGCGGGGAGCGAGGATGAGCCGCGGGCGGATTACACGCGACGGTGAACGGATGCGACGAACCGCTCTCTGGATGATTGGCGAGGGAGGGCCATGACGGACGCCGCGATCCGCCGCTGGTGGTTGCTCGTCACCAACGACGACCAGCGCCAGTACCACGGGCACGAGGGATACGCCGACGATCCGTCGCGCGAGTACGCCTACGACGGGTTCGTCAACAACGCAAAGCGGCTCGGGAAGGGCGACATCGTGCTGATCGTCGGCGACCGGCACGTGCTCGGGCTCGGCGTGGTCGAGGAGATTCGCCAATGGCCCTGCGAGAAGACGATCCGGTATTGCCCGGAATGCGGCAATACCAACCTGAAGCGGCGCAAGACGATGACCCCGATCTACCGTTGTGATCGTGGGCACACGTTCGACGCTCCGGACGAGCGCGCCCGGCCGACGATCTGCTATCTGGCGCGCTACTGGGACTCGTTCATCGCCTTCCGCCGCCTGATCGACCGCGAAACGATCCGGGCGTGCGAGGCTGCGCCGACGTCGCAGGGCGGCATGCGCCCGCTCGATCCGGAGAAGACGCGCGAGGTGCTGGCGGGATTCGGGATCGAGGTACCCGCGTGAGTGAGCGGCCCGGCCATGAATGACCGGGCTAACCGGGAAAGCACCCTGATGACGGTTGCGAAATTGATCCGGCCATCGCCCACGCCCGCCCGGGGTTGAAAACCCGGGCTACGCCAACGAAGCCCCTCCGGGGCTGAGCACGGGCCGTGGCCGCCCTGTTTGGGCAACCGCCATAAGGGCGCTCCGATCACGCGCCGCGCTCAGGGCGCTTTAGCGTCCTTTCCGTTCTCAGCCGGTCATTTATGGCCGGGACCGGTGCGACGCGCGCGAACGTGAGCGCCCGCCCCTCGTGCTACGACACCGCGATCGACCAGCCGCGCCCGTCACTCCCCAGCGATCCGCGGGCGGTACTGCAGCGCCTCGGCTACGTGCGGCGCGGTGACGGCCTCGGAGCCGGCGAGGTCGGCGATGGTGCGGGCCAGTTTCAGGACGCGGTGGTAGGCGCGGGCGGAGAGGTTGAGGCCGCGCATGGCCTGCTTCATGAGGGCTTCGCCGGCGGCGTCCGGGGCGGCGTAGCGCTGGACCTCGCGCGCGCCCATGTCGGCGTTGGTCAGCAGCGCGGAGCCGGCGAAGCGGGCGGTTTGCCGTTCGCGGGCGGCGGCGATGCGCTCGCGGATCGTTGCCGACGGTTCGCCGGGGCGGCGGTCGGACAGCGCCTCGTGCTCGATGCGGGGCACTTCGAGGTGGATGTCGATGCGGTCCAGCAGCGGGCCGGAGATGCGCTTCTGGTAGCGGGCCACCGCCGACGGCGCGCAGCGGCAGGCGCGGGCCGGGTCGCCGAAATAGCCGCAGGGGCAGGGGTTCATCGCGCCGACAAGGGTGAAGTTGGCCGGGAAGGTGAGCGTGCCCGCGGCGCGGGCCAGCGTCACCTGGCGGTCCTCCAGCGGCTGGCGCAGGCCCTCGAGTTTCGTGGCGCCGAACTCCGGGAGTTCGTCGAGAAAGAGGACGCCGCGGTGCGCGAGCGAGATCTCGCCGGGGCGCGGCCACGAGCCGCCGCCGACGAGGCCAACGTAACTGGTGGTGTGGTGTGGCGCGCGGAACGGCCGCTCGCGCAGCATCGGCGTCTCCGGCGGCAGCAGGCCACGGATCGAGTAGATGCGGGTGACTTCCAGCGCCTCGTCGGTCGTCATCGGCGGCAGGATGCTCGGCAGCGCCCGCGAGAGCATCGTCTTGCCGGAGCCTGGGGGACCGCTCATCAAGACGTTATGGGCGCCGGCCGCGGCGACTTCGAGGCCGCGCTTGACGTGCTCCTGCCCGCGCACGTCGGCGAAATCCACGCCCAACCACGCGCCGGCCTCCGGCGCCGCGCCGGGCGCGAAGGGCGCGATCGGGGCCTCGCCGGTGAGGTGGTTGACGAGGTCGGCCAGCGTCGCCACCGGGTAGACTGCCACCCCGTCCACCAGCGCCGCCTCCGCCGCGTCCGGCGCGGGGACGAACGCCCGCTTCAGGCCTTTTTCCTGGGCGAGGGCCATCATCGCGATGATGCCCGGCGCGTGGCGGGCGATCCCGTCCAATGACAGTTCCCCGACCACCAGCGCGTCGTCGAGCGGCGGCGCGGCCAGTTGCTTGCCGGCGATCAGGATGCCGAGCGCGATCGGCAGGTCGTAGATCGGCCCCGCCTTCTTGAGGTCGGCCGGCGCGAGGTTGACCGTGACCCGGCCGTGGGGGAACTTGCCGCCGCTGTTGCGGATGGCGGAGCGGACCCGCTCCTGGCTTTCGCGCACGGCGGCGTCCGGCAGGCCGACGAGGGTCATGCCCGGCTGGCCGGTGCCGACGTCCACCTCGACCTCGACCAGCACGCCGTCCAGCCCGACCGTGGCGCAGCTGTAAACCCGCGCGAGCATGGAGGCGCACCCCTTCGTCAACCGAAACCCGATGCCTCGAATGACGGGGATTGTCGCACATCGGTTCCGGGCATCCGGCGGTGTTGACGCGCAGCGATGTGTTCGCCCGGAGCGCTGCGCAAGCCGGGCGGGTGCGCGTCCGTTCCCGGTGCATCGTCGCGCCGGAGCGGTCGTCGCGTGGATCGGGACCGCCCGAACGCCGTCAGGACCGGGGCGCGTACATGATGATCGCCGCCCCGGCGAGCGCTACCGCCGCGCCGAGGAGGTCCCAGCGGTCGGGCCGGACGCCGTCGATCCACCAGCCCCAGAACACGGAGAGCATCACGAAGATTCCGCCGTAGGCGGCGTACACGCGGCCAAACGGGGCGTCCGGCGGCTGCAGCGTCGGCAGCACGCCGTAAAGGAACAGCACCAGCCCGCCCAGCGCGCCGACCCAGACCGCGCGCCCGTCGCGCAGCCAGAGCCACACGAGGTACCCGCCGCCGATCTCGCAGAGACCGGCGAGCGCGAACAGCAGGAGCGAGCGGGCAAGCGTCGTGTCCATACCGCGATCCTAAGGCCCGGGCGGCGTCGCTCGCCACGTTTCCGGCGTGCATCGACCGTCATTCGTCCGCGCGCCTGCCACGATCGTGCCCACCGCCGGGCCAGTGAGGACGCGTTTCCGAACCTCGTCCGCCGTCATCCCGAGCCTGTCGAGGGATCTCGTTCAACCCCGATTCGTGCAGAGGACGAGATCCCTCGACAGGCTCGGGATGACGGGTAGGGGTGGATCGACGCGGGATGCGAAACGTGCTCCTAGCCGAGCAATCCCACGATGCCCTTCACCGAAAGCGCGATCCCGAAGAGCAGGAATACCACCGCCATCATGGTCGCGTAGTTGGCGGTCAGCCAGCCGCGCGAGGCGGCCAGCGTCGGCGCGGCGCGTTTCGGGTCGGCGATGCGCCAGGCCACCGGGCCCGCAACGCCGAGAGAGGCGATCAGGACGTATACGACCAGTGGCAGGAGCATCGCGACCGGGCGGAGGCCGGCCTCGACGATGGCGAATGCGGCCGCGCCGGCAAAGGCGACGTTCTTGGGATTCAGTCCGGCGAACGCGGCGCCCAGCCCCAGCGCCCGCCACGGGGAGGCGTTCGCCAAGTTTTCGGTCCATCCCGGCAAGGCTTTCGTTTCGCCGGGGCCCGGGCGGCCGAGCCAGCGGCGCAGGGCGAGGACCAGCAGCACGACGCCGAGCGCGAGCTGGGTGATCGGCGCGAGACCGGCCGATCCGCTTCCCGCGCCGCCCTCGCCGAACGCGACGATGGCCAGGAACGCGGCGAGGGAAAGGGCCAGCCCGATCGCCCAGCCGGCGGCGAACGCCGGGGCGGACGCCGTCGCCCTTGGCGAAAACAGCATCAGGAGCACCGCGAGGATGGGCAGCGGGTTGACGAGCAACGCCCCGGCCGCGATCACGGCGGTATCGACCAGCGCCTGTCCCAACGGTCTTCCCCCGGCGCGACTCGCGTGTGGCTGCGTTTGCCCGCAGCCTAGCGGAATCCGGCCCACCGGTCACGAGGTCGCATCTGGCCGCGATGCCGCGTGTTCTGGAGGCAACGCCGGCCGACGTTCGCCAACGCGCCGCGTCGGTTCGGTCGCCTGCGCCGGTCTTGCCCGGCTCCGGGCCGCCAGGTTCCCGCCGGGCAATGCGGCGGGCGGCGGAGCGGCAGGGCAGGAGCGATGGCGGCAGTGAGCGCGGGCTGCCCTGCCGCGGGCGGTGGCCACGGGATCGGGGTGATGCGGGGACCGGCCATCGGCGAAGTCGTCGCCGAACTGATGGCCGAAGGTACGCTGGCGGACCCGCCGCCCTCCGGGGTACGGCTGGCGCGCTTCGAGGCCGGCAGCGCGACCTACGAGCCGATTTCGCTGAAGCGCCGCTCGCCTGAGCGGCGCTTCCCGGGTCTCGGCACGGATGGTGCATCCGGCAGGGGGTGAACCGCGCTCCTGCGGTTCCATCCAGCAAGGAGGAGCCCCGATGGCCGATAGCCGCCGCCCGGTCGAGGGCAACGTGATCGACCAGCCGCCGCCGATTTCCGATCCCGCCCGGCCCAACCCGCCGTCGCTGAGCCGGATCGTCATCATCGTCGCCGTCGTGGCCGCCATCGTGGTCGCCCTCGGCATCCTGCTCACCAACGGCACGCTTGGGTGACCGCGCCGCGTCTTGCGGCTTCGTTGATGATTGAACGAATCCGGCTGGTTGGCCCGGAACTGGCGCCGCCGGAGGACGGACCGGTGTGGCGATCACGCCGAGTTTGTTCGGTATTTATTCGGTATTGATTCGGCGTTTATTCGGCGCCGATTTTCCCATAACCACGCGGAAATCGGGTTTCTTCGGCAACCCCTCCCACCCACGCGGGCGCATTCGGGGCGGGCACGTCCGGCACGGGGGTCCGGGCGCTGCGGGTGGGAGGGAGCGCGAATAAACTCCAATTCGGTCGCGATGTCGCGTACGTACGCGGTGCGTCGCGATCGAATAAATACCGAATAAACGCCGAATAAATACCGAACAAATTGGCGGCGCGGAGCCCCGCCGGGTGCTGCCGTGCGCGGCGGGACCCCGCGCCGGGTGGCTGCCCGCGGCCGGCGGCAGCAGGGGCAACCACCCGAATTCCGTGTTACATGCCGCCGGTGATGAACGGCCCGGCGATGGCCAGCACCTCATTCGGGGTCAGCGTCGGGTTGGTCGCGTCCGGGAACGGCGATTCGCCGGTGAGGCCGTTCAGGTAGGCGGCGTGGCGGGCCTCCACCCCGTGGATGGTCAATGCCGCCGTCAGCAGGTCGTCCTCGTCAATCAGCGCGCCGGCCGCGCCCTGGTAGGCGGCGACCCCGGTGTTTTCCAGCGCGGCGGCGATGTCGAGGAATCCGCGCGCGTCCTCGTAGCCGAAGTCGTAGGTCGCTTCCGCCACCGGTTCGCCGCCGAGCGATTCGATGACGCCGGTGATGACGTCCACGTGGTCCCGTTCGTGGTCGCGGATCATGCCGAGGTAGGCGTACACGTCGGCCGAGAACCCGGCGGCCTGGAAGTCGGCCGCGGACAAGGACGCCAGTCCGTCGCGGTAGAAGGCGTGCTCCAGGTGTTCCAGCGTCAGGGCGTAGTTGAGGACGTCCAGCGGGGTTGCCAGCATCGTCTGGGCCATGGCGATCGGTCCTTTCTCGGGTCAATCGGACGGTTCGGGGCGCGACCGGTCGTCGCGGCCGGCGGCGCTAACTGCGGATGAACGGGCCGGCGATCTCAATCACCTCGGCCGGCGTCAGCGTCTCCTCGAACGCCAGCGGGAACGGGACCTGCCCGAGCAAGTGGTTCAGGTAGGCGGCGTGCCGCGCCTCGACCGCGACGATCGAGCCGGCCGCCGTCAGCAGGTCGGGATCGGAGATGTACCGCGCGGCCCCGTCGTAGGCCTTGACCCCCGTGTTCTCCAGCGCTGCCGCCGTCGCCAGGAACGCGCCCACGCTGCCGTAGGCGTCGCCGAAGTCGTAGGCCGCCTCGGCCACCGGCGTGCCGCCCAGCCCGGAGATGACGTCCGTCAGCGCGGCGACGTGGGCGCCCTCGTGGTCGCGCACGGCTTCCAGGTTTGCGGCGATCGACTGGCCGAAGGTGTCCGTGCCGAACGACAGGCCGCCGATGCCGTCGCGGTAGAAGGCGTATTCGAGGTGCTCCAGCGTCAGCGCGTAGTTGAGGACCTCGATGTCGTCGGCGAACGGGGTCATCTCCTGCCCCATGTCCGCGCCCATCCCGTCGTCCGGGCCGTCCATCGCGCCCGGCGTGCCGTCCTGTGCCCGGGCGCTCCGGACGGCGACCCCGCCGAAGGCCAGCGCCAGCGCGCCGCCGCCGGCGACCCGAGTCGCCCTGGACAGCAGCCCGCGCCGGCTCAACCGCCGCCGTTCGTTCATGACCTCCGCCAGCAACGCCGCGTGGCGGCTCGTCGCGTGGCGACCCGTGGTGTGCGACCGCATGATCGGGTTCCTCCTCGAACCGGGAGCGCCCCGGCGGCCGTTCCGGACCGGCCGCCGTTCGCTCCCGGAGACGCTGCGGCGGCCCCGCGGCCGCCCGTCGTCACCGGGAACGACGCAACCCGACCGCGTTTGGATCACCGCGGCGCATCCGGCCCGATTTCGGTTGGTTCGCCCGGCCAGGAATCCGCACGCGGCGCGCTGGCGTAGACCGGGACAACCGGCACGCTTCGCCCGTCGGGGAGGGACGCGGGCGCGCGGCATGCCGGGCAGCGCGGCGGCGCACGGACGATCCGGATGGGGATCGGCCGTTTCCGCCGGCGTTCGCGGGGGGTGAGGCCCCCGTTCGCGCCGGCTGCCGCCGAACATCCCGCAGATCCACGCACTCCCTCCGCCCGTCCCGGCCCCGCCGTGGACGGGCGGCGGCGCGTGGGCCGGCATCGACCGCTGGCGCGCTGAAACGCGGCGCCGGGTCCCTCCGCACACCGAGGGCGGCGCTCGCGCGCCGAGGGGGACAACGGTCATGCAGCGTGTGCACGGGAGGGACGGTGCGCCCGGGACCGGGGGAAACCGGACGGGGTGGACGAGGCGGCGGCTGCTGGGAGCGGCCGGGGCGGTCGCCGCGGGGCTGTGGCTCCCGACGATGCGGCCTGGGTCTGCTTCGGCCGGCTGGGGCGCGATGGTGACCGCCGACCAACTGAACCTGCGGGCTGAACCGGGCACGTGGGCCGAGGTGCTGGCGAACGTTTGGGGCGGCGAGTGGGTCGAGGTGCAGGACGGTCCGACCGCCGACGGCTGGTACTGGGTCGCCGTCGATGGCCGTTCTGGTTGGGCCGACGGCGCGTTCCTGTCGGCCGACGGCACCGTCGCGCCGGCGGCGGGCGGCGAATCCGGCATGCTCTCCTGGCAAGGCGACTGGGCCGAGCGTTGGGTGGACGTGAACCGTTCCAGCCAGACCGTGACCATGTTCGAGGGCGAGACGCCGGTCGGTTCGTACTGGGCGGCGATGGGCGCCGACGGGTCCGCCGACGGCTTCTTCGCGACGGCGGTCGGCTCCTGGTCGGTCTACGAGATGACCGAGGGGTTGTCGTGGACCGACTACGGCGGCGGCTTCATCACCAACTGGGCCGGGTTCGATCCCAACCGCCTCAACGGGTTCCATTCGTTCCTGCTGGACGAGAACGGCTGGCCGGTGCCCGGCGGCGACGGGCCGACCGGCGGCTGCGTGGCGCTCGATCCCGGCGCGGCGGCGCACCTGTTCTCGTTCGTCGGCATCGGCACGCGCGTCGAGGTGCACTGGTAGCCGGCGGGGCGCTTTGGGCCGGAACCGCGGCGAAACGGGACCATCGGCCCGGCGCGGATGCATCCGCGCCGGGTCCGGTGCGGCACCCTACCGGCGAGAGCGCGGCGGTCGCCGGCGGCCCATCGGGGACGCCGGGAACCGCGAGGGCGCGGATGGCGTCTATGGGATGACGCGCCGCGCGACGGCGATTCGGCACCGGGCCGAACCGCTCCCCGCCGCGGCAGGAGTTCCCGCCCGATGGACGTCATCGTCGTCGCGATCGCCGTGGTGCTGGTGCTGGTGGCGCTGAACGTCTTCTCCGAGCCCGACCGCCCGGCGGTGGTCGAGGAGGACGAGTCGCGCCGCCGCTTCAACCAGCGGATGACCATGATGTAGTCTCGGCCCGGCGCCGGCGCCGGCCGCTTGGCGGCGCTGGACCTCGATCGCCAAACCACGCAGGCGGCCCCGGCGGCGCAACCGCCGGAGCCGCTTTTGCTTCTGCCGCGGCACGGTTGCGCTGCGACGGTGACCGGGAGCGGCTCATGCGCAATCCGGCCGATCGGTCTGGGACCGTCGTCGCCGGTGGGCGGGCCGGCGGGGCGGCGGGTCAGGTTTATTCGGTATTTATTCGGCGTTTATTCGGTGGCGGTTTTCCCATGACCATGCGGAAACCGGGTTTCTTCGGCGACCCCCGGACACCCACGCCGGCGCACCACGGCCGGTGTGTTCGGCGCGGGGGTTGCAGCCGCTACGGGTGGGAGGGGCCGCGAATAAAGTCCGATTCGGTCGAAAGAGTGCGTACATACGCGCTTTGCGGCGACCGAAAAAACGCCGAATAAATACCGAACAAATACCGAAAAAAGGACACGTCGCGGAGCGCCGCCGGGTGTCTACCCGGGCCCGGCGGCGGCAACGGGGCGAACCAACCGGATTCCGTGCGATCGGTGTGGCGCCCTGTTGGTCGTTCGCAGGGGAGGGACCCGCTCCCTCCCGTATCCGGGACCGCGCAGGAACGCGGAAGGGTCCGAGATGCACGGCGTCGCTGGTGGACGAAACGGCAGCGACTAGCCGGATGTCGTGTTACGCCAGTGGCGCCGTCGCCACGACCTCGCCGGTGGGCTCCGGCATCCCGAGCGGACCCGGTTCGAGGGTGATGGCCAGCGTGGTCCACCCCTCGTCCATGTCGGCGACGATGGCGTGGCGGGCGTCGGAGGCGGCGAACGCGCCCGCCGGCACCGGGGTTTCGCTGGCCGGGCCGATCAACCACGCCTGGTAAACCATCCCTTCGGGGAGCGCGGGCAACCCGTGCACGTCCAGCACGATCATGCCCTCGGCTGGCTCGATCGAGACGTCGCCGCCGGCGCCCGGCGCGGCCGGTTCCGGGGCGATGGCGACGACGGTGGCCGGCGGCGCGGCCAATTCGTCGCGCAACCGCACATTCCAGCCGAGCAGGCCCAGCGAGATCAGCAGCAGGGCGGCGGCGGCCAGCCAGCCGCCGCCCAGGCCGCGCGGCTGCCGCAGCGGAACCGGGGCCGGCGCGGCCATCGGTTCGTCATCTCGGACCGGGCGCGGGCGGATGGTCGGGAGCGACGTGCGATCGTCGGCCACCGCAACAGCCGGCGGCGGTGTGGCGGTCCCGTCCGTCCGGGCGTGGGGCCGACCGGCGTCCGCGAACCGGCCCGTTGCCTGCGCGCCGTTGGCCGCGACGGCCGTGCCGCCGGCGGCGAGGTCGGTGAGGACAGCGGCCTCGATCCGGTCGCGCAGGGCGGGCGGCGGGGTCATCTCGTCGAGTTCCAGCGGCAGCGCGGAGACGGCGGCCTGCAGGTCGGCGAGTTCGGCCCGGCACGCGGCGCAGTCCGCGAGGTGGCCGCGCACGAGGGCGCGCTCGTCCGGCGAGAGGTCGTCGAGCGCAAACGCGCCGAGCTGCTCCCGGATCGCCTCGTGCTGCCGGTCCTCGTATCGGTCCGTCGTTCCTGCGCCCACCACCGTATCCCGTCGTCCGTTGCCTTGGCTGTGCGGCCCCATGCCGCACCGATCGTGTCCGGAATCCCGCCCTGTCGCGCACCGTGCCCGTCGAGCCGAACGACGAAACGGCGTTCGGCTCCGATCGGGCCGCGCTACGGCGCTGGCCCACCGGGCTCCGCGAGCAGGTTCGCCAGCTTGCGCAGGCCGAGGCGCACCCGCCCCTTGACCGTCCCCAGCGGGATGCCGGTGCGGTCGGCGATCTCGCCGTGGGAAAGGCCGTCGAAGTAGGCGAGCCGGATCGCGTCCTGCTGCTCGCGGGGCAGTTCGGCGACCGCCGCCCGCACCCGCTCGCGGTCGAGGCCGGACGAGACCTCCGCCCACGGCCCCGGCGCGGTCGAGGCGGCCGTGGCCTCGACGTCCTCCAGCGGGGTCGCCTCGCGCAGCCGGCCGGACCGCCGCCGCAGCCCGTCTACCGCCCGGTTGCGGACGATGGTCAGCAGCCAGGCGCGCGCGCCCGACCCCCGAGCCGGGTCGAACGTTTCGGCCCGCCGCCAGACCTGCAGGAACGCGTCCTGCACGACTTCCTCGGCGGCCTGGGCATCTCCCAGCACGCGGTAGGCGAGGGCGAACGCCATCCGGCCGTGGCGGTCGTAGAGCGCCATCAGCGCCCGGTGGTCGCGGGCGACCACCCGGGTGATGAGTTCGTCGTCCGCCGGTTCCGGTCCTGCGCCGGTCACCTGTCCCCCCGATGCCAGAAGGTACGTTCGTTCCCTTCGCCGCGGATCATCGCACGCCGCTCGTTGCGGGGACGAAGGGACGACCGCGCCGTTCAGGCGGCGAGGCGCTCGGCGAGCGCGGACCGGCCGCGCGGGCGGCGCGAACGGGCGGCGTCTCCGGTCGTTGGTGCGGGTTTGGCGAGGGTGGCGCCACGGCGGGGCGCCGCCGGAACCGGGGCGTCGGCCGGGCCGAGCGTCACGCGGTGGTGGGCAGGAGCCGGGACCCATGCCCGGTGGCCGCCGCCATGATCGCTTCCTCGGTCGCGTCCGCCCGCGGCATTTCCTCCACGATGCGCCCGCCGCGCATGACCAGGATGCGGTGGCTCATGCCGAGGACTTCCGGCAACTCGGAGGAGACCATCAGGATCGCGACCCCGGATTCGGCCAGCCGCGCGATCAGCGCGTGCACCTCGGCCTTCGCCCCGACATCGATGCCCCGCGTCGGCTCGTCGAGGATGAGCACCTTCGGCTTCGTCGCCAGCCAACGCGCGATGACGACCTTTTGCTGGTTCCCGCCGGAAAGCGCGGCTACCCGCTGCTCCCTGTGCGGCGTCCTGATTCGCAGGTTGCCGATGTAGTCGTCCACCATCGCCCGCTCCCGCGAGCGCGACGGCGCGAAGGGCGAGCCGAGCCGGCCCAGCATCGGCAGGCTGAGGTTTTCCCGCACGCCCATCCCGAGGATCAGCGCCTGCAGTTTGCGGTCTTCCGGCACCAGCGCGATGCCCAGATCCACCGCGTCGCCCGGCGTGCGGATGGAGACTGGCTGGCCGTCGAGCAGGATTGCGCCCCGGTCGAAGCGGTCCGCCCCGAACAGGCAGCGCACCAGTTCGGTCCTCCCCGCGCCGACCAGTCCGGCCAGCCCGACGATCTCGCCGGCCCGCACCACGAGGTCGATGTCGTGCAGCACGCCGCGGCGGGACAGCCCGCGCACCTCCAGCCGCACCGGGGCGTCGGTGGCGCGGGCTTCGGTGAACAGGCGGGACAGGTCGCGACCGACCATCATCCGCACCAGCCGGTCCTCGGTGGCCTCCTCGACCGGCAGCGTACCGACCAGTTTGCCGTCGCGCAGCACGGTGATCCGCTGCGCGATGCGGAACACCTCCCCCAGCCGGTGCGAGATGTAGACGATGCCGACGCCCTGCGCCCGCAGCGCGGCGATGATCTCGAACAGCCGCTCGGTTTCCCCATCCGAAAGGGAACTGGTCGGTTCGTCGAGGATCAGCACCCGCACGTTGCGGGCGAGGGCGCGGGCGATCTCCACCATCTGCTTCTGGGCGACGCTCAGGTGGCGCACCAGCGTTTGCGGCCGGATGTTCAAGCCGACGCGGGCCAGCAGGTCGGCCGAGCGCCGCCAGACGTCGGGCCAATCGACCTGCCAGCCTCCCGTGCCGGTCGGCAGGTCGCCGAGGAAGATGTTCTCGCCGATGCTGAGCGCGTTGACCAGGCTCAGTTCCTGGTAGATGGTGATGATCCCCAGATCGTGCGCCGCGCGCGGGCTCTCGATGGTCATGTCCCGCCCGTCGATGGCGATCGTCCCGGCGTCTGGCGCTTGCGCGCCGGAGAGGATCTTCATCAGCGTCGATTTGCCCGCCCCGTTCTCGCCGACGACGGCGTGCACCTCGCCGGGCATGATGCGGAGCGACACGTCGTCCAGCGCGTGCACCCCGGGGAATCGTTTGGAGATGCCGCGTGCGTCCAGCACCGGATCCGGATTGGTCACGGCCCGTCTCCCTGGTTCCGGCGCGGGGAACCCCGCTCCCGTTGCGGCGGGAGCGGGGCGCGAACCGCGGGGTAGAGGAGTGCGCCCCTACGACGCCGAGAACGCGAATACCGTGGTCGAATTGAACTCCTCGCCCGGCTCCAGCACGGTGTCCGGGAAATCGGGCTGGTTGGGCGAATCCGGGAAGTGCTGCGTTTCAAGCGCGAAGCCGTCTCCCTGGCGGTACATCTTGCCGGCGGCGCCGACGACCGTGCCGTCGAGGAAATTCCCCGAGTAGAACTGGATGCCCGGCTCGGTCGTCGAAATCGTCAGCGTGCGGCCGCTTTCCGGCTCCTCCACGATGGCGGCCACGATGAGCGACGTGTCGTCGGCGTTTTCCCGGTCGAGCACGTAGTTGTGGTCGTAGCCGCGGCCGAGCACGAGTTGCTCGAAGTCGTCGCGGATGCGCTCCCCGATCGCGTGGGGTGTCGTGAAGTCCATCGGGGTGTCCGCGACCGGGGCGATCTCGCCGGTCGGGATGAGGTTCGCGTCCACCGGCGTGTAATTGCCGGCCATCACGGTCAGCACGTGGTCGTCGATCGAGCCGGCGCCGTCGCCGGCGAGGTTCCAGTAGGCGTGGTTGGTCAGGTTGACGACCGTCGGCGCGTCCGTGGTCGCGTGGTAGTCGATCCGGATCTCGTTGGCGTCGGTGAGGGTGTAGGTCACCTCGACGGTGAGGTTGCCGGGGTAGCCTTCCTCCATGTCCGGGCTGACCCGGCTCATCCGGACGCCGGCCTCGCCGTCGCCGGTGAGTTCTTCCGCCGCCCAGACCACCTTGTCGAAGCCCTTGTCCCCGCCGTGCAGGGTGTTCGGGCCGTTGTTGAGGGCCAGGTAGTAGGTTTCGTCGCCGATCCGGAACGTGCCGCGGGCGATGCGGTTGGCGTAGCGGCCGGTGATGTTGCCGAAGTACGGGTGGCCGGCGACGTAGGCGTCGAGGTTGTCGAACCCGAGGGTGACGTTTTCCAACGCGCCGTCGCGGTCGGGAACCACCACCGAGGTGATGATCCCGCCGTAGTTGGTGATTTTGACTTCCATGCCGTTGGCGTTGGTCAGGGTGAAGAGTTTGACCTCCTCGCCATCGACCTCGCCCCACGGTTCGCTGGAGACGCCGCCGGCGGCGGCCATGGGGGTGGCGTCCTGCGCCGCCGTGAGCGACACGAGCGGCAGGAGCGCGAGCAGGATGGCGAGCGAAGCGGCGACGGCGACTGCCGGAACGCGACGCGGCGCGCTGATGCGGATGGTGTTTATGGCGCCTCCTCCGGGAATGGACTGGGATGACGGGAGGCCGGGGAGCAGGCCCGGGGCAGGAATGCCCCGGGCGCTGGGTGCCTACTTGGTGTAGGTCGTGAGGTTGTCCTTCGTCACCACCGTGACGCCGGTGTCGAGGAGCGCGCACTCGGGGACGAAGCCCTCGGTCAGGATCTTGTGCGCCTCGCTGATGGAGAGTTTGCCCATCTGGACCGGCCGCTGCACCATCGTGGCGTAGATGATGCCGGCCTCGATTGCGTCCAGCACTTCCTGGAGGTCGTCGAAGGCGACGACGGTCAGGTCGCGGTCGGCGAATTCCGGCCCCTGCAGCACCTGGGCGAGGGTCGGGCCGCCGGTGGCGCTCATGCAGGCGACGCCGTTCAGGTCGGGGTGGGTGCGCAGCAGGGCCTCGCTGACGCCGAAGCCCTTCTGCAGGTCCTCGTCGGTGGCGACCGTTTCGACCACCTCGATGTCCGGGCCGATCGTTTCGAGGAGGCCTTCGATCCGCTCGTTGAGGTTGAGCGCGCCGAGGCCGCCGGTGATGATGCCGATCTTGCCCGAGCCGCCGAGCGCGTCGCGCAACGTCTCGCCCTGGAGCATGCCCGCGGTCTTGTTGTTGGTCCCGATGTACTCGACGCGGTCGCTGTCCGGCGAGTCGGAGTCGAACGTCATCATCAGGATGCCCTGCTGCAGGCCGTTGTTGATGACATCGACCACCGAGGTCGGCTCGTTGGGCGAGATGACGATGGCGTTGACCTGTTTGGTGATCAGGTCCTCGATCATCTTGACCTGGAGCGCGGCGTCGAACTGCTGCGGCGCCTGCCACTCGAAGGTGACGCCGAGCGCGTTGGCCTCCTCCTCGGCCCCGATCCGGCAGTCTTCGAAGAAGGGGTGAACCCCCTTCGGCACGATCGCGACGGTGATCGGCGAGCCGTCGGTCACCATCTTCACCGTCGAGAGGCGCGCGGGGTCGAACGGTTCGGCGCAGGACGCCGCCACCGGCGACGCCGCCGGGGTCGCATCCTGCGCCAGCACGCCGAAGCGGTGGCCGCCCAGGGCCGCGATGCCGGCCGCGCCTCCGGCGACGAACTGCCGCCGGTTGAACGACGTTCTGCATACCTTGCCACGGACGCTCATCGATGGACCTCCTCGTGCTGCGACGCAGGGACCGGTTTCCGACCGTCGGGCGCGCCCCGTTGCGCGTCCGCGCCATCCATTGATGGGCCTCGTTGCTCAGGCGGCGCGCCGTTGGCGCCGCTTCTGCCAGATGTCGAGCCCGACCGCCAGCAGGATCACCGCGCCGGTGACCACCTGCTGGGCGTAGGTGTTGATGCCGAGGAGGACGATGCCGTTTTCCAGCACGCCGACGATCGCCGCGCCGAGGACCGCGCCGAGGGCGGTGCCTTCGCCGCCGATCAGGCTGGTGCCGCCGATGATCGAGGCGGCGATGACCGGCAGTTCCTGCCCGAGCCCGGCCGTCGGCTGCGCGGAGACGAGGCGGGACAGCAGGATGATGCCGGAGACCGAGGCGAGGAACCCGCTGGTGGTGTAGACGAACATCTTGACGCGGTTGACGTTGATGCCGGCCAGCCGCGCCGCTTCTTCGTTGCCGCCGACGGCGTAGATGTAGCGCCCAAGGGTCGATCGCGACAGGAACAGGCCGGCGAAGATCGTGATGACGACCATGATGATGACCGGCATCGGCACCCGGCCGACGTACCCCTGCCCGATTTGCAGCAGCAGGGGGTCCCGCGGCGCCGTGACCGGGTAGCCCTGGGTGATGACGTAGATCAAGCCGCGCCCGATGCTCAGCGTGCCGAGCGTGGCGATGAACGGCGGCAACCCGAGGCGGGTGATGAGCAGCCCGTTGCAGGCCCCGAAGGCGGTGCCCACGGCGAGCCCGGCGAGGATCGCCGGGATGGCGGGCCAGCCGTTGACCAGCAGCAACCCGGTCGAGAGGCTGGAGAGCCCGATGATGGAGCCGGCCGACAGGTCGATGCCGCCGGTGATGATCACCATCGTTTGCCCGATGGCGGCGATCGCGGTCAGCGAGAAGGCGCGCGCCACGCCGAGCAGGTTGTTGGCGGTGAAGAACACCGGGGAAAGGAACGCCAGCAGCACGCACAGGAGCACGAGGGCGATCAGGATGTTGAGTTCCTTGATGCCCGTGAACCAGCCGAGGATGCGGCGGGCGGCGCTCGGCGCCGCCGCGTCCCGGGCGTGGCCTGCCCCGGCGGGCGTTGCTCGTGCCTCGACGGCGTCGTCGCTCGGCATCATCGCGCTCCTGGCCAACCCCTTCGCCGCGGCTGGCTTATCTCGCTCCCGGTTCCGGTGCGCGCAAGGCGCGCTCGATGTCGGCCGCGGTGACCTGCAGGAGATCCCTCATGGCGGTCTCGGCCGTGCGCGGCGCCCGGCCGGCGATCGCCCGCGCCACCGCCCAGTGGGTCGGCATCGCCGCACGGCTGCTGCCCGGCACGGTTGCCGTCAGCCGTCGGCTGAGCCGCAACGCCATCGTGATCGTGTCGCTCAACTGGGCGAGCAGGTCGTTGTGGCAGGCGTCGAGGACGGCGGTGTGAAATGACATGTCGGCGTCGATGTAGTCGTCCCCGTCGTCGTCGGCGGCCTCCTCCATCCGCGTGCACAAGGCGAGGATGCGTTCCACCTCGTCGTCGGTCGCGCGCCCGGCGGCGAGGGCCGCCGCCGGCGGTTCGATGATTCCCCGCACTTCGCTGATGTCTTCCAGGAACCCCTGGTCCGGCCCGGCTTCGTACCGCCAGGCAAGGACATCCGAATCGAGCAGGTTCCAGTGGCGGCGCGGGCGCACCTGCATCCCGATCCTCGGGCGGGCTTCGACGAGCCCCTTCGAGGCGAGCACCTTGATCGCCTCCCGCACCACCGTCCGGCTCACGCCGAGTTGCTCGCTCAGGGCCGTCTCGTCCGGCAGCCTGGCGCCGGGCGCCATCCCGTGGCCGAGCACGAGGAGCCCGAGCTGGTGGACAACCTCCCGATGCAGTCCACGCCGGAGGTCCGACGCCGGGTGTCGTGTCGCCACCGTCCGACCTAGTGTCAACCGCTGCGAGATTCCAATCATATGATGATTCGCCCGCATCATAGGGACGCCGTTTGGACATGTCAAGCGGGCACGGGCGCGATTCTCGCGGCAGGTGCTGCCGCAACGGCGGCGGTCATCTTCCTCGCTGTCGGGCTTCGCCGGTTCCCGATGGCGCGGGCTGTTGCCGCGTCGTTCGGCGCGACGACGGCCCCGGCGCCCCGAGGAACTCGCTTAGAGCCCGATCGAGCGCAGGAAGTCGCGGTTGCGCTGGGCGCTCTCCTTCGGTGCGCCCATGCCCGGCAGCACGTCCTGCTCGACGACGATCCAGCCGTCGTAACCCCGCTTCCGCAGCGCGTCGGCGACGGCGGCGAAATCGACCGCGCCGCGGCCCAGCTCGGAAAAGACGCCGTGCTCCAGCGCGCGGAAGTAGGGCCACTCCTCGTCGCGGGACCGCGCGGCGACCTCCGGCGACATGTCCTTGAAGTGGACGTGCCAGACGCGGTCGCCCAATTCGTCCAGCATGGCCACCGGGTCGGCACCGTCCGGGCCCGCGCCGAACAGGAAGTGGCCGGTATCGAACACCAGCCCGATCAGCGCCGGATCGGTCGCGGCGGCGAAGCGGCGGATCTCGTCAGGCGTTTCGGCGAACCCGGCGCTGTGCGGGTGGAAGACCGTCGGCAGCCCCGTCTCGGCGCGGACGGCGCGCGCGACCGCCTCCGCGCCCTCGACGTAGACCGCGAAATCCTCGCCGGACAGCGCCATCTCCGGCGTCGCCCGGCCGGCGTGGGCGGTGCGCACCGGATCGGTGCCGTTGTCGTCGGCCAGCACGATGAACGGTCCCGGTCGGCTCTCGTCGGTGGCGACGGCGGCCAGCAGCCGGGCGACGGTCAGCGCGTGGGCGATGCCGGGCGCGTGGGCTTCCCGGTCGCGCAGGTTCACCGGCACGTAGGCGCCCAGCATGGCGAGGTCGCGTTTGGCCAGTTCCCCGGCGAGGGTGGCGGGGTCGGTCGGCATGAACCCGAGGTCGCCCAGTTCGGTGCCGGCGTAGCCGGTCTCGGCGATCTCGTCGAGCACGGTTTCCCAGCCGGCGCCCTTGCCGACCATCCCCTCGAACTCGAGCACGCCCCACGAGCACGGCGCGTTGGCGATCCTCATCGATCTCCTCCGGGGGTGTCGGGTGCCGGGTTTCGGGAGCAGGGCAACGACCCCGATCCCGACACCCGGCACCCGACACCCGACACCTACAATTGCCGGGCTTCTTCCTCGAACGCCCGGCCCGCGGCTTCGAGCGACGCGCCGGCGAGGCGGTCGGTGCGGGCGAACTCCTCCAATTCGTGGCCGAGTTCTTCCAGTTCCTCGCCGCCGGCCATCATGCGCACGACCTCCTCGCGGCTCACCTCGTCCTTGCGGAAGGTGCCGTAGGAGCGGCCGCGGTTGAGCAGCGTGAAGCGGTCGCCGATGGGGTAGGCGTGGTGGACGTTGTGGGTGATGAAGACCACGCCCAGCCCGCGCGCCCGCGCCTGCGCGATGTAGCGCAGTACGACGCCGGCCTCCTTCACGCCGAGGGCGGCGGTCGGTTCGTCGAGGATCAGCACCTTGGCCCCGAAGTAGACGGCGCGGGCGATGGCGACGCACTGCCGCTCGCCGCCGGAGAGGGTGCCCACCGGCTGCTCGGTGTCGCGCAGGTGGATGCCCATCTTCGCCATCTCCTCGCGGGTGATGGTGTCGGCGCGCTGGCGGTCGAACCGCTTGAACGGCCCGACCCCGATGGTCGGTTCCGAACCGAGGAAGAAGTTCCGGGCGACGCTCATCAGCGGGATCATCGCCAGGTCCTGGAAGACGGTGGCGATGCCGGCGTCCAGCGCGTCGCGCGGCGAATCGAAATCGACCGGCTTCCCCTCGCAGAGGAACTCGCCGGAGGTCGGCTTGTGGACCCCGGAGAGGATCTTGATCAGGGTGGACTTGCCGGCGCCGTTGTCGCCGAGCAGGCACATCACCTCGCCGGCGTAGACCGACATCGACACGCCGGACAGCGCGATCACGCTGCCGAAGTGCTTGGAAACGTCGCGGACTTCGAGCAGCGGCGTTTCGCCCGGCCGATACGGCGTTCCGGCGGCGGGAGCAGCAGCGGCGGCGCTCATCGGCGGCCTCCCATCGCGCGGGCGCGGATCGCGCGGTTGACCAGCACCGCGATCAGCAGCATGGAGCCGAGGAAGAACTGCACCCAGTCGGCGCCGATGCCGGCGTAGAGCACGCCCTGCGCGATCATGCCGTAGATCAGCGCGCCGAAGGCCGCGCCGAAGACGCTGCCGTAGCCGCCGGTCATCAGGTTGCCGCCGATGACGGCGGCGATGATGGCGTAGAACTCCCGGTCGGTGCCGCGCAGCACGTCGGTGTTGCCGAACGAGGTGATCCAGATGGTGCTGACCAGCCACGCCCCGGCGGCGGTCATCATGAACAGGATGATCTTGACCCGATCGACCGGGACGCCGACGTTGCGTGCCGCCGGCGCGTTGCCGCCGACGCCGAAGATCCAGTTACCGAACCGCGTCCGCAGCAGCAGCCACGAGCCCAGCGCCACCAGCAGCAGCCACCACAGGATCGAGATGGAGAATTGCGCCCCGGCGAAGGCGACCTTCTGCCCGAAGACCTGCGCCGCCAGTTCGTAGCCGGGAACGTCCTTGATGCCGCCGATCTGGGTGCGGCCGGTGACGATCCGGGTCACGGCGATGGTCAGCCCGCGCAGCATGAACAGCGTCGCCAGCGTGACGATGAACGAGGGCAACCCGGTGCGGACCACCAGCAGCCCGTTCATCGCGCCCAGCAGGAGCGCCAGCACGAGGGCGGCCAGCAGGGCGGGCCACAACCCCCAGCCGAACTGGGTGGAGAGCAGCGCGGTGACCATGCCGGTGACGCCGATCACCGACCCGATCGAGAGGTCGAATTCGCCGCCGATCATCAGCAGCGCCACCGGCACGGCGAGGATGCCGAGCTGGGCCGCCACCTCGAGATAGCTGGCGGTGCCGCGCGGCGACAGGAACGCCGCCGAGGAGACCCCGTAGAGGGCGAAGGCTAGCCAGATCGCGATCGCGGCCGAGATGGCCCCGGCCTCCGGGCGGGCGAAGAAGCGGCGGACCGGGTTGACGCGGGCGACGCGCTCGTCCGGCGCGGCGGCCCCGGCTCCGACGGCCTGCGGTGATGCGCTCATGGGCAAGTCCGATCTCGTGCAACGGGACGACGTGCTGGGTGCGACGACGGGAGTGCCGAGTTCCGAGTGGCAATCGCGGCCGAATACGTCGTCCCGTCGTGCGTGGCGCTGGAATTGACGAGGGCGCACCGCGTCGTGCGCAGGGCCCTTCGGGGTCCTTTGTCCGCTTGGCCCGGGGCTATAGCCCCGGGCCAAGCGCCGCACCACGACCGGGCCGCAATGCACCGGGTCCGAAAACGGAAACCGGACGCCGGTTCCGGCGGGGCGAGCCCCAACCCGGTCCCGGCGTCCGGTTCGCGGCGAAGCGGAACCCTAGCGGGTGCCGGCTTCGGCCAGCGAGATGACGCGCTCGGCGTTGTCGGCGGTGACGAAGCCGGGGCCGGTCATCAGCACGTCGTTGGCGATCGTGTTGAGGTTGGTCGCGTTCAGGGTCAGCAGCACGATCGGCAGGTAGCCCTGTAGGTACTGCTGCTGGTCGATCGCGAACAGCATCTGGCCGTCGCGGATGGCTTCCAGCACCTCCGGCGACAGGTCGAAGGTGGCCAGCTTGATCGTCTCGGCCAGGCCGGCGGATTCGAGCGCGGCCAGCGCCGGGGCGGAGCCGGTCGGGCCGAGGGTGAGGATGCCGTTGACGTCCGGGTTGGCGGTCAGCGCGGCCTCGATCGCCTGCTGGGCGCCGGTCGGGTCGTTGAGGTCGATGCCGAGCACCGTGACGGTCGCGCCGGCGGCGGTCATCGCGTCGGTGAAGCCCTGGCAGCGCTGGTCGAGCGCGGCGTTGCCGACTTCCTGGTTGACGCACAGGGCGTTGGTGACGCCCTCGGCGGCCATCCGCTCGCCGCCGCCGAAGCCGGCTTCGTACTCGGTCTGGCCGACGTGGGTCAGCGCGCCGAGTTCCTTGGCCACGTCGGAGCCGGAGTTCATGGTGATGACCGGGATGCCGGCCTCGACCGCGCCGGAGATCGACGCGCCGAGCGCCTCGGCGTCCGGCACGGAGACGACCAGCCCGTCCGGATCGGTGGCGACGGCGGCGTCGATCAGCTGGGCCATGGCGACCATGTCGAAGGTGGTCGGCGCCTGGTACTCGACCTGGACGCCCATGTCCTCGCCGGCCTGGGCGACGCCTTGCTGGACGACCGACCAGAACGGGTCGGACGCCTGGCCGTGGCTGACGACGACGATCCGGATGTCTTCGCGGGACGCCGGGGTGGTCGCGTCCTGCGCGAACGCGGGCGCGATCCCCATGCCGATGGTCGCGGTCAGCGCCGCGGCCACCAGCCCGGCGCGGCGGGTGAATCGGGACATCGTTGCCTCCTGTCTCCTCGTCATTCCGGGGTCAGCTTCGACCCCGTCCACTACGGTTCGGCCCGGAGCGGCGGGCGCGGGGCCGAGTCGCCCGCCGGAGGCGGGAACGCGATCGGCCGCGCGGCGCGCAGCGTGTCATCCGGTACCCGCCGGGATCATAGCGCACCGCGCGGCGGGCTGGATACCGGGTTCCCGCGCCGTCTTGCCGCGCGACGGGAGCACTCGTTGCCCGCGTCTGCGGTAGACTAGCCGGTTGGACGTGATAGGAGGTTTCCATTTATGGCGCAGCTATCGTCGTTCGACATCGTTTCCGATTACGACGCGCAGGAACTGCGGAACGCGCTCGACCAGACCGAGCGCGAAATCGCCACGCGCTACGACCTCAAGGACACGAAGACCGAGATCACCCACAAGGGCGAGGAACTGACGATCAACACCGATTCCGAGCACACCCTGCGCACGGTGCACGACGTGCTGGAGTCGAAGTTCGTCCGCCGTAACCTGTCGCTGAAGATCCTCGACTACCAGAAGGAAGAGGAAGCGTCCGGCGGCCGGGTCCGGCAGGTCGTCAAGCTCAAGAAGGGCATTCCCGAGGAGCTCGCCAAGCAGATCAACAAGCGCCTGCGCGACGAGTTCAAGAAGGTGACGCCCCAGATCCAGGGCGACGCCATCCGCGTCCAGGCGAAGAACAAGGACGATTTGCAGGCCGTCATCACCGCCCTCAAGGCGGCGGACTACCCGGTGGCGCTGCAATTCACGAATTACCGGTAGGTCGTGGGTCGCGGGTTGTGGGGTGTAGGTTGCGGGAGTCCGGAGCCGATCCCTGACCGTTGCCAATCGCTCGTGTCCCCACAAACCGCACGCCACCATTCGCAACCCACGGAGGCCCCGTTGACCACCCCCGCTTCGTTCCACATCGCCACCCTCGGGTGCTCCAAGAACCGCGTCGATTCGGACGGCATGGACCACCTGCTGCGGCAGCGGGGGATGGCCCCGGCCACCGCGCCGGAGGAGGCGCGGGTGGTGATCGTCAACACCTGCGGCTTCCTCGGGGCGGCCCGCGCCGAGTCGGTCGGGGTCATCGAGGAGTTCGTCGCCGCCCGCCAGCCGGGGCAGGTGATCGTCGCCGCCGGCTGCATGCCGGCGCTGGGCGACTACCGCAATCATTTGCCGGCCGGGGTGGACCACGTGCTGACGACGCGGGAGTGGTTCCGCATCGGCGACGTGGTCGGCGAACTGCTGGGCGAAGGGGTGCAGCCGGAAGTGGCCGGTTGCGAGGGGATGCTGACCACCTTCACCAAGGCGGACGCCGGCCCGTCGGCCTACGTCAAGATCGCCGACGGCTGCGACCACAACTGCGCCTTCTGCACGATCCCCAGCATCAAGGGGCGGCAGGTTTCCAAGCGCCCGCTGCACGTGCTGGCCGAGATCGTCGATCTCGTGGAACGCGGGACGAAGGAGGTCGTGCTCGTCGCGCAGGACACGATCCGCTACGGGGCCGACCTCGGGATCAAGCACGGGCTGCCGCAATTGCTGGAATCCATCGCCGAGCAGGTGCCGACGCTGCCGTGGCTGCGGATGCTCTACATCTACCCCACGCCGCTGACGCTGCGGATGGTGGACACGATGGCGAAGCACGACGCGCTGCTGCCGTACCTCGACATGCCGATCCAGCACGCGGACCGCGGCGTCCTGCGGGCGATGAACCGCCCGAGCGACATCGACAATACGCGCCGCCTGATCGACCACGCCCGCGCCACGCTGCCCGAGCCGGTGATGCGGACGACGCTGATCGTTGGCTACCCCGGCGAGACGGACGAGGCGTTCCGGACCCTGCACGATTTCATCGCCGAGCAGGAGTTCGACCACGTCGGCGTCTTCACCTGGTCGCCGGAGCCGGGCACGAAGGCGGTCGAACTGGACCTGCCGCGCGTGCCGGCCGAGGTCGCCGAGGAGCGCCGGGCGGCGATCATGGAGTTGCAGCAGTCGATCTCCTGGAAGAAGAACCGGGCGCTGGTCGGCCGCACCCTCGAAATCCTGGTCGAGGGAGTCGGGGAGGCCGAGGACGAGGCCGGCAACACCGAGCCGATTTCGGTCGGCCGCGCCCGCCGCCACGCGCCCGAGGTGGACGGCATGGTCTTCGTCCCCGGCGCGCTGCCGGTGGGGGAGATCGTCGAACTGGAGATCGCCGACGCCGGTCCCTACGACCTTTGGGCGTACGGGCCAGGGGCCGAGCGCCGGGCAGTCCAGCCGAGCGAGGGCCGCGCCAGCGCGGGGCGGGTCGCCCGCGCCCGCGCCAAGGCCGCCCGGCGCAAGGGCAACCGCCCGGAGCGCCGGGGGACGGGCACGTCGCTGCCGATGGCGCCGCAGGCGGCGGACTGAGCCAAGCACCGAGTTTGTAGGGGCGCGCATAAAAAAC
>JAFAEX010000104.1 GCA_023423795.1 Chloroflexota bacterium | reverse complement strand
GGGGGGGGGCCCCCCCCCCCCCGCCCCGGCGCCCGCGGGCGCCGGTCGGACCTCGCCGTGCTAGGCGGTCGTCTCCGCGTCGAGCGCGGCGGCGTCCTGCAGGGCGAGGATCAGCGAATCGACGTCGCGATCGATGACGAAGGCCAGGCCGGCGTCGTAGAACGCCTGCTGGAAGGCCGGCGACGACGCCTGCCCGTGCGCACAGGAGGGCACCAGCGCGGCGGAGGCGAAGTCGTCCATCGCCCACTGGCCGTAGGCGTTGAACTTTTCGCGGTCGGCGTCGGTGCGGGCCGGGATCGAGCCCTTGAGCGGGTTGAAAGCTTCCTGCGCTTCCTTCGAGCCGAGGACGCGCAGCCAGTTCTTCGCATTCTCCGGGTGGGGCGCGCCAACCGGCAGCGTGAACGAGTCCACCACCAGCATGAACGAGCCCTGGGAGCCGGGGTGGCTCACCCAGCCGATGTCGTCTACGGCGTCCTTGGCGACGACTTCGCCGTAGGCCCAGTCGCCCATCGAGTTGAACGCCGCCTTGCCCTCGATCACGAGCGCCATCGCCTGGTCCCACGACAGGGCGGCGTGGTCTTCGTTCACGTAGTCGAGCATCCGGGCGAAGACGTCGGCGGCCTGGCGCACGCCCTCGTCGTCCCAGTCCGCCTCGCCCTTGAAGAGCTGGTCGTACTTCTCCGGGCCGACGACGCCGAGCAGCGTGTTCTCGAAGGTCTGGGCCGGCGGGAAGGTGTCCTTGCTCGCCATCGCCAGCGCGGTGACGCCGGCCGCCTTCAGCGTTTCGGCGATCTCGAAGAACTGATCGACCGTCAGCTCGTCGCCAACCTCGATGCCGTTATCGGCCAGCAATTGCTTGTTGTAGAAGAACCCGTTGCCGCGGTGGACGCCGACCGGCACGGAGTACTGGTTCGACTCCCAGGTGGCCTGATCGACGAGGCCGGCCGGCATCACTTCCGCCCAGCCCTCTTCCTCGTAGATCTCGGTGATGGGCTCGGTGTAGCCGGGCACGACGTAGTTATCGACGAGTTCGCGGCCGATGTGGGTCTGCCACGAGTCCGGCGGCTGGCCGCCCTGGAGGCGGGTCAGCAGCACGGCACGGGCGTTCACCCCGGCGCCGCCGGCGACGGCCGCGTTGACGATTTCGACGTCAGGGTTGGCGGCGGTGAAGGCGTCGAACAGCGCCTGCAGCGCCGGCGCTTCGCCCGGCGACGTCCACCACGAGAAGACTTCGAGCTGGTCTTCCTGCGCGCCGACGGAGACCCACCCCGCGCGGCCGGCGGCCAGTCCGGCGAAGCCAAGGGCGGCCGCGCCCTTCAGGATTCCGCGGCGGCTCGCCTGGGCCGCCATCGTCTTGCCAACGTCCACCGGTCGTTCCTCCTTCCGGTCAAACCCGCGGGCTACGCCGCCCGCGGCCTCCTCACGCACGGAATGGCGCCGATCCCCACCCCGTCGCCTTCGACGGGTCAGCGGCTCGGCGCGTCGCGCTTGCTCGGAACGAGATGACGGTACATGCGACCGCCGCACCCGTCAAGTTTGGCCGATGTGGCCGAGCGAGTTACTGGATCGCGGGCGCGCCGAGCAGTTTGTCGAGCGCCTCGCAGAAGAAGTACTCGCCCCACATCACGCTTTCGTCCACCCCCAGCCCGAGCCGCTCGTGGTAGCTGCCGTGCTTTAGGATGCCTTCCCACTCCGGGTCGTCCACCGCGACGAATTCCGGGGTCAGCAGCGTATCGAGGATCGTGCGCGCATACGCCCGGTACCCCTCGGCGCGCCCGGGGTCGGTCGGCGCGGACAGTTCGGCCAATTGGAACATTCCGGTCGCCGCGATCGCGGCAGCCGAGCTTTCCCAGCGGGCAACCGGATTCGGCTCTTCCCAGTCGTTCGGCGGCACGCCGTCGGCCGGGGTGCGCGCGATGTAGAAGTCGGCCGTGCGCTGGGCGGCGTCGAGGAACCGCTCGTCGCCGGAGAACCGGTAGGCGGTGCCGAACCCGTAGAGCGCCCAGCACTGGCCGCGCGCCCACGACGAGTCGTCGCGCCACCCCTGGTGGGTGGTTTGGCGCAGGAACTCGCCGGATTCGGGATCGAAAACGCCCTCGTGGCTGGTCGATCCGTCGCCGCGCACGAGGTAGCGCCGGGTGGTCAGGCAGTGCTGGGTGACGCGCTCCAGCAGGTCGGCGTTTCCGGACCGCTGGGCGGCGTAGAAGATGATGCCGATATTCATCATGATGTCGATGAAGCAGCTTTCCGGCGCGACGAACGAGCGCAGGTACTTGCCGGCCGGGTTGTACCGGTGCCCCATCGTGGTCCCGGCGGTGACGACGCGCTCCTCCAGCGCCGGGTCGCCGTCGAGGTCGTACCAGCGCTTCCAGGTAGACCAGAACAGGAACCCGAGGTCGTGGACGTTGCGGTCGTGCTGCCGCTCCTCGATCAATCGGGAGTAGTGCTCGGCGCGCGCCCGCCATTCGGGGTCGCCGGTGCGGCGGGCGAAGATCCACATCATGCCGCCGAAGAACCCCTCGCACCAGTTGGTCCAGGAGGGTTTGCCGTGGCGCCATTTCCCGTTCTCGGTGAAGAGCGGGAAGTAGTCCGGGTCGCGCTCGGCAAGGCCGCGCACCTGGCGCTGGGCGAAGGCGAGCGCGGTTTCGGCGCGCTCTTCCAGCGAGCCGCTAAGGACGAACGGGGTGTCGGTCACGATTCAGGTCTCCTCTTTCGAACCAGGAACGGGGCAGCGATGCCCGGAGTTCGATCGTCGTCGGGGCAATTGGCCGCGCGTCCATCCGGACGGAAATGGCCGGCGTCAGCGGCCCGTGAACTCCGGCGCGCGCTTTTCGCGGAAGGAGGCGATGCCTTCCCGCCCGTCCTCCGTCCCGGCGGCGAGCGCCCCGGCGAGGGCTTCCAGCGCGGCGTCGCGGCCGTCGATGGCGGCCTTCGCGAGTTGCACCGAGATCGGGGCGTTGCTGGCGATCGCGTCGGCGAGCGCCCGCGCGCGGTCCTGCAATTCGGCTCGCGGCACGGCTTCGTTGACGAGGCCCCAGCGCTCGGCCTGTTCCGCCCCGACGCGCTCACCGGAGAAGATCATCTGCTTGGCGCGGGCCGTGCCGATCGCCTCGGGCAAGCGCCGCGTGCCGGCCCAACCGGGCAGCGTCGCGATTTTCGTTTCGGGGAACGCCACCGCGGTGTCGTCGGCCATCAGCCGCAGGTCGCAGGCGAGCGCCAGTTCCAGTCCGCCGCCGAAGGCGTACCCGTTCAGGACGGCGATGGTCGGCTGGCGCAGCGCGGCCAGCCGGTCGAAGATGCGGTGCCCTTCGCGAACCCAGGTGCGCCACATGTCGAGCGGCTCCAGCGCGGCCCAGGCGGTGATGTCCGCGCCGACGCAAAATGCCTTCTCGCCCGCGCCCGTCAGCAGCACCACGCGGGCGGCAGGGTCGCGGTCGAGCGCCGAAACGTGGGTTTCCAGCGCGGCGAGCATCACCGGGTCGAGCGCGTTGAGTTTGTCAGGCCGGTCGAGGACGATGGTCGCCAGTGCACCGTCGCGCTCCAGCCGCACCCGCGGATCGGACGTCATCGTTCCTCCCCCGCCCGCAGGCGATCGACGAGGCCGTGGGCGGCGTGCAAGCACAGCGCCCACAGCGTCAGCGTCGGATTGATCCCCGGGCAGGTCGGGAACGCCGCGCCGGAGAAGACGTAGAGCCCGGGCGTATCATGGACGCGCAGGGTGCGGTCGAGCACGCTGCCGGCTGGGTCGTCGCCGAAGCGGCAGCCGCCGAGGTCGTGGGAGGAACCGGCGCCGGTGAAACTCGGTCCCGCCCAGGTCTCGGTCGCGCCCATCGCCCGCAGGATTTCGGCGCTCTTCTCCTCGAAGAATGCCGCCTGCCGCAGTTCGTTCGGCTGCAACTGGTAGGTCACGCGCAGCACCGGCATCCCGAGCCCGCTGGTGTCCCGGTGGCCGGGATCGACGTCGAGGTAGTTGTCCTCGTAGGACATCGCGTCCGGCTGGCAGCGCACGACGCCGAGGTGCTGCCATTCCTGCAGGTGGCGCTTGTAGCCAGCACCCCAGCGCGGTACGCGATCCGGCAGGCTCTCGCGGGCGATCTGCAGCGGCAGGAACTGGTTCTCCGCCCCGAGCGTGCCGCCGCCGACGAACCCTTCGGCCACCGGATCGAACGGCGGGCAGAGCAAATCGTCCATCACCACCGCCTGCGCGGCGGGGCCGGTGTGGCGGTTGAAGACGACGTCCGGGAAGTAGCCGTCCACGTGGGCGAACATCTTGGTCATGTAGTGCTTGCCGAGTTGCCCTGACGTGTTGCCCAGCCCGTCCGGGTGCTTGCCGTCCGCCGAGAGGAACAGCAGGCGGACGTTCTCGTAGGTGTAGGCGCACAGCAGGACGGTGTCGGCCTCCTGCACCCTCTCGCGGCCGAGCGGGTCGCGGTAGACCACGCCGCGGGCGCGGCCATCGCCGTCGGTGACGATCTTCGTCACCCTGCAATGCGTCCGCAGGTCGAAGTTACCGGTGGCCAGCGCCTCCGGCACGCTGGACAGGCCGGGGTGCCACTTGTCGCCGGTCCACGCACCGAACCCGTTGTTCCAGGCGGTGTAGGTCATCTCCGGGTAGCCGTAGCGCGGTTCGGTGTTCATCCCCACCGCGACCATGTGCGGGTGGTAACCCATCTCCCGCGTCGCCTTTGAGAAGATCTCGCCCATGCGGAACGGGCGCAGCGCCGGCAACGGCGCTTCGGTCGAACGCGGGACGAACGGATTGTCCTCGCGGGTGACGCCCGCGATGCGTTCGGCCTCGCCGAACCACGGTTCCAGTTCGTCGTAGGAGAGCGGCCAGTCGGCCAGCGTGTTGCGCGGCGGCAGGACGGCTACGCCCCAGCGCTCGCGGACGTGGCTGCGGAACGCGAAGTGGTGCGGGTGGAACCGGCGCAGCCACGCGCCGTAATGGATCACCGAGCCGCCGACGCCGTTCATCATCCGGCCCAGCGAATAGGTCAGGTTGCGCGTTGGCTCCCCGTCCGCCGGCCGCCAGCGCGGCTGTTCGGAGAGGAACTTCTGGCCCATCTCGGCCCGGCAGTAGTAGGCCGCCCCAAGTTCGTCCGGCGAGAAATCCTCGGGCAACCAGTACGGCCCGGCCTCCAGCCCGACGACCTTCAGGCCCGCCTTGCACAGGATCGGCGCGATGAAGCCGCCGACGCCGCCGACGCCGATCATCACCACGTCGGCCTTCGGCGCCGGGTCGGCCGCGCCGCGCTGCGGGTCGTAGCCGGGCACTTCGCGCGGGACCTGCGGCGAACCGAGCGCGTAGGCGACGTCGGCAAGGGACTGGATCACCCCGCCCTTGGTCACCGGTTCGGCGCTCAGGTTCTCCTCGGCGGAGTTTTCGAGCCAGACGCCGGGGTGGCCGAGCACCCGCCAGCCCAGTTTGTCCCGGTTGCCGCCGTGCAGCGGGTCGGCGAACAGCCCTTCCTGCAAGTGGGCGCGCAGCAGGTCGAAGAACGCGCGCTGGTCCGGCGCGTGCCAGCCGGCAACGAGGCCGCGTTCGAGGTCGGCCAGCAGCGCGTCCTGCCCGGCGGCTTCACCATCCGCGAACGGCGCGCTCCAGCGGTCGCGGGCGGCGCGGTCGAGCGCGAGCAGGCCGAGGCGGTAGGTCTCGCGCAGGTCGGCGTAGGCGCCGGCTAGCGCCTTGTCCACGTAGGCGAGGACGCCGATCTCGGTCGCGCCGGGGCCGCGGTCGTCGGCGGGGAACATCCGCTCGAAGGCGGCGGTCGCGGCGCGGGCTTCGGCGGGGTTGAGGGTCAACAGGCCGTCGTCGGTCATCACGCCTCCGTCGAAGTCGATCGTGCCGCGTCGATGCGGCGGCTCCCTCGGTGCTCCGTTACGACGACGCGGCGCGCCCCATCGCCTGCTCCAGTCGGCGCGGGGCGCGGTCGGGCAGGACCAGCCCCATCGGCTCCGGGCGGAACAGGCGGGCGTCCATTTCCCGCAGGTTGGGATCGACAAGGAGCGGGATGGAAACGCGGTCCAGAACGTCGCGCTGGAGGTCGATGCCGGGCGCGATCTCGGTCACGGTCAGCCCCTCGTCGCGCAATTCGATCACGCAGCGCTCGGTGACGTAGACGACCTCCTGCCCGCGCTCCCGCGCCATCCGGCCGCTGAAGGTCACGTGCTCGACCTCGGGAACGAACTTGGCGACCTTCGCATCCGCGTTGATGGTCAACCTGCCGTCGGCGGCGGTCGCGTCGAAGCGCCCGGCGAGGAAGAAGCCGGAAAAGACGATGCGCCCCGCGTTGGCCGTGATGTCGATGAACCCGCCCGCGCCCGCCGTCACGTGCGGCTTCGCGGCGAGGCGGGAAACGTTCACGCTGCCGTCCGCCCCGACCTGGAGGAAGGAGAGCATCGAACGGTCGAATCCTCCGCCCTGGAAGTACGTGAACTGGGCCGGCGAAGGCATGTAGGCCTGGGCGTTGGCGGCGCAGCCGAAGGCGAACCCGAGCAGCGGCATGCCACCGACCGCGCCCTGCTCGATCACCCACGTCACCGCTTCATCCAGCCCTTCCTCCAGCAGGATGCGCGGGACGAGCGCCGAAATGCCGAACCCGAGATTGACCGCTTCCCCGGTCCGCAGTTCCATCGCGGCGCGGCGGGCGATGACCTTTTCCAGCCCGAACTCGGGGATCTCGAAGGCGTCGCGCGGGGTCCGCACCTCGCCGGAGATGGCGGGGTCGTGCCGCGTCTCGGTGGTCTGCATCTGCTCCGGGTCGAGAACGACGACATCGACCAGCGTCGAGGGCACCCGGACCGCGTGCGGCGGGATCGCGCCGGCCGCCGTCAGCCGCTTCACCTGCGCGATGACGAGACCGCCGTTGTTGCGGGCGGCGAGCGCCTGGTCGAGCGCACCCAGATACGCGCCCTCGTGCTCGAACGAGAGGTTGCCGCGCTCGTCGGCGGTGGTGGCGCGGATGATCGCGACGTCGGGCTGGATGGCGCGGACGAACAACCACTCCTGCCCGTCGAATTCGACCAGTTCGACGATCTGCTCGGTGGTCGCGGCGTTCATCCGGCCACCCTGCCGCCGGGGATCGACGAACGTGTCGAGGCCGACCTTCGTCAGCACGCCGGGGCGGCCCGCCGCCGCGTCCGCGTGAATGTGGAAGAGCACGCCGGAGGGCAGGTTGTAGGCCTCGACGGCGTTCTCGTCGATCATCCGCCAGATGGCGGGGGCTTCCATCGAGGACGGCCCGCTCGGGTAACTGCCCGCGATGATGCGCTTGAGCAGCCCCGGGCAGGCGATGTGGTCGATGCCGTCGATGCCGTACATGTCGCCGGCGGCGATGGGGTGGATCGTGGTCAACCCGCGCGGCGCGCCCTCTTGCTCGAAGCGCTCGCCGATGGCGCGCAGCATCGCGTCCGGGCAACCGAGCCCGGAGGAGGAGGAGACGGTCACCGTCGCGCCGTCCGGGATCATCGCGGCGGCGTCAGCGAGGGAGACGAGTTTGGAGGGTGCGGTCATGGGTTGGCTTCCGTGGTTTCGTGGCGCGGGGTGCGGTCCGAGCAGTCCCGGCCCGGGTCCCGGCCCTAAAAGGACCGGGCTAACGAGGAAAGCACCCTGAAGGGCACTACGAACCGCGTCTTCGTCAGGGCGCTT
>JAFAEX010000026.1 GCA_023423795.1 Chloroflexota bacterium | reverse complement strand
GCGACGGATATCCGTCGCGGCGCGGTCGCGTTTTCGAGGCCGGTCGTTGGTGCCTCCGTCCGATCCGGTCCCGGAGGAGCGTTGCGTCCACCGCCGGGGGATCGGGCGCGGACGTTTTCTGGCGGATTCAACGGCTGCGGAACGGGGTTCCGGGCGTTGAGGCTAAGGGGCGGTGCGAAAAAACCCCGAAATGCCTTGGAAGACGCGTACGTACGCGACGTTCCGCGACCGAAAAAACGCCGAATAAACCCCGAAAGAATACCGGAGAAACTCCGGATGCGCCGCTATGTTCGCGGCGCCTTCTGCCGGATCACCTGCTCGACCTGCGCCGCCGTGTGCTCGCGCAGGTCCAGGTCGGGATACTTGGTGTCGGGCGGGATGTAGAGGTGGAACGTGAAGCGCACCGGTTCGATCCGCTCCTGCTCGGCCCACCAGGCGTACAGGGCAGGCAGCCATGAGAACCCGGTCGCCGCGATCCGCCACAGCGCGACGGCCGCGCCACGCTCGTAGGTGAGCGCCTCACCGAAGTAGACCTGCGCATCCCCGTTGGCCTCGACGATGCGGACCACGTCGTCGTAGTGGCGCGGGGACCCCTTCAGGGTGAAGCGATACCCCCCCACGATGCCCGTCGGCGACTTGGCGGTATCGACCGCCGTCCGATCCGTCTTTCCCCCGAGAATGGGGCTCATCCCGTCCGTTCCTCCACGCTGCCGGTACTCCGCCGCGGGCGGCGAGCCGCGGCGCATTGTACCGCGCCGACGCGCATTGTCCGCGCCACCGGATCGGTTAGGGCATCGCTTCCGCTGGTTCCGCCGATACGGGGACGTGCCGCCGCATCGCGTCGAGCGCCCCCGTGGCCCAGAGCAGGACGGGGCCGCCAACGCCGACGAGCAGTCCGCAGGCGGCGATGGTCGGCGCGGGACCCCAGGCGGTCGTCAGCCAGCCCACGACGAGGAAGGCGACCGCCCCGCCGGCGGTCACCGCTGCGGTCCAGCCGGCATAGACCCGCCCACGGATGCGGTCGGGCGCGGCCTCGGCGAGGTACGCCTGCATGGCGATGACGGCCCAGGCGTCGGCGAACCCGAATCCGAGCAAGCAGATGAAGAGCACGGGCAGCGGCGGCGTCGCCAGCGCAGGGACGACCAGCAGCGGTGCGAGGTAGCCGATGGCCATCAGCCGCGGCCGCCCGATCCGTGCCTCGACCCGACCGGCAATGATGGCGCCGACGGCGGTGCCGAGGCTGAAGGTGGCCATCAGCAGGGCGTAGACGCTGCCCGATTCCGCGCCCAGCCGCAGCGCCCGCTCGACGTAAACGACCAGCGCGACGGCGAGCATCGCCATCATCGTTTGCCAGAGCGCTTCCACCGCGGCCGTGCCGCGCACGACGGGGTTGGTGCGGACGACCTCCAGCCCTTCCCACATCTCCTGCCGAACCGACGGCGCCTCGGGCGGCCGGGCGGGCCGCGGCAGCCGGATCGGGAGGAGGGCCACGGCCGAGAGCAGGAAGCAGACCGCCTGCAGCCCAAAGGCCAGCCCGGGCCCGGCCACGCCGATGATCGCCGCGCCGACCGCCGGGCCGGCGACGCGGATCGCGCCGCTGCCGACCTGCGTGGCCGAGAGGGCGTTCACCAACTGGTTCGCCGGCACGACGGTCGGCACGGCGGCCAGCCCCGCCGGGCGGGCGACGGCGTCGTTGGTGGCGACCAGCGTGGCGATCGCCGCAAGTTGCCATGCCTCCGTGCAGAAGGGGATCAGGATGACCAAACCGGCGCGGATGACGTCGGTTACCAGCATGATCCGTCGGCGGTCGAGCCGATCGACGAGGACCCCGCTGACCGGGGCCAGCAGGATCATCGGCAGCAGGCGCGCGACGAACACCTGGCTTGCCAGTTGGGCCGAGCCGGTGATCGCGTAGGCCAGCAACGGCAGCGCCACGGTGGAAAGCGCTTCGCCGAGGTGGGCCAGCATCTGGGCCAGCCAAAGCGCGCGGAATGCGGGGATGCCGAGGACTGCGCCGTACCGGCCGCCGCGATGCACGGTGTTGCCCGAATCACGGGACGGATCGGCTGCGTCCGGCACCCTGCGGCTTCCTCCGGCGGGGTAGGCTTGCTGGCGCGGCGTCCTGTGGGCCGCGTTCCGGGTGCAGAAGGGTAGCCGATCGCCGAACTCCGGTACCCCGCCGGGATCGGTCGCTGGAGGAACGTGGATGAAGGTCGGGATCACCGTGCCGATGGCCGACGAGTTAACTGGGCCGGCGCCGCGCTGGCCGGAGATCCGCGAAGCGGCGCTCTGGGCCGAGGAGGCCGGGTTCGACTCGATCTGGCTGTTCGACCACCTCCTGATGCGCTGGGACGAAACGGCGACCGCCGGCATCTGGGAGATCTGGACCCTCCTCTCGGCGCTGGCCGAAGCGACCGACCGGGTGGAACTGGGCACGCTGGTCGTCTGCACCGCGTTCCGCAACCCGGCGCTGTTGGCGAAGATGGCCGATGCGGTCGATGAAGTCAGCGGCGGACGGCTCATCCTCGGGCTTGGCGCGGGCTGGCACCAGCCGGAGTTCGACGCCTTCGGCTACCCGTTCGACCACCTCGCCAGCCGGTTCGAGGAAGCGCTAGCGATCGTCGCGCCGCTGGTCCGCACGGGCGCGGTCGATTTCCGGGGGACGTACCACGAGGCCTCGAATTGCGTTTCGCTGCCGCGGGGGCCGCGCCCGGACGGGCCGCCGATCATGATCGGGGCCTTCGGTCCGCGCATGCTGCGGCTCACGGCGCGTCACGCCGATGCCTGGAACACCTGCTGGCACGGCACGCCGGAGCGGTTCCGCGAGGAGCGCGCGGCGATGATCGCCGCCTGCGAGGACGTCGGACGCGATCCGGAGTCGCTTGCGGTGACGGTCGGTGTCGGCGTGGTTTTCCCGGACCTTGCGCCCGGAACCCCGCTGGAAACGCCGGAGCCGTCGAAGGCGCTCTCCGGCAGCCCGGAGGAGATTGCGGCCGGGTTACGGGCGTACCGGGACGAGGGCGTGGATACCGTCGTCGTCAGCCCGATGCCGGCCAACCTCGACGCGATGCGGCGCGTTGGCGACGCCCTGCGTATCCTTCGTGCATCGTGAGGGGATGGATTCGCGGATGATGGGGAACTCCACGATGGCGGAACGGTCGGCGCTGGGCGGGTCCACGGTCGGAGAGGCCCACGTCAACGGCATCCAGATGGCTTACCGCTGGTGGCCCGGTCCGGGAGCGGGTCGCGCGTCGCACCCGGCGGCGGTCGTGCTGCACGGCGTGCTGCAGAGCGGGGAGGGGATGGCGAACCTGGCCGCCCACCTCGCCCGGCGCGGCCCGGTGCTCGTTCCCGACCTGCGCGGGCGCGGCGGCAGCGAGCAGCCCGAGGACGGGTACGACCCGGCGACGATGGCCGCCGACGTGGCCGCGCTGATCGAGCATCTGGATCTGGATCGCCCGGTCGTCATCGGCCGGTTGCACGGCGGGGTCGTTGCCTACACGCTCGCGGCGAACTACCCGGACCTCGTGCGCGGGCTGGTGATCGGCGACGCCGCGCCGGAGGTCTCGCCGGCCCGGGCCGAACGCGCAATCGGCGCGATTCGCGCCCTCCCGGAGCGGTTCCCGTCGCTCGATGAGGCGATCACGTTCTACGAGCGGGCGCTCGGGTTGAGTCCGGCGCGGGCGCGGCACGACATCCCGTCCGACCTCATCGAAGAGCCGGAGGGCTCCTACTGCTGGCGCCACAACCTCAAGATCGCCGCGGCGATCGAGGCGGCCGCCGCGCCGCGCTCGGATTGGGACACGCTGCGGCGGGTCACGGTCCCGGTCCTGCTGCTGCGCGGGCAGCGCGGGGAGGTGTCGCCGGATCTTGCCGAGCGCGTGCGCGAGGCGATCCCCGGCTGCCAGGTCCAGACGGTCCTGAGCGCGCGCCACGATGTGTTCCTCGGGCCCGGTGCGGAGCAGTCGTTCGGCGCGATCAACATGTTCCTGCTGCGCCTCGCGGACGGGCGGGAATCGGCGCAACTCGGGCTGCCGGCGCCCGGTCTCGAACCGCCCCTCCCCTCCGAAGATGGGCCGATCGAGCGGGTCATCGCCGCCATCAACGGGCGCGACGACGCCGTGGTTGAAGCCCTCTTCACCCCGGACGGACGGTTCACCCTCGTGGCGTCGGACGGCAGCCGAACAGTGGGTGGTGCGGACGTTGCCCGCGACGCGTTCTGGCGGCTGCTGGATGCCCACCCGGGCGCGACCGTCGTCTGGCGGCAGCGGGTCGAGACGCCGGAGCGGGCGGCAACCGTGCTCGAGGTCGCCTCGCCGGGCGCGCCGACGCCGTCGCTGCTGCTCCCGCTGTTCATGGACCTCGATGGCGGGCGGATCACGGCGATGACGATCTTCGCGGTGCGGACGGCGTAGGGCGGGCGGCGGGCAACCGGATGTTGAACGCAACACCCGTCGTCCCGCGCTTGCCGAGGGATCTCGTCCGTCCTCACAGAGCGTGGACGACGAGATCCCTCGGCAAGCGCGGGATCACGGGTGTTGCGGGGTGGCGCGGTGTTGCTGATAGCCCGTAGAGACCCGGACAGCTAGTACGTCGCGCGGCCGCCGGAGATGTCATAGACGGCGCCGGTCGAGAAACTGAGGTCGTCGGAGGAGAGGAACGCGATCAGCGCCGCCACTTCCGACGGCTGGCCAAGGCGCGACATGGGAATGCGCGAAAGCATGTACGCCTTGTGGCTGTCCGACACCTGCTGCAGGATGGGGGTCTCGATGACGGCCGGGGCGATGCAGTTGACGAGGATGCCCTTCGTCGCGACTTCCTTGCCGACCGACTTGGTAAGGCCGATCACGCCCGCCTTCGCCGCGGAGTAGGCGGCGGCGTTCGGGTTGCCTTCCTTGCCGGCGATCGAGGCGACGTTGACGATCCGCCCGTAGCCGTTCTCGATCATCGCCGGCACCACGGCGCGGCAGCCGAGGAAGACGCCGGTGAGGTCGATGTCGATCACCCGCTTCCACTCGGCGACCGGCATCTCCCACGACACGACGTTGTCGCCCGCCACCCCGGCGTTGTTGACGAGGATGTCGATTCGTCCCCAGGCATCGAGCGCGGTGCGGACGGCCCCGTTCCACGACTCTTCGCTGGTGACGTCGAGCCGGTAGGCCATCGCGCGCTCGCCGATCGCCGCGGCCGTCGTTTTCGCCTCGGCCTCGTCGATGTCGGCGACAACGACGCGGCCGCCCTCGGAGGCAATTCGGTTGGCGCTGGCCGCGCCTATGCCCCGGGCAGCCCCGGTGATGATGGCCGTCTTCCCTTCGAACCGCATGCAGGCTCCCCCGTCGTCGCGACGCGTCAAACGCTCGATTTCTCAGCGCCGCAACTATAGCCGCGACATCGCAGGAGCGGTGAAGGCACGAGCGCCATGTGCGCCCGTTCCCTACGCCTCCGGATTTCCTCGTGGTCGCACGTTGCAGGTAGCACCGGGCACTAGTTCGCCGGCGGCTCCAGATTTGGCAGCAGGACGACGCTTTCCTGCTCGTTCGGATCGGTGCGCGCCAGCACGGCCACCATCGGTTCCGTCTCGCTCGGGTTGGCCGGCAGGTGCGGCACGCCGGCGGGGATGTAGACGAACTCGCCCGCCTTGGCGACGCGGTGTTCCCGCAGGTCGTCGCCGAACCACATCTCGCCCTCGCCGGAGAGGACATAGATCGCCGTTTCGTGGTTCTCGTGCAGGTGCGCGGTGGCGCGGCCGCCCGGCGGGATCGTCAGCATGTGCATGCAGATACCGCGCGCCCCGACCGTTTCGGCCGAGATGCCCTCGAAGTAGTCCAGGCCCTGCTTGCCGCGGAACCCATCGCCGTTGCTGACCACGGCGCAGGTGGGCCGAGACGAATCGTTCATCGCGATTTCCCCCATTCGTGGAGCGGATTGCCATTCCGCCTCCGTCAACATCTAGAGGCCGTCATTGCCCGAGAGGCGGGGACGACGAGATCCCTCGACAGGCTCGGGATGACGGGTTGGGTGATGCCGCAGCGCCCCGAAACACGCACTGAATCCGCCGACGTTTCGGATCGCCCAAGGATCGGTTCGCGTGAATCACCGCTTCTCGATTTCAGTCCACGAAAACCGGCTTGCGCTTCTCGACGAAGGCGGTCATGCCTTCCTTCTGGTCTTCGGTCGCGAAAGCCGCGGCGAACAGCGCGACCTCGGCGAGCAACCCGCGTGCCGGCTCCCCGGCGAAGGCGCGGGCCATCGCCGCCTTGGCCGCGCGGACGGCAAGCGGGCTGTTGGCGGCGATCTGGTTCGCCAGCGCCGTCGCCGCCGGCATCAGGTCGGGCAGGGGATGGACGGCGTTGACCAGTCCGATCCGCAGCGCCTCGTCGGCCTTCACCCGCCGCCCGGTGAGGATCAGTTCCGCCGCCATGCCCGGCCCGACCGCGCGGGGCAGGCGCTGGCTGCCGCCCCAGCCCGGCGGAATGCCCAGCGACACCTCGGGCTGGGCGAAGACGGCGTTCTCGGAGCAGAGGCGGAAGTCGCAGGCCAGTGCCAGTTCGCAACCTCCCCCGAAGGCGTAGCCGTTGACGGCCGCGATGACCGGCTGCGGCAGGGCCTCGATCGCGTTGGCCACGGCGTGCCCGCGCTTTCCGAACGCTCGGCCGCCCTGCTCGTCGAGGGCGACCATCTCCTTGATGTCGGCCCCGGCGGCGAACGACTTTTCGCCCGCCCCGGTCAGGATCACGCAGCGGACGCCGGTTTCGCCGCGCAGGCCCCGGAACGCCGCCAGCAGCACGTCCAACTGCTCGCTGTTGAAGGCGTTCAGCGCCTCCGGGCGGTTCATCGTGACGGTGGCGACCGCCCCGTCGCGGTTCACGTCGATGGCCATCGGCTCGCTTCTCCTGGTTATCGGCCGGCGCGGTGTCGCGCCGCGTTGGTCACGTAGCGCCGGGCGTTGTCGAGCGCCCGTTCCAGTTCTCCCTCGTCGAGCGGCCGTTTGGGCTTGGCCGGCACGCCCATCATCAGCATGCCGGGCGCGACGACAGCGTCCTCCGGCACCACGGCGCCGGCGGCGACGATGCACCCCGGCCCGACTTGCGAGCGCGACAGCACGATCGCGCCCATTCCGATCAACGTGCCGTCGCCGATGGTCGTCCCGTGCACAATCGCGCCGTGCCCGACCGTGACGTCCTCCCCGAGGATGCACGGTTGCCCGGTATCCACGTGCAACACGGCGTTGTCCTGCACGTTCGAGCCGCGCCCGATTGTGACCGGCGCGACGTCGCCGCGGACGACGGCGTTGTACCAGACGCTCGCGCCCGGCCCGATCCGCACGTCGCCGACGATCACCGCGCCGCGCGCGATCCACGCATCGTCGGCGATCGTCGGCCAGACGCCATCGAAGGGCAGGATGGTCGGTTCGCTCACGCGGCATCGACCCGGAGAACGATGGCGTCGCCGCCGCCGCCGCCGGAGCAGATCGCGGCGCATCCGATGCCGCCGCCGCGCCGCCGCAGTTCGTGGATCAGCGTCAGGATCACCCGCGCGCCGGATGCGCCGATGGGGTGGCCGAGGGCGACCGCGCCGCCGTTGACGTTGACCTTTTCGTGATCGACACCGAGCCGCCGCGCCGAGACGATCGGCACGCTGGCGAACGCCTCGTTGATCTCCCAGAGATCGACGTCGGCCGCGGTCAGCCCCGCCCGTTCCAGCGCGTTGGCGGCGGCCATCGCCGGCGTCCAGGCGAGGTAGGGGACATCCCACGCCGCCGCGCCGTGCCCGAGGACGGTCGCGAGTGGCCGCAGCCCGCGCTCCTCGGCCCAGGTTGCGCTGGTGACGACCATCGCCGCCGCGCCGTCGTTGACGCCCGGCGCGTTGCCGGCGGTGACGGCATGGGCGGGATCGAACGCCGGCCGCAGTTTCGCGAGCGCCTCGGCGGACGTGTCCCGGCGGGGCGATTCGTCGCGATCGATCACGGTGGCGCTCTTGCGGTCCTTGATCTCGACCGCGACGATTTCGGCGTCGAACAGACCCGTATCCTGCGCGGCGATGGCTCGTTGGTGGGAGCGCAGCGCCCAGGCGTCCTGCTCCTCCCGGCCGACGTTCTCTTCGGCGGCGACCGCGCCGCCGTGGATACCCATGTGGCAACCGGCGACCGCGCAGGTCAGCCCGTCGTGGACCATCGAGTCCTCGAAGGCCGCATCGCCCATGCGCAGCCCGGCGCGCGCGCCGCGCACGAGGTAGGGCGCCTGCGACATCGACTCCATGCCGCCGGCGGCGATGACCGCGAAATCGCCGGCCCGGATCAGCGAATCGGCGAGGGTGACGGCGCGCATCCCGCTGCCGCAGACGCGGTTGATTGTCTCCGCCGGTACCGTCTTGTCGAACCCGGCGAGGAATCCCGCCTGCCGCGCCGGGTTCTGGCCGGCGCCGCCCTGCAGAACCTGGCCCATGATCGTGTTCTGGATGTCGTCCTTCGAGACGCCGGCCCGCTCGACGGCGCAGGAAAGCGCGATGCCGCCGAGTTCGACCGCGCTCTTGCTGGCGAGTGCGCCGTTCAGCCTGCCGAACGGGGTGCGCGCGCCGCCGAGGATGACGCTCTGGGTACGGGTTTCGCCTGCCACGGTGGGGCCTTGCCTTTCGCGATCGGCCGGAGTTCGTGCTGCCGCGAGTATCGGCGCTGCCGCCGGGAGCGGCAATCGTTGGGTGAAAACGGGCGCGGCCCGGTCGGGATGACACCCGCCGGGCCGCGATCGTCGGTCGTTGCGAAGCCTAGTCGGCGGCCAGCGCCGGCTCGCGGTCGGCCGCAAACCCGGCCGCCGGTGGCTGCGGGCAGCGCAGCGGCTTGTCCTGCCGGTAGCCGAGGGCGTAGTCGGCCTGGAGCAGGGTGTGGATCTCGCGGGTGCCTTCGTAGATGACCGCGCCGCGGGCGTTGCGCCAGAACCGCTCGACCGGGTACTCGTTGGAGAACCCGTAGGAGCCGTGGACCTGGATCGCGTCGTCCGAGGCCTGGTGCGCCGCGTCGCAGGCGTACCACTTGGCCAGCGAGGTTTCGCGGGTATTGCGGATGCCGCGGTTCTTGAGCTCGGCGGCCTGCATGTTGAGCAGGTAGGAGCATTCATAGCCGGCGACCATCTTGGCGATCATCTGCTTGACGAGCTGGAGGTTGCCGATCGGGCCGCCGAACGCCTGCCGCTCGTTGGCGTACTTCACGCTGGCGTCGAGGCACGCCTTGATCAGCCCGATCGCGCCCGCGCCGACCGTGAAGCGGCCCTGGTCGATGCAGGACATGGCGATCTTGAAGCCTTCGCCCTCTTCGCCGATGCGGTTGAAGGCGGGGACGCGCACGTTGTTGAACGCCAGTTCGCCCGTGTTGCCGGCGCGGACGCCCAACTTGCCCTTGATCGTGCCGGTGGTGAAGCCCTCCATGCCGCGCTCCAGCATGAAGGCGGTGATCGCCCTGGTGCCCTTGGAGCGGTCGCCGGAGGCGAAGACGAGGAAGTGGTCGGCGACGGCGGCCAGCGAGATCCACATCTTCGCGCCGTTGAGGATGTAGTCGTCGCCGTCCTTGACGTAGGTGGACTCGATCGAACCGGCGTCGGAGCCGGCGTTAGGCTCGGTGAGGCCGAAGGTGGCGATCTTCTCGCCCCTGGCCTGCGGCACGAGCCAGCGCTGCTTCTGCTCCTCGTTGGCCCACTGGAGCAGCGCGAGACTGTTGAGGCCGACGTGCACGCTCATGATGACGCGCATGAACGTATCGACGTACTCCAGTTCGGCGCAGGCCAGAGCGAGGGAGACGTAGTCCATCCCCGCGCCGCCGTATTCTTCGGGGATCGGCAGGCCGAGCAGGCCGAGTTCGCCCATGCGGGCCAGCACCTCGGGATGGAACTCGCCCTTGGCGTCCCATTCGCGGATGTGGGGCGCCACCTCGCGCGCGGCGAACTCGCGCACCATGTCGCGAACCTGGATCTGCTCCTCGTTGAGGTCGAAGTTCATCCCGTCGCCTGCCCTTCACCTGGTCGCGGGGTTGCTGCCCGCCCGCGCGGCATGCCATTTCGGCGCCGCGTGTTGTTGCGCGCCGCACAGTATAAGACCCGCGATTTTGTGCGGCCAATCGGGCGCAGACGAATCGGCTCACCGGCCCTCGCTCCGTCGTCCTGAACCCGCCTCACAGTCATCCCGAGCCTGTCGAGGGATCTCGGTCCAGCGCGCACTCAGAGAACGACGAGATCCCTCGACTGGCTCGGGATGACTGTGAGGCGGACACCGTGGCTCGTTCGAGGCGTGCCGCGCGCTGGCGCACGAATCGCCGGCCGTTCTCCGTGCAACGTGTCGCGTGTTTGACCCGCCGCGATCCAGCGATGCATGATCGCGGCATCGACGAGGATTTTCGCTGGAGCCGGGACGCGGGGCGCTCGGGCACGGGGTGGACATGGACGAGGCGTTCGACGCGATCGTTGTCGGCGCGGGGCCGGCGGGCATCACCGCCGCCCGCGAGATGGCAAACGCCGGCCTCTCGGTCGTCGTGCTGGAGCGCGGGCAGTTCCCGGGCGCGAAGAACGTCTGGGGTGGCATCCTCTACCGGGAGCCGACCGAGGCGATGATCCCCGGTTTCGAGGCCGAGGCTCCGCTGGAGCGTCCGATCATCGAGCAGCGCTACGTCGTCCTCACCGGCGACGATTCCATCGGGCTGACCTACCGTTCCGACACGTTCAGCCGTCCGCCCTACAACGCCTATTCGGTCCTGCGCTCGCCGTTCGACCGCTGGCATGCGGAGACCGCCGAAGCGGCCGGCGCCGAGGTGTACAGCGAGTTCACGGTGACGGACGTCATCTGGGAGGACGGGCGCATCGTCGGGGTGACGACGGGCGATCCGGACGGCGAGTTGCGCGCGCACTGCGTGGTGCTCGCCGACGGCGCGAACTCGCTGCTCGGGCAGAAGGCCGGGCTGCATTCCGAATGGAAGCCGCTGGACCAGGCGCTGGTCGCCAAGGAATTGATCGCGCTTCCCGCCGAGAAGATCGAGGACCGGTTCGCCCTCCCGAGCGGCCTCGGCACGGCGCTGGAGATCTTCGGGGAGTCCACCCGGAACCTGCTCGGGTACGGCTTTATCTATACGAACAAGGAGAGTATTTCGATCGGCACCGGCGCGCTGCTCGGGGACTTGATCGAGACGGGCTACAACGTCAACGACATGCTGGACCGCTTCAAGAAGCACCCGGCGATCGCGCCGCTGATCCAGGGCGGCGAGACGCTGGAGTACTCCGGCCACCTGATCCCGGAAGGCGGCTACGACCGGATGCCGAAGATCTTCGGCGACGGCGTGCTCGTGGTGGGCGACGCCGCCGGGTTCGTCAATCCGCTCAACCGGGAGGGCGCGAACCTCGCGATGCTTTCCGGCAAACTCGCCGCGCAGGCCGTGGTCGAAGCGAAGGAACGAGGCGATTTTTCGGCTGCCTCGCTTTCGCGCTACCGGGAGCTGCTCGACGACAGCGTGGTGATGAAGGATCTGAAGAAGATCCGGAACGTCACGCCGTTTGCCCACGACCGGCCGCACCTGCTGCGGGAATACCCGGCGGTGCTGGCGTCGATGCTCGGCGAGTACCTGACGGTGGACGGCACGCCCAAGGGCGAGAAGCAGAAGAAGATGCTCGGGATGGCCGCCGCGCTGCCGAAGAAGCGGTTGCTGTCCGATCTCTTCGGCGCGCGCAAGTTGCGCGGCTGATTGCCGGAGCGGCGTACCGAAGCCGCCGCGTACTCGTTCATCGTGCTGGACACGTCGCGGCCGCGATATCGGGCCGGGCGAACGCCATCCACCCCGGGCTTCCCGGTGGGCGGGGTATTGTGCAGCCGCCGCCGTCGCGCCCCCCGCCGGTACGGTATCCGGATCAATCAGGAAAGCGGCGTCATCTCGCCATCTGGTCGGATTCCCGACTTGGACCGAGATGACAACCACCAGCATCTCGAAATGCGGCGTACGGCATTACGGATGGAATACGCGCGAGCCACCCACGTCCTGACGATTCTGGGCGAGAACTGCCGGGATCATCGCGGCGATGCGCCATTCCACCCGACGCGGCAAGGTCGTTCGTTCGCATCCTGTTAGGATCGGTGGGGCAGCAATCCCGCGCCGTCGCAGGACAACGCGCGCAACATAGTGAAGGGAGTGTCATGAAACATGGTGCAGCCGGAACGCTTCTCTCGCCAAAAGTGCATGCGAATCGCCGGGCGCTGCTACTGGCGGTTGGGGTCGGTGGCGGGGCATTGCTCCTCGGGCGTCCACCGGTCGCCGCGGCGCACAACGGCGATGACCTTCCCGACGCGATAACCGCCGTGATGGGGAAACCCCGCTATGCCGACGCGACCTGGAGCCTGCTGGTTGTCGATGTGGATAGCGGCGAATCCCTCATCGAGTTGAACCCGGACCTGATGTCGTTCACGGGTTCCGTCCGCAAGCTGTATTCGGTCGGCCTCGCGCTGCGCGAACTCGGGCCGGAGCATCGCTTCACCACGCCGGTCTACCGGACGGGCGAGATCGATGCCGACGGCACGCTGGCGGGCGACCTCATCCTCGCCGCGGCGGGCGACCTGACGTTCGGCGGCCGGCTCGAAGCGGACGGCGAGGTCGAGTTCACCGATTTCGACCACAACGACGCCAACAACCTCGGCACCGCGATCCTGACGCCGCAGGACCCGCTGTTCGGGCTGGACAGCCTGGCGGCGAAGGTTCGCGATGCGGGAATCACGTCGGTCGCCGGCGACGTGGTCGTCGATGACCGGATGTTCGAGCCGTTCCGCGTGCCAAACGGCAACCTGCTCATTACGCCGATCCTGGTCAACGAGAACATGGTCGATGTGACCGTGACGCCAACCGAACCGGGCCAACCGGCGGATGTTGGATGGCGGCCGCACACGGAAGCGTTCGCGATCGATGCATCGGTTGCGACGGTCGAGGACGGATCGCCGGACACCGTGGCGCTTTCCGGCAACGGCCGGGTGGAGTGCATCGGGAGCCCGGATTGCGCGGGAACGGTCACGGGCGAGATCCCGGTCGGTTACAGCGCGCCGCTTTCGGGTAGCCCGGAACTGGTGCAGACGTTCCGCATCGAGGAGCCGGCGGCGTTCGCCCGGACCGCGTTCATCGAAGCCCTCGGGCGCGCCGGGGTGACGGTTGCGGCCCCAACCGTCGCGCCGAACCCGGCCGCGTTGCTGCCGGAGACAGACGGGTATGACCCGAACGCAATGGTGGCCGAATTCGTCTCCGCCCCGTACTCGGGGGATGCCCGCCTGATCCTGAAGGTCAGCCTCAACCTCGGCGCGAACCTAAGCCTGATGCTCTTCGCCAACGAACGCGGGGAGCGCACGATCGAGGGCGCGCTGGCCGCCGAGCGCGCGGAGCTGGTCGACGAGATCGGGCTGCCGGCCGACGGATTCGACTTCCCGTCCAACGGCAGCGGTTCGCCGGACAGCCGGGCGACGCCCCGCGCCACGGTGATGCTGCTGCGCGACATGGGCGCAAGCGATGTCGGCGCGTTGTACCAGGCGGCGCTGCCGATCCTCGGCGTCGATGGCTCGCTGGCCAGCAGCGGGGTGGACCTTCCCGCCCGCGGCCACGTTTTCGCCAAGACCGGCACGACGCTTTCGGACGGCGCCCTCAAGGCCCAGAACCTCGCCGGTTACATCGATGCCAGCAGCGGGCGACGGCTGGCGTTCGCCTTGTTCCTCAATGATGCCGGGCCGATCCAGGCGATTACGGACGTGACCGAAGTCTTCGAGGACCAGGCCGTGATCGCGAACGCGATCTACGAGGAGTATTGACGGCGGGTGGCCGACGGCCGCCCGAGCGGCAGCGGGCGCGTTGGTCCGATAAGATGGGCCGGGAAGCGGATCGCACGGTCCGCGGTTCCCGAATCGAAGTTCGGTGGAGGAGCAACGATGCTTTCCCGACGCTTCGTCGTCCCGTTGCTGGCGGCGGGACTCGTGGTTCCGTCGTTCGCCGGCATGGCCGCCCCGGCGCCGACGCTGGCCGCGCAGGCGGCGACGTGCTCCGTCGAAGGGTTCACCGACACCCCGATCGAGATCATGGTGCCGGCCGCGCCGGGCGGCGGGTGGGACACGACCGCCCGCGAATTGCAGCGCGTGATGCAGGAGGAAGGCGTCGCGCCGACGGTCGAGGTCTACAACGTCGAGGGCGCGGGCGGCACCGTGGGCATCGCCCAGTTCGTCAACGACGAGCGCGGCAACGATCACCAGATGATGATGATGGGCCTGGTCATGGTCGGCGCGCTGGCGACTAACCAGTCTGCGGTGACGCTCGACGACACGACCGCGATCTCGCGCCTGACCGCCGAGTTCGAGGTGATCGTGGTTCCGGCGGACTCCGAGTTCCAGACGCTCGACGACCTCATCGCCGCGTTCCAGGCCGACCCGACGTCGATTTCGTGGGGCGGCGGTTCGGCGGGCGGCACCGACCACGTGCTGGTCGGGCTGATCGCGCAAGCGGTGGGCGTCGATCCGTCGCAGGTGAACTACATCCCGTTCTCCGGCGGCGGCGAGGCGCTCGCGGCCATCCTCGGCGGGCAGGTGTCGGCCGGCGTGTCCGGGATCGGCGAATGGCTCGACCAGATCGAAGCCGGCGAACTGCGGGCGCTGGCCGTCTCCGGCCGGCCGGACGCCGGCGACGCCACGCCGGTCGCCGGGGGCGAAAGTTCGGGCGGAATCGCGCCGACGCTGCAGGAGCAGGGCATCGACGTCGAACTCGCGAATTGGCGCGGCATCGTCGCCCCGCCCGAAATCTCCGAGGAAGGACGCCAGTGCCTAGTGGCGCTGGTCGAGCAGACGCTGGCTTCCGATGGCTGGGCCGAGACGCGAGAGCGATACGGCTGGCAGGCGTTCCCGCTGTCGGGCGATGAGTTCACCGCCTACCTCGCCGAGGAGCGTGACCGCATCGTGGGTGTCCTGACCACGATCGGGCTGGTCGAGTAGGAACGCACGGACCAACCGTCATCTCGAGCCCGGCGAGGGATCTCGTTGGGGAGTCGAGAAGTCGAGGCGACACGAAATCCCTCGACGGGCTCGGGATGACGCGTTGCAGCGGGCGGACGCCGGCATCGGGCACGTTCGAATCGCGTCAGTTCCTCCAGAGAATAGCCGGCTAGGCACGAGCGGACCGCGCATGAAGGACGACCCGGACAAACCGGCGACGAGGCCGGAACTGGACTCAGGCGAACTGATCCTGGCGCTCGCGACGATTGCGCTCGGGATCGCCGTCGTCTGGCAGACGACGCAGATCCGGCTGACCCCGGCCTACTCGCTGGTCGGACCGCGCGCGCTTCCCTACATCGTGGGCGGCGGCCTCGTCGCGATCGGCATCTGGGTAGCGGTCGAGGCGATGACCGGCCGGGGACCGATGGCGAGCGACGATTCGGAGGACGCGGACCCGACGCTTCCAACCGACTGGCGGGCCCTTGGGCTGCTCGCGGCGGCACTGGTTGGCTACCTCGTCCTGCTCGAACCGGGCGGGTTCGTCCTTGCCAGTACCGTCCTGTTCGTCGGAGCCGCCTACGCGATGGGTTCTCGGCGGACGCTGCGAGATGCGGCGTTCGGCGTGGTGCTGGCCGCCGCGCTGTACCTCGCCTTCAGCCGCGGGCTCGGGATCAGGTTGCCGGCGGGCGTGCTGGCGGGCGTGTTCTAGGTGGGCGCGCTCGGGGACCTCGCCCACGGCTTCGCGGTCGCGCTGACCCCGGAGAATCTGCTCTGGGCGCTGGTCGGGGTGATCCTCGGCACGGCGGTCGGCGTGCTGCCGGGGATCGGCCCGGCGCTCACCGTCGCGCTCCTGCTGCCGGTGACGTACAGCCTGGAGCCGACCAGCGCGTTCATCATGTTCGCCGGCATCTACTACGGCGGCATGTACGGCGGCTCGACGACTTCGATCCTGCTCAACACGCCGGGCGAATCCGCCTCGATCGTCACCGCGCTCGAAGGCAACCGGATGGCCAAACGCGGGCGCGGCGCGGCGGCGCTGGCGACCGCCGCCATCGGGTCGTTCGTCGCGGGCACGATCGCGACGATCGGGCTGACGTTCCTCGCCCCGTTCATGGTGCAGGTCGGGTTGCGGTTCGGACCGGCCGAGTACTTCGCGCTGATCGTCCTCGCGTTCACCACGATCACGACGTTGCTCGGACGTTCCGTCGCCCGCGGCATGCTCAGCCTGTTCCTCGGGCTGGCGATCGGACTCGTCGGCATCGATACGCTGACCGGGCAGCCGCGCTTCACATTCGGCGTGCCGCAGTTGCTGAACGGGATCGACGTCGTCACGGTCGCCGTCGGGCTGTTCGCGGTTGGGGAAACGCTGTGGGTCGCGTCCCGGATGCGGCACGATCCGGATCAGGTGATCCCCGTTCGCGGCAGCGTGTGGATGACGCGCGAGGAGTGGTCGCGCTCGTGGAAGCCGTGGCTGCGCGGCACGGCGATCGGGTTTCCGATCGGCAGCCTGCCGGCGGGCGGCGCCGAAATCCCGACGTTCCTCTCGTACGCGCTCGAAAGGCGGCTGTCGAAGCATCCCGAAGAGTTCGGCCACGGCGCGATCGAGGGCGTCGCCGGGCCGGAAGCGGCGAACAACGCCTCGGCGGCCGGGGTGCTGGCGCCGTTGCTTGCGCTCGGGCTGCCGACCTCGGCGACGGCGGCGATCCTGCTGGTCGCGTTCCAGCGCTACGGGCTGAACCCCGGACCGACGCTGTTCCGGCAGGACCCGGACCTCGTCTGGGGCCTGATCGCGAGCCTGTACATCGGCAACGCGATGCTGCTGGTGCTGAACCTGCCGCTCGCCGGCGTCTGGGTGCGCCTGCTGGCGATCCCGCGGCCGCTGCTGTACGCCGGCATCCTCGTGCTGGCCGGGCTCGGGACCTACGGCATGAGCGGCTCGGTCGTGGACCTGGTGGTGCTGTACGCGCTCGGCGCGCTCGGGTTCGTGATGCGGCGGTACGACATCCCGGTTGCGGCGGCGGTCGTGGGCGTCATCCTCGGGCCGATCGCGGAAGCGCACTTCCGGCGGGCGCTTCAAATTGCGCAGGGCGATTACTCGACGTTCTTCACGCGCCCGCTGTCGGCGACGATCCTGGCAATCGCGGCGCTGGCGGTGATCGTGCCGCTCGGCATCCGGATCGCGCGCGCTGCCCGATGGGGACGGCAGGGGTAGGAGCGCGGATGCCGGTCGGTATATTGGCCTAGCAACGGGAGGCGCCCGGGGGTGATTCCCCGGGCGCCTCCCGTTTCGTTCATCACTGGCGATCGCTTCCCGTCCTTGCGGACGTGGCAGCGGCCGGCTGTCCGCCCGATCCTCAGTCGGCGGCGGCGGGGAAGCGGATGGCGCAGCCGACGTCGGTGTATTCGATGTCGTCGAGGCTGATCGGCGCGCCGGGACCGCACATCGGGCACGCGGGGTCGCGGCTGAGGCGCAGTTCGCGAAACTCCATGCCGAGGGCGTCGTAGGTGAGGAGGCGGCCGATGAGCGGGTCGCCAATGCCGAGGACGAGTTTGGCGGTCTCGGTCGCCTGGATGATCCCGATGGTGCCGGGCAGCAGGCCGAGGACGCCGGCTTCGGCGCAACTCGGCGCGAGTTCCGGTGGCGGCGGGGTGGGGAACAAGCAGCGGTAGCAGGGACCTTCCCCGGCGATGAACGTCGTTGCCTGCCCTTCGAAGCGGAAGATGCTGCCGTGGACGTTCGGCTTGCCGAGGAGGACGCAGGCGTCGTTGATCAGGTAGCGGGTGGCGAAGTTGTCGGTGCCGTCGAGGATGACATCGTACTGGGAGAAGATGTCGAGGACGTTGTCCTTCGAGAGGCGGGTTTCGTGGGCGACGACGTTGACGTCGGGGTTGATGCCGTTGACGGCGATCCGAGCCGATTCGACCTTGGGCATGCCGACGCGGTCCGTCGTGTGGATCACCTGCCGCTGGAGGTTGCTGTCGTCCACCACGTCGGCGTCGATCACGCCGAGGGTGCCGACGCCGGCGGCGGCGAGGTAGAGCGCGGCGGGGGAGCCGAGGCCGCCCGCGCCGACGAGCAGCACCTTCGCGTCGAGCAGTTTGCGCTGGCCCGCTTCCCCGACCTCGGGGATGAGCAGGTGGCGGCTGTAGCGGCGGCGCTGGTCGGCGGACAGGGTCTGCGGGACGCTCCACGGCAGGCCGGCGGATTTCCAGGCCGAAAAGCCGCCGGCGAGGGAGACGACGTCCTCGTAACCGAGTTCCTGGAGCGTCTTTGCCGCGAAGGCGGAGCGGACGCCGCCGGCGCAGTAGACGACGAGTGGGGTGGCGCGGTCGGCGACGGCGTCCTCGACGCGCTGCTCGAGGTAGGCGCGGGGGATGGCGAGCGAGCCGGGCACGGCGCCCTGCTCGACCTCGTCCGGCTCGCGGACGTCGATGACGACGGCGCCGGCGCGGCGGAGGTCGTCGGCGCCGGGCGCGTCGATCTCGCGGATCGTCTCCTTGACCCGCGCCAACAGGTCGCGGTAGGTGGTGGTCATGGCTGGTCTCCGGGGCGACGGCGATAGTTGAGTTCTCACTCAAGATTATGGCTTTGATTGGCGGATGGCAAGCCCGTCCGTCTCCCGTACCCTACCGCGACGGGCGGCTTCGGACCATGTGCGGGGAGATGGTGCACGAATGATCGGCGAAAGCGGCACGGGCGAGGGTTCGGGCACGGTGCGGTGGGACCACGGGTGTTTCGGGTGCGGAGACGAGAACCCGTGCGGGTTGCGGCTGCGGTTCGAACAGACCAGGCCCGGTGTGGTGCAAGCCCGCTTCGTGCCGCGCCGCCAGGACGAGGGATTCCTCGGGGTCGTTCACGGCGGCATCGTGACGACGATGCTCGACGAGGCGATGGCTTGGGCGAGTTTTTCGGCCGACGCATGGGCGATGACGGCGAAAATGGAGGTGCGCTTCCGCCAACCGGTGCGGGTCGGGGCCGAACTGCGTTTGGTCGGCCGGGTGGTCAGCACACGCGGTCGCCTGATCGAGGCGGCGGGCGAAGTGCGCTCGGCGGAGGACGACGCGCTGCTCGCGGAAGCGACCGCCTCGTTCGTCCGCGTTCCGGCGTCGCAGGCCGAGGAATGGCGGGCACGCTACGTCGGCGATTCGTCCGGCTGAGCAGCCACACGCTCGACCGCCGTGCGGAGCGCTCTTGGCAGCGAAGCCAGCGACGGGGCGTCGGCGATGTAAAGCGCGAGGGCACGCTCTTCCGGGGTAAGGTCGGCCGAGCCGTCGCCGATGGCGCGGAGGAACGCGGCGGAGCGCTGCTCGGCGGTGCGGACGGCGAGCAGGAGCGCGTTGGCGGCCCGGGCGCGCTCCTTGGCCGTTGCGGGCTTCGCTCCGGCGGCGGTTTGGGTACCCGGCCGCGGTTCTGGTTCGGCGGCAAGGCGTTCCAGCGTGGCGGGGCTGGTGGCGACGACGATGGCCCAATCCCCGACCTCCGCCTGCGCGACGAGGCGCGGGCCGGGCGTGCCGTGCTCGGTCGCTTCGGCGATGACGGCGAGGTCCTGTTCCAGGCGCTGGCGGCCCTTGCTGCCGCGCCCTGCTGCGGACAGGTCGTAGGCGTAGAGCAGGAACGCGACATCCTCGCCCTCGGCGGCGAGTTCGGCCGTCCACGCGGCGACCGGTGGTTCCGACGAAAGCAGCGCAAGCGACCCGGCGAGGTCGGTCGGGTCCCCGTCGAGGCCGAGGACGTGGACGAGCACCGTGGCGGCGGCGCGTGCTCCCTCAGGCAGGTCCATGCATCCCTCGCTGCTGCGGCCCGGATCGGAGGTGGCCGGTTGAAGCCCGCGCGGAATCTGCCGTTCGCGGCGCGGACGACGGTGAGGATACGGCAGGAGTGTCGGCGTGCGTCGGATAGCGGGCCGGATCGGGCGCCGTGTCGCCGTTCACCGCTCCGATCGTCATCGTCGTCCCGAGCCTGTCGAGGGGTCTCGTCCCTCCTCAACTGCCCGACTCCGAAATTCGCGAACGAGATCCCCCTCGACACGCTCGGGATGACGGCGGAGGCGGCGACAGGGCACGGACAGCCGAATGCACCGCCGCTGCGCCGCGGCTCGCGGGCTGTCCCTTTGCCGCGCGGGATGCGATGATGGCGAGACGACAAGTCACGAAAGGGAGCGACCGGTGATCGACCGCGTAACCGCGGAGCGCCTGCTGGGGCGTGCCCGCGAGGCTTCGGCCATGGCCTACGCACCCTATTCCGGGTTCCCGGTCGGCGCGGTGGTGCTCGTGCCGACCGGCGAGGTGTTCGAGGGCGCGAACATCGAGAACGCGAGTTACCCGCTCACGTGCTGCGCCGAACGGGTGGCCGTTTTCCGCGCGGTGATGGCGGGGCACCGGGAAATCTCCGCGGTGGCGGTCTTCGCGCCGAAGGCGAAACCCTGCCCACCGTGCGGGGCGTGCCGGCAGGTGCTGAACGAGTGGCGTCCGCCCGCGGGCGACATGGACGTCGTGCTTGAGGCCCCTGACGGCGCGGAGGTCGTGCCGTTGGGCGACTTGCTGCCCCGCTCGTTCGGGCCGCGGGATCTGGATGCAACCGGGAACGGAGGGTGAGCAGGGTGGGGAGGCTGGAGGGCAAGCGGTCGCTCGTCACCGGCGCGGGCCGGGGGATCGGGCGCGCGATCGCCGAAAAGTTCCTGCGCGAAGGGGCGCGGGTCGTCGCCTGCGACCTCGTGGCGGAACGGCTGGAGCAAACGGTCGCGGAACTGCGGTCGCTTGGCGAGATCCACGGGATCGCCGGGGACGTGACAGACGACGTGTTCTGCGCCGCGCTGATCGACGAGGCGAACGCGCGGCTGGGCGGGCTCGACGTGCTGGCCAACAACGCGGGCATCGCGTCGGTGCAGCCGTTCCTCGACCACACCCTGGAAGCATGGAAGCGCACGCTGGACGTGAACCTGACGGCGGTGTTCCGGCTGACGCAACTCGCGGGCCGGGCGATGGTGGCGCAGGGAACGGGTGGCAGCATCGTGAACATGGCCTCGACGAACGGCCACCTGGGCGAGCGCGGCCTGGCGGCCTACAACGCGTCCAAGGCGGGGGTGGTGCTGCTGACGAAGACGGCGGCGATCGAACTGGCCGAGGCGGGCATCCGGGTCAACTGCGTGTCGCCGGGCTGGATCTGGACGGACCTGGCGGCCGAGGGCGGGATGGACGAGGCGTTCATCGCCGCCTACCTGGAGAAGATCCCGCTGCGGCGGTACGGGCGTCCGGAGGAGGTGGCCAACCTGTTCGCGTTCCTCGCGTCGGACGAAGCGTCGTTCATCACCGGGGAATCGGTCGTGATCGACGGCGGGCAGTTGTCGGAGGAGTGAGGGTTCGCGCCTATCGACGCCACTGGCGGCGACGTTGGGCCGACGGTCCGGCCCGCTGGGCGTACACCGTTCGGGAACCCGAGGATGGGGCCGGTTCGCCATGCGAAGCAGCCGTCGGCCCCGGTTCGGGACTGACAATGGCAAGGCGCCGCCACGGAAGCGGCCGGGATTGATGGCGATTGCGAATACACCCGGCCACCGAGACGCCCCGGCGTTGATGGCGGGCGCCTAATTGCCCCGGCCATGGCGGCCCGCCTGGGGTTAATGGGGATTGCCACGATAGGGCTGCCACCGCCCGTGCCCTGCGCCGGAGGGGTTTCGTTTACGTAGCCCGGGCTTCATGGTGTTTGCCAAAATAGTCTGGGCATCGGCGGGGCGGGCGCGATGAATCGCGCCCCTATTGCGCGCGGCGGGGTCGCCATGTGTAGGAGCGCGATTCATCGCGCCCGCCGCTGCGCCGGGATCGAGATCAGATAAGCAACCGCCATCAACCCTGGGCGGGCGCCACGGGCCGGCGGCGGTGCAATGCGGCAACCGCCGCCATTTTCGTGCAAACGTGGTGGCCATATTGCGTGACGGCGCTCAGCGTCGCGTTCATTCGCGAACGGCGGCGCTGCGGGCCGCACAGGATACCGGCTCGCACAGGGCCGGCATGCCAATGTGCGCCGACACCGTTCAAGCGGGAACGGCGGCTGGCTCGCGGACGAGGGCGGCATCTTCGAGCAGCAGGTGGATGCGCTGGCGCTGGGAACCGAGCAGTTCCAGCCGCTCGGTGCCGCTGACGGAAACGCGCAGCGGGGAGCCGTCCACGTCCACGACGAGGCGGACGGTGGGGCCTTCGAAGACGAGTTGATCGATTTCGCCGGCGACCACGTTGGCCGCTTCGCGCGCCGGGCCGTCGGGGACGACGCTGATGTGCTCGGGGCGGACGAAGGCGAGCACGCGGTCGCCCACGCGGAGGCCGCCGGCGTCGGGTGCGGTGGCGACGATCGCGCCGCTGGTGAACGTCACCAGCGACGGTTCCCCGGGCTGGCCGGGCGCGACGTCCGTGACGGTGCCGTGGAGGGCGTTGTTGTCGCCGACGAAGTTGGCGACGAACTCGGTCTGCGGCCGGAGGTAGATGTCGAGTTGGGTGCCGGCTTGCTCGATCCTGCCCTGGTTCATCACGAAGATGCGGTCGGAGATGGCGAACGCTTCCGACTGGTCGTGGGTGACGTAGATGGCGGTCTTCTTCGTCCGGCGCTGGAGCGCGAGGATCGAGTACTTCAGGGTGTCTCTCAGGTTGCGGTCGAGCGCGGAGAGCGGTTCGTCGAAGAGGAGGACTCGCGGGTCGGTCGCGAGCATGCGGGCGAGGGCGACGCGCTGCTGCTGGCCGCCGGACAGTTGCGCCGGGAGGCGCTCGGCATAGTCCGCGAGTTCGACCATCGCCAGCATCTCGGCCACCCGGTCCGCGATCTCGCGCTTCGGTCGCCCCTTCATTTCGAGGCCGAAGGCGACGTTGCGGCTGACGGTCAGGTGCGGGAAGAGGGCGTGGCTCTGGAAGGCGAGCCCGATGTTGCGCCGGTTGGGCGGGACGCCGATGACGGACTGGTCGTCGAAGCGGATATCGCCTTCGGACGGTTCGACGAGGCCGGCCACCATGCGCAGGGTGGTCGTCTTGCCGCAGCCGGACGGGCCGAGCAGGGTGACGAATTCGCCGTCGGCGATATCCGCGCTGACGCGGTCTACCGCGACCTGTTGGCCGTAGCGTTTGGTGACTTCGTCCAGCCGGACGCGACTCATGACGTTCTCCGCGAGTGCCGAGCGCCGAGTGCCGAGTGGCGAGTGCCGAGTAGGCGCGCGATCACGCACCCGGCACTCGCCACTCGCCACTCGCCACTCGCTAGATGAGGTAGGTGCCCTTGAGGTAGCGGGACCCGAAGACCTGGAAGAAGACGAGGACGACGAGGAACGAGACGAGTTGCATCGTTGAGGCGAGGGCCGCCGTCGAGGGCTGGAATCCCGCCGTGCGGGTGAGGTTGTAGACGCGCAGCGCTGCGGTGGTGGTGTTCGGGCCGGCGATGAAGAGGGTGACCAGGAACTCGTTGAAGACGATGACGAAGGTCAGCAGGATGCCGGCGCTGATGCCGGGGCCGAGCAGCGGGAGTTCGACGCGTCGCAGCGATTGCATGCGCGTCGCGCCGAGGGTGCGGGCGGCCTCTTCGTACACGCGGGGCATGTCGCGCAGGGCGACGATGATCGGAATGAGCATCAACGGGAACGTGCCGACGACGTAAGCGCCGATCAGCCCGATGAAGCTCTGCGGGATGCGGAAGAGGAAGGCGTAGGCGACCACCAGACTCAGGCCCATGACCGCCGCCGGGGTGTACAGGGCGAGGTTCAGGATCGAGAGCAGGAAGCTCTTGCCGGGGATGGGATAGCGGACGATGGCGTATGCCGCCGGAATCGCGATCAGCAGGTCGATGACGATGGTCAGCACGGTCGCGCCGAAGGAGAGCAGCAGGTTCTCCTTGAAGCTGCCGAGCACGTACTGGTAGGCGGACAGCGTCCAGCCGCCGCCGACCGCCTGCAGCGAGTAGACCAGCGTGGCGATGAACGGCAGGGCGAACACCGCCAGCCAGAGCCAGATGTAGCCGTGCTGGAGGGCGGCGAGCAGCCAGCGCCCGACGCCGAGGTGGCGGCGCGGTTGCGGCGGCGCGGCGGGGCGGGCGACGCCGCTCGATTCGGCGATGGTGGCCATCGGTAAGGGTCCCCCGACTCAGGTTCCGAGCGCGCCGCGCGAGAAGCGAAGCGACAACCAGGTGACGAAGAATGCCAGCGCCATGAGGACGACGCCCATGGCGGCGGCGAGGCCGTAGTTGAACTGGATCATGCCCTTGTCGTACATGACGACCGAGAGGACGTTCTGCTCTCGCGGACCGCCGAGCAGCAGGGGCTGGGCGAAGACGCCGAGGTTCCAGCCGAAGCACATCAGGAACCCGGCGAGGATGCCGGCCCGGCTGAGCGGGAAGAGCACGCGGGTGAAGACCTGCCACGGCTTCGCGCCGAGGGTGACCGCTGCTTCTTCGAGGGTCGGATCGACGTTGGAGAGGGCCGCGCCGACGTTCATGACCATGAACGGGAAGGTGAAAACGGCCATGGCGAAGAGCACCGCCGGCAGCGAAATCAGGTACCTCGCCGTGTCGATGCCGAGCAGCGTGAAGAACGGCCCGGCCGGGCCTTTGGGGAGCAGCAGGTAGAACATGCCGAAGGCAAGGTAGAGCGGCCCGAAGAGCGGGAATGTCATCAGGGTGCGGGCGAGTTCGCGGTAGCGGACCTTGCGCACGAGGATGTAAGCGAAGGGATAGCCGAACAGGAGGTCGAGGAACGACGCGAGCGTGGCGAGTTTGAGGGTGTTCCAGATGGTGGGAACGTAGCGGCCCCACATTTCGGCGTAGTTGTTCAGCGTGTATTCGGCATCGAAGAAGAAGCTCGAATCGGACGTGAGGCTGATCTGAATCAAGTAAGCGAGCGGAACGACCGAGAACAAGGCGGTGACGATGGCGGCCGGCGTGAGCAGGCCGAGGCCGATCCAGGTTTGCCGCGAAATCCGCGGTTCCTTCGCCTCGGGGGCGTGCGCCGCCGGTCCGGTTGCCGCTTGCACCGCCATGAACCGTTCGTCTCCGGCCGCGCGAGCCGCGGCGATCCCTGGGCGTGGCGACGGGGACGCGGCGGCTGCCGCGTCCCCGCGCGCGAGAGGGTTGGGTTACTGGCCGATGCCCTGCGAGTAGGCGTCCATCCACCCCTCGACGTTCTCGGCGTAGTAGTCCCAATCGACCGACTTGTAGTTGGTCTCGAGCTGCTCGATGGTCGGGTAGTAGTTGAAGTACTCGTCGGCGAACCACTCGGGGATGAGGCCCTCGTAGGACGGCCCGAGCAACCCCTCGTTGAGTTCCGCCCACGGGCCGTGCTCGAGGCCCCAGCTTTCCGGCGGGAACTGCGCTTCGTCGGAGAGCCGCCAGTTGACGAAGATCTGGGCCAGCACCGGGTGCGGCGCGTTCTTCGGAATCCACATGTACCCGTTGGCGAGGTACTGACCGGACTCCGCGATCATGAAGGCGGTGTCGGTCTCGCCGCCGAGGAACTCCATCCGGGCCAGCGAGTTCCAGAACAGCGCGGCATCGACGACGCCGTTGCGCATGAGCTGCTGGATCGTGGCGCTGTCGGCGGCGTACTGGAGCACGTTGGGGTGGATCTTCTCGACCGCGAAGTCGATGGCGGCCTGCATGTCCTCGGGGTTCTTGTAGTCGCCGCCGAGCGCGGCGCAGAGGCCGAGGAGGAAGCCGCCGGAGGTGATGTCGCCGGGGCGGAACATCAGCAGGCGGCCCTTGAGGCGCTCATCGGCGAGGTCGGTCCAGTCCGTCAGCCACGGGGCGCGCTCGCGGTTGTAGACGATGCCCGGCGTGGCCGACGCCTGGAAGCCGACGGCGGTAGGTTCGCGCTTGAGCATCGGGATGACGCGGTCGGCGTTGGGGATGAGGCCGGAGGGCAGGAACTCCTGCGCCACCGGCTCTGCCTGGCTCATCGCCTCGGCCCAGTAGTTCTCCTCGATCGCCATAACGTCGTAGGTCGGCGCGTTGCCTGACTGGAGGGCGGTGTAGAGGTTGGTGATGTACGTGCTCGGGGCCTGGCTGGCCTCGTAATTGAGGGTGATATCGACGCCGTAGACGTTCTTGACGTGCTCGACGAACTTGGCGATGACGGTGTCGTTGGCCGTGTAGGTCCAGTTGCCGACGTTGACCTGGCCTTCCTTCTCGATCTCGGCCTTGATCTCGTCCATGGTCATGGCGCGATCGAGGATCGAGACCTGGATGCGGCCTTCGGCATCGGTCACCGGGGTAGCGTCTTCGGCCGCCGCGGGCACGGCGCGCAGCACGCCGGCGATGGCGGGCGCGGCCAGCCCGAGGGCGATGCCGCGGGAGATGAGCTGGCGGCGGCCGTAGCGCCGCTCCCTCGCTTCGGAGATCAACCGGGTAACCCGCTCGTCGTGGAAGGACACTGCGCCGTTCCTCCTCGCGCCACAGGCAGGGCACGCGCCCCGCCGTATCCGTTGCCGGGTGTGTGTGCCGGGAGGGTAGCCAGTGCCCCGTCGGGTGTCAACTGACCGCGGCGCTCCGTGCCGTGCTTACCAGATGCGGCGCTGGCGACCTGCCTCCGCGATGGCGGCGCGCAGCCGCAGCAGGGCGACGTCCTTGTTCTTGGCTTCGAGCATGACGTCGAATCGCTCGTCGCCGGCTGCGTCGATGAAGGCGATGAACTCCTGGGCGTGGATGTCGTCGTCGTGCTGCCCCGGTTTCGGCGCCTGGAGCGTGACGTGCTTCGCGCCGGTGGCGCGGTCGCGGCGGGCGACCTCCCGCGCCGCCAGCCGCTGCGACGAGTAGTGGATCTTGGGCATCTGCCCGGGAGGCCAGGTGGCGATGCAGCGGCGGAGGGCGTCTGGTTCGGCGATCCCCGCTGGATTCAGGACGGCGTGGTGGAGGTTGTCGAAGACGAGCGGCACGCCGGTTTCGCCGTTGATCGCGAGCGTGTCGTTGACCGGGTACGACACGTCGTCGTTTTCGAGCACGAGGCGATCGCGGACGGCGTCCGGCAGGCGGCGGTAGGCATCCACCCAGCGGGCCATCGCGGCGGGGCGGTCGCCGTACACGCCGCCGACGTGGGTGACGATCTTCGCTTCCGGGCCGACCCCGAGGCCGTCGAGGAACGCGGCGTGGCAGGCGAAGTCGCGCACGGCGGCCGCCGCGATGCGGGGATCGGGCGAATTGAGCACGATGTATTGCGACGGGTGCATCGACAACCGGATGCCGAAACGCCGGGCCTTCGCTCCGAGTTCACCGAGTTCGTCCCGCGATTCCTCGATCTGGTGGTGGAACTGCGGCAGGTCGGGGTGGGTGATGTACGGCGCGATGTCCGACGAGATGCGGTACATGCGGATGTCCGCCTCGTCGAGGTAATCGAAGATCGCGTGCAGGTAGGAGATGCTCGTGCGCAGATGGGGGTTGTTCTGCCAGCGGCGGGAATCGTTGGACCTCAGCTCCGGCCGCCCCAGCACCTTCACCGCGAATCCGATGCGATTCGCCGCACCGCATTGCCGGATTCCCGGCCAGGTCGGAATTGGCGGCTGTTCTGGCGCAGGCTTCCTGCTGGCCACTAGGTCACCGCCGCGATGACGGCGTTGGAGAGCCGCGCCCAGCGGCTGAGGATGTAGGTCCACATGTGGCTGACCGAGCGGTTGCTGAAAACGGCCAGCGCGACCTCGCGTTCCGGATCGACCCAGAGCAGGGTGCCGGCTTGCCCAAAGTGGCAGACGGTGGATGGCGACGTCAGTTCACCCGTCCAGTGGCGTTGCTTCTCGCCTTTGACCTCCCAGCCGAGGCCCCAGCGGCCCACCGGCCAGGAAACGCGGGCGGTTTCGACGCCGCCGGGAACGCCGTCGGTCTGGTCGGTGGTCATCGCCGCTTTCGTCGCTCCGGAGAGGATGCGCTGGCCGCCGGGCAGGAACACGCCGGCGAAGGCGAGGAGGTCGCGCGGCGTGCCGTAGAGCCCCGCCCAGGGGACGCCGAGGCTCCGCCAGTACGCGCCGTTGTAGGTTTCGAGGTCGGTGCCGGCGTGAGTGGCGTCGGCGAGGTTGGCCAGCCGCGGCAGCAGGTCGTCGCCGGGGAACGCCGTCGTGTTGGCCATGCCGAGCGGCGCGAAGAGGCGCTCGCCGGCGACGTCCCAGACCGTGCGGCCGGCGACGCGCTCCACCAGGCGGCCAAGGACGCCGTAGCCGGCGTTGGAGTAGCGCAGCACCTCGCCCGGCGGGGATTGCAGCGGCAACCGGCACATGATGCCGGTGATTTCTTCGAGCGAGGCGGGGGAGGTGAAGCGGTTCATGCGGCCGGCCACGTCTTCCGGGAGGCCGGACGTGTGGCACAGCAACTGGCGGACGGTGATGGTCTGCCGGAGCCGTTCGAGGGCGGGATCGACGCCCTCGGCGGTAGGGTCGGGCCCGGTGCGGAAGTCGGGGAGGAAGCGGGCGACTTGCTCGTCGAGGGCGAGGGCGCCATCGTCGATGAGCGTCAGGATCCCCGCGGCAACGACGGGTTTGGTGACGGACGCGAGCGGAAAGATCGTGTCCGGGCCGACCGCGACACCGGGGCGCGCCTCGCCGACGTAGCGCTCGGCGATCACCTCGCCGCGCCAGAGCACGGCGGCGGCGGTCCCGGTCGCTCCCTGCGGCCCGATCCAGTCGTCGGTGGCCGCCAACGCGGCTTCGACGCGTTCCCGTTCGCCCGGCATGCACCCTCCTCGTCTTCTGCCGCTGCCCCTCGACGGGCACGGACGGCCTCCGCTTCCGTATGATCCTCCATGACAGGCATTCGATGCGCCGGGGAGGATGATCGCGTGACCGAGGTCGAGGTTGGAACCGCCGGGTTCGACGTGGAGGTGCTGCCGGATGCGGCCGCGGTGGGCCGCCGGGCGGCGGACATCGTTGCGGCGGCGGTGGCGGAGAAGCCGGACCTCGTGCTGGCGATGCCGACCGGGAGCACGCCGCTGCCGATGTTCGAGGAGATCATCGCCCGCGTGGAGCGGGGCGAACTGGACTTGTCGCGGGTGCGGCTGTTCTGCCTCGACGACTACGTCGGCGTCACGCCGGACGACCCGAACAGCCTGACCGGGTGGCTCAGGCGGGTGTTCATCGAGCCGGCCGGCATCCCGTGGGCGAACGTGCGGGCGGCGCCGGCGGACGCGCCGGACCCGGACGCGGCCTGCATCGCGTACGAGGCGGACCTCGCCGCGGCCGGCGGGCTGGACCTGGCGGTGCTGGGCCTCGGGCCGAACGGGCACATCGCCTACAACGAGCCGGGTTCGGCGGCGGAAACGCGGACGCGGACGCTGGACCTGACGCCGGAATCGATCGCGCAGGCGACGGCCTACTGGCAGCCCGGCGTGTCCACGCCGGAGCGCGGGTTGACGATGGGCGTCGGGACGCTGCTGGAATCGAAGCGGATCGTGCTGATCGTCACCGGCGGCGCGAAGGCGGACATCCTGCGCCGCTCGCTGGAAGGTCCGATGACCGCCGACGTGCCCGGGTCTTGGCTGCAACTCGCCGCCGGAAAGACGACGGTCGTGGTTGACCAAGGCGCCGCAGCGGGACTTTCAGAGCGATAGGAAAGCGCTGCGCGGTTTGCTCCCGGACCCCTGGAGTTTCGCCTCCGGGCGACGCCAACGAAGTCCCTCCGGGGCCGGGAACGTGCGCTGGCCGGCATCCACCGCTCCTCCGTCATCCCGAGCCTGTCGAGGGATCTCGTTCCCCTCCCACAACGGGGTTACGACGAAATCCCTCGACAGGCTCGGGATGACAGGATGCGCCGGTGCGAGATGCGCTCCAGGCGCTGTCGGCGCGACGGCGGCATCATCCCGCGCCGTGTCCGGTCGGAGGAAGACGTGCATCGAGGGCGGAGGCGGCTTCTGCCCAGCGGTCGCGGTCGCCGCCGGGCTCGAAGCGTTCGAGGGTGACGGAACGGCGCACGACCTCGCGGCCCTCATCGAGGCTCGCGATCTTGCCGTCGGCCATCGCCTGCACCAGCAGGTTGCCCATCGCCGTCGCTTCCACCGGGCCGGCGACCACGGGGATGCCGCAGGCATCCGCGGTCAACTGGCAGAGGAGGCGGTCGCGTGCGCCGCCGCCGACGACGTGCAGCACGCGGATCGGCTGCCCGGAGATCACCTCCAGACGCGCCAGCGTCCAGCGGTACTTGAGCGCGAGGCTCTCCAGCACGCAGCGGACGGTTTCACCGACTGACGCAGGAGCCGGCTGGCCGGTGGCGGCGCAGAGGACGCGCAGCCGGGCGGGCACGTTTCCGGGCGCCATCAGCGAGGGATGGTCGGGATCGACCGTCGGGCCGAACGGCGGCGCATCCTCGGCGGCGGCGAGCAACTCCTCGAACGTGGACGCGGCGCCCTCCCGCGCCCATTGCCGCCGGCTTTCCTGCAACAGCCACAGACCCATCACGTTCCGCAGCAGGCGGGTCTTGCCGCCGACACCGAGTTCGTTGGTCGCGTTGGCGGCCATCGCCGCGGGCGTCCGCACGGAGCCGCTTCGTTCGACGCCGATCAGCGACCACGTCCCGGACGAGAGGTAGGCCCAGTCGTCGCCGGCTCCCGGCGTCGCGGCCACCGCCGACGCGGTGTCGTGGGAACCGACCGCGACCACGGGCGTGTACCGGTCGAGCCGCGTTTCCTCGGCGACGGCCGGGAGCAGGTTTCCGACTCGTTCCCCCGGCGCGACGAACGGAAGGCGGAAGAGCGACTCCGGGAAACCGAACCGTTCGATCACCGGCCACGCCCAGTCGCCGGCGTCGGCATCGTAGAGTTGGGTGGTGCTGGCGTTCGTGCGCTCGACGCGCTCCACGCCGCAAAGCCACGAGGCGAAGAGATCGGGCAGCATCAGGAAGCGGTCGGCCGCCGCGAACATGGGTTCCTGCATGAGCGCCATTAGCAGGAACGACGAGTTGAACGGCAACTCCTGCACGCCGGTGGCCGCGTACAGCGCGTCCTGCGGCATCCGTTCGTAGGCCTGTGCGTTCCATCCCGGAATCCGCGGGTCGCGGTAGTGCACCGGCAGTCCGCACGTTTGGCCGAGCCGGTCCAGCAGCGCGAAACTGACGCCCCAGGTGTCGATGCCGATGCTGGCCGGGGCAACACCCGTTGCGCCGGCGCGCCCGAGTCCCGACACGATGTTGCGGTGAATGCCCAGTACATCGACGTAGAGTCCGGTGGGCGTGGCGACCGGGGTGCTGTCGAAGCGGTCGATCTCCTCGATCGCCAGGCGCTCGCCGTCGAACGCGCCGGCGACCACCCGGCCGCTGTTCGCGCCGATGTCGATTGCGATGTACCGACGAAACGCCATGCTTCCCTCCGGCCGCACCGGGCTCGAAGCGCTCGGCCGTGAGCGCCAGCCTCGGTCCGGTTCGTCGCCGTCGATGACCAGATGCGCCGGAGCCTAGCCGGGTCCGGCGGCTCCCGCAACGACGCGCCTTCGATTGGATTCGGGGTGGCGAAGCGGTATCGGGGCCAACGGGACGGGCGTCGCCGTTGAGCGGCGGGTCGTCAGTTCGTCCCTGTGTGCGGCGAAGCACCGGCATTCCGGCCGCCATGCATCGCGAACCGCTATCAATCCCATCGCCGATTCTGTAGGATGTACGAACACGGGGACGCCCTTGCGTCCTCCGGTTTTCCGGGACGTTCGGCGTCCTTTCCGGCTGCATCGTGGTGGCCACCGGCGTGCGATACTCGGGGGAAGCACGTCGGGCGGAAATCCGCCGGAGCGCGTGGGCGAGGGCTACGTGACGGGACTCTTGCAGGCGGTCATGGCCGCGATGGCGATCGCCCACGGCGCGGTCGCCCAACCGATCGACGACGGTTCCGTCCGGGACCGTCCGGATCTCCACGCCGCCTCGCAGGTCGGACGCACCGCGCTCTTCTCCGCCCAGACCGGCGGTCCGGACGACGAGCCGCTCGACGGCGATCCGGTCGATGCCGAACCGGCCGCGCAAGAGCCCGCCGACGACGAAGACCTCGACCAGGGCGCGCCGGTGGACGACGAGGAGGACCTGGACCAGGGCCCGCCGCCGTCCTCCGCCTCAACGACGTCTGCCATCGACGACGAACCGCTCGACCAGGGACCACCGCCGGTCACCAGCGCGCCCGTTCCCGCCGCCGCCCCGGCGCCGATTCCGGCTCCTCCGCCGGCGGCGCCGGTCAGCGAGCCCGTCGCGATTCCCGCCGAACCGACCGGCGGCACGCCGGTGAATTCCTCCACGAAGACGGGCTGGAAGACCGGCTGGCCGTTCGACGACGGCGGCGGGGTGTTCGTCAACGCCGGGTTCGGTCCGGGCGAGGCGTCCGCCGCGCAGGGATTCGATAGTTGCAGGCAGCGAGTGTCGAACGGCCGCGCGTACGTGGGCGTGAATTGCTCCGGCGCGGACGTGGTTTCCGGCTTCACGCCGCCGCCGTGGCTGTCGGGAACGGTCGAATCCGCGCAGACGGTGATCCGTCCGGCCTCCGCGCTGTCGCCATCGGAGGTGGAACCCGCGAGCGCACCGGCGGCGGCAAACGCCACCAACGCGGCCGAGAGCTCGAACGCCGGTAACACGGTTTACAAGGAAGGCAAGAGCCGGACGCGGACCCGCACCATCACGGTCAACGAAGACGGGGAGAGCGTCGCCGAGGACGACAAGGGCGACGACAACAACGGTGCGGCGACCCGATCCAACCGGTCCAATCGCAGCGAGAACGCGCAGGCGGCCAACCGCGACAACGGGAACCGCAGCGGCAACGACGGCGGCGGCCAGGCCTCCTCCGAGCAGAGAACCGAAAAGGCGGGCAAGAAGAACAAGGGCAAGAACAAGAAGAACGGCGCGAAAAAGAAGGACCGGAAGGCCGAGCGCAAGAAGGCCAAGAAGCAGGAGCGCCGCGCCGAGCGCAAGGCTGCGCGCCAGGACGAGCGCAGGGCCGACCGGCAGGCGTCGAGCAAGGACGATCGCAAGGCGGCGCGGCAGGATCGCCGGGCCAGCGGCGAGTCTCGCGCCGGACAGCGCGCCGCCGAGAGCCGCGCTTCGTGCCGCGACGCCGCCGGAAAACGCGACAACGTCAAGAAGGAACGCAAGCGGGCCTGCCGCGCCGAGTCGCGCAACGCATCCGATTCCTGAGGATCGGCACACTCAAGGGTAACAACACCGGCCACGGTCGGCGGCTTGACGTTGGCGGCGGGTCCGGGTTTGCTATCCCCGTCGCGGTCCGGGCGAAGACGCCGGGGCATCGTCGCTGGAGACCTCGGGATGGACGATCGTCGCTTCGACCGGTTCGCCAGGAAGTTCGCCTCTTCGGCGATCGGCCGGCGCGGCATCATCGCCGCCTTCGTCGGGGCGGCCGTGTGGTCGCAGGCGCGCAACGCCGATTCGGCCCAGCCGGCCTGCGCGGCCGAAGGGTCGTACTGCGGCATGTGGCAGCACTGCTGCGCGGGCACGGTGTGCCATGTGTACGCGTCCAACCCGAACTCCGGCACCTGCCGCCCGGGCACGGATGTCCACGGCACCGGGTTGGTGATGCTGGGGCCGGGTGGTCAAGTCCTTCAGGCGCAGGCCGTTCCGACGGCGACGGTTCGGCCGACGAAGACGCCGAAGCCGACCAAGACGCCGAAGGCGACGAAGACGCCGAGGGCGCGGAACGCATCGCAGGAGAACGAATGGAACCTCACGGCGACGTTGCAGTGCTCAGGCTCGGGCAGTTCGGCTAATGCAGACAGTTGGGATTTTGAAGACGCGACGACAATTAGGAACACCGGCAGGAATCCATTGCTGCTATCGGCGATCGCATCTGTGATACAGGGCGACGTCTATAAAACAAATGGAGAACGCACAAACTCGGAGATCGTGTTGACGGCCGGCGAAACGTTGGTTGTTGAGCACTACCCCAAATCCGAGTCAGCGATGCCACCCCCAGGTGGATTTTATAAGAACGTTAGAGCAGAAGAAGCACGGATTTTTGTCCGAAAGATGAACGGCGACGGCTCGTTTTATAGTGATAGTGGTGGATTTATGGCGTTTCGTGCCTTCTGCAACGGCAGTCCTTCGTATCTCGAACCCGGCACTCCGATCTTGCCGACCGGGGTGCCAAGCAATCCCGTTACGCCCGTCACGGTGACGCCAACTACCGTTCCCGACGCGAAGCGCAAGAAGCGCCGCAAGAAGACCCGCGACGACCGCAAGCGGCGCAACCAGCGGAAGAAGAACGCCGGGCGCAAGAACCGCGATTGACCCCGCCGCCCCTTCCCTTGCGATAATCGCCGCCAGCGACGATCGAACGCAGGGGAGGGACGATGAACGCGGTTCGCGAGGCCGGGAACGTGCGCCGGGCGCTGTGGATCTATCCGTGGGACATCCTCGACGGCGGCATCGACGAGGTCGTCAACCGTGCCGCCAACGAGTGGGGCCTGACCGCGCTCAGCCTGACGCCCTCCTACCACAACGCGAAGTTTCTGCTGCCGCGGCGCAGGACGGAGAGGGTCTTCCTGTCCGGCGGCTCGGCCGTCTACTTCCGGCCCGATGAATCGCTCTATGGGCGCGGCCCGATCCGGCCGTTCGTCACCCCGCGAACCGAGTTGCTGGACGTCCTCGACCGCACCGCCGAGGCCTGCCGTCGGCACGGGCTGTCGCTGCGGGCGTGGACCGTCGCGCTGCACAACTCCCGGCTCGGCGCGGCGCACCCCGAGGCCGCCGAAGTCAATTGCTTCGGCGATCCCTACGAGTGGGCGCTTTGCCCGTCCAACGCGGACGCCCGCGCCTACGCCTCGGCCCTCGTGCGGGACTTGGCGACCAACCACGACCTGGACGCGCTGGACGTCGAATCGATCGGGTTCCACGGCCTGCGTCACGGGCACCACCACGAACTGATCGGCATCTCGTGGGGCGCGGTCGAGGAGTTCCTGATGGGGCTCTGCTTCTGCCCCGCCTGCATCGAGCGCGCGGGCGCCGCCGGGATCGACGGCGAGGCCCTGCGCGCCAGGGTCGCGGCCGTGCTCGACGCCCGGTTCCGCGACGAGGCGACGATGCCGAACGACGAACCGGCCGGCGAGGGCCAGATCGGCTCCCTCCTCACCCAGTGGGATGACCTGCGCCGCTTCGTCCAGGTGCGGCTCGACACCGTGACCTCGCTCGTCGAGGAGTTCAAGCGGGACGCGCTCGCGGGAACGGCCACGGCGCTGGCGTTGACTGCTTCTACCTTCCAGCGCGGCGCACAGAATGCATGGCTGGAAGGCATGGACCTGCGCGCCCTCGCGAAGGCGGCCGACGAGATCATCATCCTGTCCTACTTCACCGATCCAGTCGCCGTGCGTGGCGATGTCCGCTTCGGCGTCGAGTGCGTCGAGGACCCCGACCGGCTGGTGGTCGGCATGAGCCTGCTCGCGCAGGGGACGACCAGCGAGGCGAACCTCGTCGAGAAGGTGGCGGCGGCCCGGGATGCCGGGGCAAGCAAGTTCTCGTTCTACAACTACGGCTTCGTGAGCGAGGCGCGGCTCGACTGGTTGCGCGCCCTCGCGCCATGAGCGGCAATTACGCCGACGCCGTCTTCCGCGTCCTGCGGCGGATCGGGACCGGCGAACGGGTGCTGAAGACTTCGCTGGCTGCCGGCCTCGCGTGGTACTTCGGCACGCAGTTGCCGGACGCGACGTCGCCCTACCTGGCGTCGCTGGCCGCGCTGCTGACGATGCAGATCACCATCGCCGACTCGATCACGGCCGCGATCCAGCGGGTGCTCGGGATCATCGTCGGCGTCATCGTGGCCATCGCGATCAGTTCGTTCGTCGGCATCAGCGCGGTCACCGTCGGCATCCTCGTGCTCGTCTCGTTCGCGATCGGCGCGGCGTTGCGTCTGGGGGAGAAAGGCGTCCAGCAGGTCGCCATCAGCGCCATGCTGCTGGTGGCGCTCGGGTCGTCCTCGTCGCTCCAGTACGCGACCAACCGGGTGGTCGAGACGATCATCGGCGTCACCGTCGGGCTGGTGGTGAACGCGGTGTTCGCGCCGCCGTCGCTCATCGTTCCCGCCCGCAACGCCGTCGCGGCGCACGCCGACGCGGTCGCCGCCACGCTTGACCGCCTCGCGCAGGCGCTGCGGACGGGGATCACCCCGCAGGTGGCGCAGGCGATCCTCAACGATTCGCGGGCGACCGATCAATTAATGCGGAAGGCGCTCGCCGCGGTGGACAAGACCAACACCGCGCTCATGTACAACCTCTGGGCGCGGCACGAGCGGCCGGTGGCGACGCACCTCTCCAATTCACTGCGCACGCAGGAGCGGGTGGCCATGCAAGCGCGCGGCATCATCCGCACGGTGGATGAGGGCGTGCGGAGCGTCCAGTCGGGCCGTCCGGCCTGGCTGGTACCGAACGCCTACGGTGGCGAACTGCCCGCGGCGATCGACGGCATCGGCGGCTTGCTGCGCGATTTTCCGGCCGCTATGCTCGCGCCGGCCGGCTCCGCCGAGGTCGCGGAATTCGGCCGGCTAGCGTCGGTCGCCGCCGACCACCGGGCGAAACTGGGGTCCGATCCCGGTGTCACGGCACTCGTCGCCGCCACCGATTCGTGGGTGCCGCTCGGCTCGATCCTGGCCGATCTCGACCGCATCCGGCGGGAACTCGCCGGCGCGGTGGACAATCGGTACGCGATGCCGGTGCCGCCGGCGACCGCTCCGTCGGACGCCCGGCCCGGCCACGTCGCTCAGTAGCGCGGTGGCAGGTCCGGGCGCGGGCCGCCGAGGCGGGGCCGCAGGTCGATCAGGATGCCCGCCCGCCGCTGGGCCGACTTGAGGAACCACGGGGCGGCCAGCGTCACGTAGATCCGGCAGCCAAGGCCGTCGATCAGTTCCTGCGGGATGCCGCCGGAGCCGAAGCGCGCACCGGCGAACGCGCCGGCCAGCGCGCCGACCGTGTCGGCTGGTCCCCCCGCTTGCGCCGTCGCCAGCACGGCATCCTCGAACCGTTCCGCGCCGGAGGCGGCGGCGATGGCGGCCGCGATCGCCCCGGCGGCGTCGCCGCCCGCTTCCCACCGCGCCACACGCTCGGCCAGCGGACCTTGTTCCTCGGCGCCGGCAAGGTCCCGCAACCGGTCGGCGATGGCTCCCCCGCCGAGGAAGTCGGCGGTGCTTTCCGCCCACGCCGCCGGCTCGACCTCGCCGCGGGCGGCGAGGCGGGTGATCCACGCGACTGCCGCCGCGGCCGAAATCGCCGCCGTGCCGCCGTGGGTTAGGCGCACCACCGCATCGGCGTCCGCCAGCATCGCCGCCGGGTCGAACCCGCCGACCGCGTGCAGCATGCCGACCGCGACGCCGCGCACGGTCACGTCGGCCGGGGCGGGGCCGTCCTCGTCGAGGGGAACCCGGAACTCGAGCGACTCCGCCGCCGCGTCGAGCGCGTCCCGCGTCGATTGCGGGAACCAGTGCCGGGATTCGCCTTTCGCGAGGTAGACCAGCCGCGGGCCGACCACGTCCGGGTCGAACCGGCCGGCGCCGGTGGTCAGCCCCTCGACGATGGCGAGCACGGTTTCGGATTCTTCCGTGACCTCGCCGGCCGCGACCGGCTCCCCGTCCGGCCTCGGCCGGGGCAGGTAGCCCTCGACCTCGCCGTACCGCTCGCGCACCGCGTCCGGCGACAGCCCCGCCGTCGGCATCCCGAGCGCGTCGCCGATCGCCAGCCCCAGCAGGGCGCCAAGGAACCGGTCTTCTCCCGGATCGCGCATGATCGTCCTCATCGTCGCCGGGGTTGCCCCGCCGCGTGGGCGCCCGGCCGTACCCGGCCAGCATGCACCGTGGGCGGCGTTGACGGCCACCCCGGCGGCTCCTAGACTGCCGGACGGTCCCCGGCAGCGGTCGCCGGGTTGGGAGGGTGAGCGTGGCGGATCGAACGAGCGGCGAGACCGAGCGGGGCTTCGGCACCCGCGCTGTCCACGGAGCGGGACGTCCGCCGCGGCCGGATTTCTCGCCGACCGTACCGCCCATCTTCGCGGCGTCCGCCTTCATCTACGACGAGGCGGCGATCCAGGACGCCGTTTTCGGCAACGAGCGCGATGGGTTCGTCTACAGCCGGTACGGCAACCCGACGGTGCGCGCTTTCGAAGAAGCGGTCGCCACGTTGGAGGGAACCGAGGACGGCGTCGCGTTCGGCTCCGGCATGGGCGCGATCTTCGCCGCCATCCTGCTGGATGCCCGCTCGGGCGATCGCGTCGTCGCCGCGCCCGACGTCTACGGCGCGACCTACTCCATCCTCGACCGGCTCGCGCCGTCGCTCGGCATCGAGCCGACGTTCGCCGATTTCCGCGACCTTGACGGTCTGGAGCGGATCGTCGCCGAGCAGCGCCCGAGCCTGATCGTCTGCGAAACGATGTCCAACCCGCTCCTGCGGGTCGCCGACCTCGGCGCCATCGGCCGCATCGCGCGGGCCAACGGCGCGAAGTTCATGGTGGATAACACGTTCGCCACGCCGATGCTGGTGAACCCGCTGAGGTTCGGCGCGGATTCGGTCGTCCATTCGGCCACCAAGTTCCTCGCCGGCCATGGGGACGCGACCATCGGCGTCGTCGCCACCACCCGCGAGCGCGCGGTCGAGTTGCGCGAGATCACCAAGATGGTCGGCGCGGTCGCCAGCCCGTTCGACGCCTGGCTGGCGCTGCGCGGCCTGCGCACGCTGCCGCTGCGGATGCGCCAGCACGGGGAGAACGCCGCCAACGTCGCGGCGTGGCTGGCGCAGCATCCGCTGGTGGAGCGGGTCAATTACCCCGGTTTGCAGGACCTCGGCCCCGCCGCCGCGCAGTTCAACGACGGCAACCGCGGCGGCATGCTCTCGTTCGACATCCGCGGCGCGGGCCGCGACGAGGTGTTCCGCTTCACAGAGGCGCTGCGGCTGGCGCTGGCTGCGACGACGCTCGGCGACGTCTGGAGCCTGGTGCTCTACCCGGCCAACACCTCACACCGGGCGGTGCCGCCGGAGAAGCGGGCCGAGATCGGCATCGGCGACGGGCTGGTGCGCCTGTCGGTCGGGCTCGAAGACGTGGACGATGTGCTTGCCGACCTCGACGCGGCATTGCGGGCGGCGGTCGGTTCGGCGTGATGCGGCGCTGAGGCAGCGCGGCGAAAGAAGGGAATGGCACGCGGTGGCGGTCGAAGTCGCGATTGATCCGAAGTTGGCCCGGCTGCGCGAGCAGATCCCGGCGGTCGAGACAACGGGCTATTTGAACGCCGGCACCAACGGCCCGTTGCCGACGGTGGCGATCGAGGCGATGCGCGAAGCGGCGGACCGTGAGTACCGCGTCGGGCGGATCGTGCCCGGCGTCTACGAAGGCAACTTCAAGCGCAACCGCGACGTGGCCGCCGCCGCCGCCGGGATCTTCGGCGCCGACCCGGACGAGATTGCGCTGTCGCACAGCACGACCGAGGGCATTTCCACCGCATTGATGGGCCTGCGCTGGGAGCGGGGCGACGAGGTCGTGACGACGAACCTGGAGCACCCCGGCCTGGTCAACCCGCTGGCGTTGCTGAACCACCGGTTCGGTGTCGTCAGCCGGTACGCCGACATCGGCAACGGCGGCGGCGACGTGATCGCGGCGCTGGAGCGGCAGGTCACCCGGCGCACCCGCGCCATCGCGATCTCACACGTCCAGTGGTCCACCGGGGCGGTGATGCCGCTGGCCGACATCGCCGCGTTCGCCCGGGAGCAGGACCTCCTGACCATCGTGGATGGAGCGCAATCGGCCGGGCAAGTCCCGATCGACCTGCACGGGATGGGCGTGGACGCCTACGCGATGGCCGGGCAAAAGTGGCTCTGCGGCCCGGAATCGACCGGGTTCCTCTACGTCCGCCGCGACCGCTTCGCCGACATCGCGCCGACCTACATCCGGTACGCGAGGTTCGACACCAGCGGCTACCTCATCCCGTCCGAGGGCGCGGCGCGCTACGAGATCGGCGAGTTCTTCGGCCCGGCCATCGAAGCGCAATACGCCGCGCTCCGCTGGCTGCGCGACGAGGTCGGGCTCGACTGGGCTTACCGGCGCACGGCCGAACTCGGCCAGCGCTGCCGGGCGGGGCTCGCCGCCATCCCCGGCGTGGAGGTGCTCACGCCGCCCGACCGGATGGCCGGCCTGGTCAACTTCCAGGTCGACGGCATCAGCCCGCAGGAGATCGCGGCGAACCTATTCGAGCGCGGCCTGACGATCCGCTACGTCGATGTGCGGCCCTGCCCGGTGACGGCGCGGGTCGCCAACGCCTGGTGGAACACGGACGAGGAGATCGACCGGCTGGTGGCCGCGGTCGCGGCGGTCGTGGCCGAGTCGGCGGAGGCGCTCTGATGGCGCGAGACCGGTCTGCCGATTCGCCGCTCTGGCCGGGAGGTCATCGCGCCGCGCTCTGCGTCAGCATCGACGTCGATGGCGTCTACGGCGAGGCGAACTACCGCGACGCCGACGACACCTACTGGATCTCGCAGGCGCTCTACGATCCCGCCGGCACCGAGCGACTGCTCGACCTGCTGGCCGACGCCGGCGTGCCGGGCACCTTCTGCTGGGTCGGCAAGGCCGCCGAGGAGCAGCCGGGGCAGGTCCGCCGCGCGGTGGACGAGGGCCACGAACTGGCGCTCCATTCGTGGGATCACCGCTACTACCTGAAACTCTCCCTTGAGGAGCAGCGGACCGATTTCGAGCGGTCGCTGGAGGCGCTGGAGCGCGTCGGCGGCGTGCGCCCGGTCGGCCACAAGACGCCGGGCTGGCGCTACGACGCGGCAACCCACGCGATCGCGCAGGACCTCGGGCTGCTCTGGGTCATGGACGAACCGCGCGGCGACCTGCCGACGATGCTCCAACCCGACCCGGCCCTCGCGCCGCTGGTCAACCTGCCGCCCTCGCGCTGGTTCGACGACTACACCTACCACGTCGATCACGTCCTTACCCCGCAGGCGGCCTACGAGGCGTGGCGAGAGGACCTTGACGTCTTGCGCGCCGAAGGCAAGGCGATGTTCCTGACGCTGCACCCGTTCGTCAGCGGGCGGCCGGGTCCGTCGCGCTCGCTGTCGCGGCTGCTCGACTACGCTATCGACCTCGGCGACGTCTGGATCGCCCGCGCCGACCACATCGCCCGCTGGTGGCTGGAGCGCGAGCGGGACGGCCAGGCGGGGTAGGGGAGCGAGCCGGGGCTATAATCGACGCGGCATCGCATTGCCGCGCCCCAGTAGCTCAGGGGATAGAGCAGCCGCCTTCTAAGCGGCCGGTCGCGGGTTCGAATCCTGCCTGGGGTACCGCTCCCCCGATTTCCGCATCGAATCGAGGATGGTGATGGGTGCTCAACCCGGACTTGGCATCCGGGGGTGGCGTTAACCAATAGGCCTTCCTGGCACGTCAGGAGGGATGACGGTGCGCGACCTTGACGCCGCCATCGGTCGGTTTCGTTAACGGCTGGGAGCCACGGAGCGTACCCCGGCGAACACGTCGTGGCAACGGGGCGTCCTGCACGGACTTGCCGCGAGCGCCGCCTGTTTCCGGGCGATCACGGAGAACTTCGACACGGCAACGACCCGCGGCCGGCTGGTGTTCCGCGTCGCCGGGGCAGCGGCCGAATTCGAACGGGACCTCGTCCGGGAGCCAACCTACTCGACCAGCGCCAGGGGCCGTACCGGCGGAAGACCGCCGAATCCGGCTAAACAGCGGCTGGTGGAGGTTTGCCCGCGCGCCGCACGCGGGCAGGCGGACGTGGCGATCCCTTGCGCGCAGCGCGCGATGCAGTACCGCGCGCTCTGAAGGCCGGCCAGCCGGCTGCTCGCCGCGCGCACGACCGCCGGATCGCGACGGCGTGACCACGCCGCGCCTTTCACGGTTTGCAGCGGCCGTCCAGGATGCCGTCGAATTCGTCGCAGACCTGGCCCCCTCCGCAGGTGCAGATCAAGTCCGCGTCGCAAGAAAGGAGATCCGCTGCAAAGTCGTAGCAGCAATGCTTGTCTGGGGCTCCGCAAGGGACGCATTGCGGAATCTCCTCGACCACGCCGCAGGTCATCCCCGGGTTGCAGGTGATGGTCATGAGGTTGATGCAACACGGTTGGTTCTGGTCGCCGCACGGCGCGCACACGAGGGGCCCTTCGTCCCCGGCGATGCAGGTCAAGCCCTGGCCGCAGGCAGCGCCGCCATCCGTGCAGCACGCTTCGGCATTGCCGCCGCACGGGACGCACGCTAGGCCCCCGGTGACCGGCCGGCAGGTCAACCCCGTATCGCAGGCGCGATCCCCCGTGGCCGCATTCATGCAGCACGCCTGCTCTCCGCCGCCGCATGGGACGCACCTAGGCACTCCGTCGATTGGCGTGCACCCCAAACCTTCGTTGCAGCCGTAACTAACGCCCGGGCCAAAGCAGCAACGGTCGTCGCTCGTGCCGCACGGGAGGCAGGCGAAGAACCCATCGATCGCCCAGCAGGTCGTGCCCGTACCGCAGACGCCAACGCACGACCCATCTGGGGCGCAGCACTGGCTTAGCGGGCATCGGTTCTGCTCCGAGCAGGCGACGCAGGCGCTGCCCGCGCAAACTGGAGTGGTCCCCGCGCAGGTGTCGGCCGGGCAGTCGATGGTGGCGCCGCAGCCGTTCGCAATCGGGCCGCAGTCGCGGTCGCCGCACGTCTCGGGCGTACACCCACAGATCCCGCCGGCCGCGCAGGCGCTGTTCGGGTGCGCGTCGCATGCACTGTCGCAGCAAATGCCCTCGACGCAGAATCCGGAAGCGCAGGCCGCGTCCCGGCCGCACGATTCCCCGAGCGCCTTGTCGCCTGCACAGCGGCCCATGGCGTTGCAGAAGTGGTCGCCGGCGCAATCGCCATCGACTTGGCGGTGATCCGCGCACCGCTCACCGTCGCAACCGTACGGCGCGCACCTCACCGGTTCGGCCGGTTCGCAGGTGCTTGCCTCGCACGTCCCGCGCGGGGTGAGGGTTCCGTCGGAACACGCCGCGGCGGGGCCGCAGGGGTCGCCGGCTGCGACGCACGTCTCGCGATCGCAGCAGCCGCCGGCGGTGCAGGCCGGTCCTAACACGCAACAGGGCTGGCCTGTGCCGCCGCAGGGAGGAGGTACGCTCACGCAGGCGCCCGCCACGCAAGCCCCGCCCGTGGGGCAGCGCTCGCACGGCGCGCCGGTGGTCCCACAGAAGTCGTTGGCCGTGCCGTCCCGGCAGGCGCCGTCCGCGTCGCAGCACCCCGTTGGACAAGTCGTGCCGTCGCACTGATGCGGGTCACCGGCGCACGTCCCGCCCTCGCACCGCTGACTGGCGGCGCACGTCACGCCGCAGCGGCCGCAGTTGGCGTTGTCGGTTTGGGGATCGACGCACGATCCGCCGCACTCGATCCGGTCCGGGTCGCATGCGCCACAGAAACCGCCCGGGCTTAATCGGCCGGAGCAGCACTGCGAGGGGTTGCCGGCTTTGGCCCCGCCGGGCTTGCAGGCGCACCGGCGTGCCCCGTTGGGTTGCGCGACCGAGTGGCGGGTGCAGCACTTCGCGCAGGGCGCGCCCTTTGCCTTCCGGCCCCGCTTGCCCGTCTTCCGGTGCTTCCGGCAGCGCTGACCGACGCTCTGGCAGGCCGAGCCGGCCGGGGCACGCCGCTCCGGCCGACGGGTTCGCTCTTCGCGGCCGTCGTGCTGCCGATGTTCCTTCGTGTCGGCGCGTTCCTTGTTCCTGTGCCGTTCAACTCGCTTTCGCTTGGCATCCCCGGCCAGCGGCAGCAGCGAGGCGAGCGCCCCGAGGAAGGCCTCACGGCGGGAGGTGGCGCCCGCAAGGAGGCGGGCGAGCGAATCGAAGGCACGGGCGTCTACGGCCGGCCCTTTCTGGAACACATCGGATAGCCATTGCATCCTACCACCAAGGTGGACGATCGGGTATGCGTTATTGGTTCGTCGCACCGAGTGTCGCCAAGAGTGTTGGCGTATACGGCCGATAAGGACGCGGATTCAACCCGAACGGTCGGTCCCGATCGCGTTGCCCGACATCGCGCAGCACCAAACGCGAGGGCGGCGGGCGCCACCACCCGCCGCTCGGCGGGCATGGACCATCACATCGGCAACGCCGTCGAGACATCACGAGAACTCCGGCGTGCGTCCTCCCTGGAGGGCGGATAGTGCTCCCCTAAAAGGTCGATGCGGACGGAGCAGACTATTGACGGGATTCCAACAATTGGGCGGTTTCAAGGCGTGCAGATTGAATCCTCTGCCTCTGGTGGTCGGTCGTCGGGGCTACGCCTTCCGCCTCCTCGGTGCGCCATTCCCACTCGCCCGGCATCCGAAGGCAGATGTGGTCAGTGAGCGGCTCGCCCGCTAGACCCAGCAGACCTCGAGCGGGCTCGGCGTGGGCGTGCGAAGCCACGCCGTCGATGCCGGCCGCGCGGCGTCACCCGGACCGCGGTCACCCGAATTCAGCCTTCTGATCGCGACGACGTCGCCCCAACACGAGAGGGGCTCCGCGAGCCGCTTCGGGCAGTCGCGGCTCGCGGAGCCCAGCCCTACCGCAACGCATCCTCACTCCCGTTCCTTCCGGTGCACACTGGCGCCTCGTTGAAGCTGGCCAGCCGAACCGCGTTCGTGTTCGAAGCATGTCTTGACGACGGTCTTGAAGCCTCCTGATTCGTCAATCCGGTCGTGTCCTGGTTCGCGTTGATGCCCGAAGCGACAGATCCCTGAATGACAGGTCGTGGGATGATGCACGCGGGCGCGGCGAATGTCGTCCGGCGACCGGCGTGTCGTACCGCCATTTCCGGCTTTACGCGAACCGAGCGAGGAGGCGCACCGTGGCGATCACCACCGTCGGTCTGCTGAGCCCCGGGGACATGGGGCATTCGATCGGCGCACTGCTCCGGGCGAACGGGCTGCGCGTCGTGACGTGCCTGGACGGCCGCAGCGAACGCACCCGCTCCCTCGCCGAGCAGGCCGGGATGGAGGACTGCGCGAGCCTCGACGACCTCGTCAACGAGGTTGACCTGGTCCTCTCGGTGCTCGTTCCGGCGCGGGCCGTCGGCGTTGCCGAGGAGGTCGCCGCCGCGATCCGCCGCACCAACGCCGACATCCTCTACGTGGACTGCAACGCCATCGCCCCGGCCACGGTGCGCCGCATCGGCGAAACGATTCTCGCCGCCGGCGGCCGGTTCGCCGATGCCGGGATCGTCGGCCCACCGCCGCGCAAACCGGGCACGACGCGGGTGTACGCCTCCGGCGCCGGCGCGCGGGAGTTCGCCGAACTTGGCGCATTCGGGCTCGATGTCCGCGTCATCGGGGACGAGATCGGGCAGGCTTCGGGTCTCAAGATGTGCTACGCGGCGATGACCAAAGGCCTCATCGCGCTCGGGACCGAGTTGCTCGTCGCCGCCCGCCTGATGGGACTCGATGATGCCCTGCGGGACGAACAGCGGGAAAGCATCCCGGAGGTCCTCGGCTGGCTGGAACGCTCCCTGCCGACGATGCCGCCCAAGGCGTACCGCTGGGTTGGCGAAATGGAGGAGATCGCGGCCACGTTCGCCGACCTCGGGATGACGCCGGACATCCTCTCCGGCGCCGCCGACGTGTACCGCTTCGTCGCCGAGACCCCGCCGGGCAAGGAGTCGCCCGAATCGCGTGACACGGGCCGGGACGCGTACGGGTTGGTCACCCTGCTGGCGGATGCCGTGCGAAACGAGGCGAGCGCGCAAACTCCCAACGGCACCTCGGCGGGCTGAGCCGCAGGAATTCGCGGAGTCCTCGAACTCTGGCCGATGGCGAATCGGTTGACCGAAGATCGCGTCCCTAGCGGGGACCGCTCACGTCGCTCAACCGCTGGCCGACCGCGATCGCTTCGCGCGAGACGGCAACTTCGACGATCGAGATGCCCGGGTGCGCGATCGCGGTGGCCAGCGCATCGCCGATGTCCTGGTTGCGCTCGACGCGGATGCCGATGCCGCCGAACGCTTCGGCGTAACGGACGAAATCCGGGCTCCACAACTCCGTGCCGGCTACCCGGTTCGGGTAGGCGCGTTCCTGGTGCAACCGGATCGTTCCGTAGAGCGCGTTGTTGAACACGAGGCAGGTAACGTCCAGCCCGTGCTGGGCGGCGACCGCCAATTCGTTCGCGGTCATCAGGAACCCGCCGTCCCCGGCAAGGGCGACGACCTTGCGCCGGCTCTCCGTCACCAACGCGGCCGCGACCGCCGCCGGGACGGCGTATCCCATCGCTCCGGAGGTCGGGCCGAGGAACGTGCCCGGCTGAAGAAACCGGAAAGAGCGCGCGAACCAGCCCCAGAAGTTGCCGGCGTCGCTAGTCAGGATCGCATCGGCCGGCAGTTGCCGTCGCAACTCCGCCACCACCAGCGCGGGATCGACCAGATCGGGCACGCCGGGCGTAGTTGGAGGCGTCGATTGGGCCACGAACCGCTCCCGGTCGGCCGCGTTCTCCGCGACCCGCGCCGCACCGGGTCCGCCGGAATCTGCCGCGCCGAGGAGCGCCGCGACCACGTCGGCCGCGTCGGCGGCCATCGCGATGCTCGCCGGGAACGTCTGCCCGAGCACGTCCGGGGCAATGTCGGCGTGGATCAACGCGGCAGCGGGACCGGGGATGGTGTACCCGAGCGTCGTGATTTCCGACAGCCGGGTACCGATCGCCAGCACCACGTCCGCCGACCGCCCCCGCTCGGCGACCGCGGCTGCCGCGCCGAAGGAGAGCGGCCCCAGGTAGAGCGGGTGGTCGTTCGGGAACGCGTCGTGCCGCCGGAATGCCGTCATCACCGGCACGCCGATGCGCTCGGCGAGGCGGACGAGCGCGCCGGTCGCTCCCGACCGCAGCACGCCGCCGCCGGCGATGATGAGCGGCCGGCGCGCGCCGGCGAGCAGGTCGAGCGCCGCCGCCACGTCATCCGGGCGCGGCACGGCCGCCGGCGTCGCGCTCGCGCCCGGCAACGGTTCCGCCGCCGTCTCGTCGAGGATGTCGCCGCGCAGCGCGATGGCGACCGGTCCCGGCCGCCCGGTCACGCTCCGGCGGTACGCCTCGCCGACCAGTTCCGGCAACCGCGCGCCGTTCGGCGCTTCGACGGCCCACTTGGTGATCTCGCCGAGGAATGGCGACAGCTCGACTTCCTGCAGCGCTTCCCGGTGGCGGAATTCTGTCTCGACCTGCCCGACCAGGGCGATCAGCGGCGTCGAGTCCTGGTACGCCGTGTGGATACCGATCGCGAGGTTGGCCGTGCCCACCCCGCGGGTGCCCATGCAGACCGCCGGTACGCCGGTCAGTTTGCCCACGGCGTCGGCCATGAACGCCGCGCCGCCTTCGTGCCGGGTGCTGACCAGCCGGATCTGGGGCGTTTCGTGCAGCGCGTCGAGCAACCCGAGGAAACTCTCGCCGGGCACGCCGAACGCGAAGCGCACGCCGCGATCCCGCAACACGTTCGCCGCCGCAACGCCTGCCCGCATTCCCGCCATCGATCCCACCTCCGCGCCGCGCTGCCGGCGTTCGACGTCGCTAGCGACCGGCGAGCCTCGCCACCACCGGGGCCAGCGCGTCCATGTTCGGTTCGGTGACCACGACGTAGGAGATGCCGAACCGCTCCCGGCGTTCCTGCAACCGCTCGACCATTTCGTCCACCGATCCGATCAGGATCAACGGCGAATCGCGGGCCTCGTCGCTGGAAACACCGTACCGATCCGCCAGCCGTGCCGCCTCGCCCGCGCCGTCGTCGGTCGGCACGACGTCGCCGATTACGGCGTTCAACTCGATGTCCGGGAACCGCGTTCCCGCCGCTTCCTTCACCCACGCGATCTTGCGGTCGGTGGCTGCCGCGGTCAGGTCGGTCGTGTCCTTGGAGCCGTCCGGCCGCGCCCGCGTAGTTATGCCGACGATGTCGGCTTCCCGCGCGGCCACCGTCAACAGCCGCTTCCCGCCGCCGCCGATCATGATGGGCGGGTGCGGCTGCTGCACCGGCCGGGGCGGGCAAACGAGGTCCGTAACGGTGTAGTGCTCGCCGGCGAACGAGACGGGCGGCTCCTCGCCGAAGATTTTCTTGATCAGGTGGACCGCCTCCACCATCCGGTCGATGCGCACCGGCGCGCTATCGAACGGGATGCCCGTCTGGTCGTACTCCTCCTTGAGCCAGCCCGCGCCGATTCCGAGTTCGAAACGGCCACCCGAGAGCACGTCGATCGTCGCCGCCGACTTCGCCAGCACGGCGGGATGGCGGAAGTCGTTGTCGAAAACGAAGCCGCCCACCCGCAGCGTCGTGGTCGCCATGGCCGCGGCCATCAGGGAGGCCACGGGATCAAGCCCACGGACGAAATGGTCCAGCGCGAGGAAACTGGAATAACCCAGCGCCTCGACGCGGCGGACCATCTCCAGCCACTCGTCGCGCGGGCCTGTCGTTCGCCCCTGGATGCCGAATCGGAACGGTCGATGCTGGCTCATGGTCTCCCTTTGCGTTGGGCGAACAGGATCGCCGGATGGCCGGCGCCGCCCTCGATCCCCTTAGCCCTGGCGCTCCTTCCAGTGCTCGAACTCGCCGAGTGTTTGCTCGTTCGGCGGGTAGGTCCCGCGAAGGGGAGCGCCGCCTTCGATCCTTTCGAGGACGAACCGCTCGAGTTCCTCCTGGTCCGCCGCCGGCCGCGCGATCTCCGCGGCCAGGTGGCGCGGCACGACCACGACCCCTTCCTCGTCGCCCACGAGGATATCCCCGGGAAACACCGGGACGCCGGCGCAGGCGATCGGCACGTCGATGTCCACCGCGTGGTGGACCACCAAGTTGAGGTTGGCCGACCTCCCCGCGGCGAACACCGGGAACCGATTGCGCGCGACCTCAGGCGAATCGCGCACCGCGCCGTCGCTCACCAGCGCCGCCGCCCCGCGAACCCGGAGCCGGGTGATGAGGATGTTGCCGCCGGACGCTCCGCGCAGATCGCCCCGGCAGTCCATCACCAGCACCTGTCCCGGACCGACCATCTCGATCGCCTTGCGCTGCGGGTGGCCGGGGTCGCGGAACGCCTCCAGCCGGTCGAGATCCTCCCGCATCGGGATGCTGCGCAGCGTCACCGCTTCGCCGACGAAGCGGCAGTAGTCGGGATTCAGCGGCAGCACCCCGTTCAGGAACAGGTTGCGGAAGCCGCGCTGGAACAGTTGCGTGGTGATGGTGGCCGTGCTGGCCTTCGATAGCCACGCGAGGACCTCCGGTTCGATCGCCACACGATCCGCCACGAGCGTCCCTCCAGTTGCGTGGGCTGACCCACCGCGCGAGCAAGACCGGCAGCATACCAACCACCGTCGGCCGCGTGATAGGGCGGGTACGCGGGGCACGACGTTGAATGGCGTGCCCGCCGCGCGTTTCACGACCGCCTCACCCGTCATCCCGAACCTGTTGAGGGATCTCGTCGTCCGCCCGAAACCAGGAGAAACGAGATCCCACGACGGGCTCGGGATGACGGGTGGGGAGACGCCGCCGGGATGCTGAAACGGACTCTCATCGGCTCACGGGACCGCGCGTCGTGTCCAACGGGTGCACGACTGCACCATGGAGAATGGTGTCACCGGCGCTTGCTGGCCCGACCGAACAGTCGTCGCATCTGTCGAAGACTGGCTCGTTCGTTCGTGGAAAGGCATGGCCAGCCGGCGGGCGCATCGTCCACGCCGGGCGCTCTCCCGGACGGGCGCGGGCAAGGAGGAGCGATCCCGATGAAGATCGTCGAGTTGACCGCGACGCCGGTCGCGATGGCCGATCCACCCCTGTTCAGCTCCTACGGGCTGCACGCTCCGTACGCCCTTCGGACCGTGATCGAGCTGACGAGCGAGGACGGCATCAGCGGCGCCGCCGAAACGCCCGGAGGCGCCGCCGTGCTGGATCACGTCGCGGCGATCCGCGAGGCCGTCGTCGGCCGCGATGCGTTCGACCTTGCCCGGATACGGGCTGACATCGATGCGGCCTTCGCCGCGGAACCGACGGAATCGAACGGATTTCCCCAGCAGGTGCACGTCCTCCCCGGCGAGGGCCGGTCCGACGCGGCGCTGCGGCTCTTTTCGGCGATCGAGGTCGCCGCGCTGGACCTCGTGGGCAAGGTGATCGGGCGGCCGGTCTGCGACCTGCTCGGCGGCCGGGTTCGCGACGAGGTGCCGTTTGGCGCGTACCTGTTCTACAAGCGGGCGGGTGGCGGCGGCTCCGGCGACGACACCCGCGCCGACGAGTGGGGTGCCGCCCTGACGCCGGAGGGAATCGTTCGTCAGGCACGGCGGATGGTCGATCTCTACGGTTTCCGGAGCATCAAACTCAAGGGCGGCGTCTTTCCGCCGGACGAGGAGATCGCCGCGATCCGTGCCCTTCGCGAGGCGTTCGGAAAGGATGTGCCGCTGCGGATCGATCCCAACTGCGCGTGGACCGTCCCGACCTCGATCCGCGTCGGCGTCGAACTCGCCGACGCGCTGGAGTACCTCGAAGACCCGACGCCGGGAACGCGGGGCATGGCCGAAGTTCGGCGAGGTCTGGATGCGGCCGGCGTCGGAACGCCGCTGGCGAGCAACAACGCCGTGACTTCGTTCGCCGAGGTGCCGCCGATGCTAGCGCACGGCGCCGCGCAGGTGATCCTCGCCGACCACCACTACTGGGGCGGCCTCCGCGAGGTGACCCATCTCGGCCGGCTCTGCCAGACCTTCGGCATCGGCCTTGGCATGCACTCCAACAGCCACCTCGGGCTTTCGCTGCTGGCGATGGTCCACCTCGCCGCCGCCATCCCGAACCTTTCCTATGCGGGCGACACCCATTACCCGTGGCAGCAGGCGGCAGACGAAATCCTGGTCGGAGGCCGCGTGCCGTTCACCGGTGGTTCGGTTCGCGTGCCCGATTCTCCGGGGCTCGGCGCCGAGATCGACCGCGATGCCCTGGCGCGCGGGGCCGAACGCTACGAACGGTGCGGCATCCGTCGCCGCGACGACGCCGCCGAGATGCGTGCCCACGTCGATCCATCCTGGCGACGCACCGTGCCGCGCTGGTGAGGGCGGCAGGCAGCGGCAGGCGGTTGACAATACGAATTGGCTTCGGTTTGATGCGGGACGAGTCCATCCGGCGGGGCGATCGCGCGTTCGCCCCGCGGGTGGAGACGTCGGCCCGAGCGTTCGACGATGACGCCGGCGCCGAGGAGGCACGATCGATGGTGCGGTCGAACGATGGAGTCATCGACCGGTTGATCGACGACGCTGCGCAAGGACGGCTTTCCCGGCGCGAACTCGCCCGCCGTGCCGGGGCGCTCGGACTCTCGGCCCCGGCCACGGCGTTGCTGTTGCGGGCCGCTCCGCACGCGGCGGCGCAGGGAACCCCGGCGGCGGCGGGCGCCGAACCCACCGGCAAGATCGTGCTTGCGATGACGGTCGAGCCGGACACGCTCGAAAACTGGCGCGCGTACAGCACCGACGGCCATCCCGTCCTGCGCAACGTGCAGGAGGCGCTGCTCAACCGCGACCCGGTCACCAACGAACTGGTCGGGGAGTTGGCGACCGCGTGGGAGCAGGTCAACGAGACGACCTGGCGGTTCACCCTGCGCGAAGGCGTGACGTTCCACAACGGCGATCCGTTCAACGCCGAGGTCGCGGCGTTCGGCATCAACTACACGTGGTCGCCGGAGAACAATTTCCAGATCTACCAGTACGTCGGGCCGGACATGACCGCGACCGCGGTCGAGGAGTACGTGGTCGAGGTCGTCACCGAAGCACCCGACCCGATCCTGCCGTCGCGCCTGTACTTCTCGCCGATCCCGAACATGATCCAGGTGCAGGAGCGTCCCGAAACCTTGCCCGACAATCCCATCGGAACGGGGCCGTACCGCTTCGTCGAGTGGAACCGGGGTCAGTACATCCGCCTCGAAGCGTTCCCGGAATGGTGGGGAAACACCAGCGACGATGCCTACGGCGCCGTCACCATCAAGGAAGCGGAGTTCGTTTTTCGGCCCGAATCCGCCGTCCGGGCCGCGATGGTCACCACCGGCGAGGCCCAACTCGGGCGCTTCCTTTCGCCGGAAGACTGCATGACGACGCCGAAGTGCGAGACGGCTTCCAGCGTCGAGACGATCTTCCTCCGGCTCGACACGATGCACCCGGCGATGTCGGATCTCCGCATCCGGCAGGCGATCGGCCACGCGATCGACAAGCAGGGCGTCGCCGATGCGATGTTCGGGGGAGGGGAGGCGGCGTCCCAGCTCGTCGGCCCGTCTGCCACCGGCTACAACCCCGATCTCGTGCCGTACGCCTACGACATGGATCTTGCGCGCCAACTGGTCGAGGAAGCCGCCGCCGACGGGATCGCGGTCGATGCCCCAATCAGGGTGGTCACCCGGCAGGGGATCTACCTGCGCAACGACGAGTTCGCCCAGTACGTCGCCAGCCAGTTGAACGACGTTGGGCTCAACGCGACGAGCGAAGTCATCGAGATCGCCCAGTACAACGAGCAGTACGACCTCAACTACGCCGACGTGCCGGCGGACCGCGGCTGGATCGGCACCAACCCGCACGGCAACGAGATCATGGACGTCAGCAGCACCGCCCGCGCCTACTACAGCTGCGAGGGCGGCTCCTCGACCTACTGCAACGAGGACCTCGACGAGGCGCTGAACGCCGCCATCCCACTGACCGGCGAGGAGCGCGCCGCCGCGCTCGCGGACGTCACCCGCATGTACTACGAGGACTACGGATCGATCCCGATCCTCCACATGCCGCTCAACTACGGCCTCGCGGAAAACCTCGATTGGCTCCCGCGCCTCGACGGCTTCATGCTGCTCAAGGAGATGTCCTACGCGTAGCCGACCGCCGGCGTGGGGCCCGGTCCACCGATCGCGCCCCATGCCGGCTGCGGTTTCGACGTCCCAGCCACCCGGTCGCGGCCAGCGGAGGCCGCCGCGGGGCGCCGTCGCCTCGCCCGGCCCGCGGGAGGGTTGTCAGCCATCGGCGCTTACATGGTGCGACGCCTCGCCCATTCGGTCTTCATCCTGCTGGGGCTGGTGGTCGTCGTCTTTTTCGTCACCCATTCGCTGGGCGATCCCGCCCGGCTGATGCTCCGCCCGGAGGCGACCGAGGAGCAGGTCCAGGCGTTGCGCGCGTCGCTCGGTCTCAACGACCCGATCCTCGTCCAGTTCGCGCGCTACATGGGCAACCTCGCGCGCGGCGACTTCGGCGATTCGATCTGGCAACGGGTGCCGGCGCTGCCGATCGTGCTGGACCGCATTCCGGCGACGCTCTACCTGGCCAGCGTGACGCTGCTGCTGGCGCTGCCGCTGGCCATCGTGCTCGGCATCATCTCCGCGATCCGGCCCCGTTCGCTGGCGGACCGGGTCGTCACCGTGGTTTCGCTGACCGGCGTCTCGACGGCCGATTTCTGGCTGGGGCTGATGCTGATCCTGGTCTTCGCCGTTCGCCTCGGCTGGCTGCCGACCTCCGGGTACGGTGGGCTCCAGTTCGTGCTCCTGCCCGCGCTCGCGCTCGCCTTCCGGCCGATGGGTCGCGTGAGCCAGGTCGTACGCAGTTCGATGCTCGCCGAGATGAACCAGCCGTACGTGACCACGGCTCGCGCCAAGGGCCTCAACGAGCGCATCGTCGTCTTCTTCCACACGCTCAAGAATGCCGCCATCCCGATCATCACGCTCTCCGGCGACGAGGCTGCCGCCCTGCTCAACGGCGCGGTCGTCATCGAGACGCTGTTCGGCTGGCCGGGCGTGGGCATCCTGCTCATCCAGGCCATCGAGCGTCGTGACTTGCCGCTGATCGAGGCCGCCGTCATCACGATCGCGGTGATGATCGTCACGGTCAATCTCGTCGTGGACCTGATCTATGCGCGGATCGATGCGCGGGTGACCTACCAGTGAGCGCCGCCGGCAACAGCGCCGCGGGGGTAAGGCAGGCGCCCGCGCTGGCGGGACCGCGCACCGTCGGCTGGGTCGCGTACCTTCGCGCCCTGACCCAGGACAAACTGGCCTTCGTCGCCGCCATCTTCCTGACCGTACTCGTGCTGTCGGCGGTGTTCGCCCCGTGGGTGGCTCCCCACGATCCCGAGCGCGGCGGCTTGATGCTGCGCAACAAGCCGCCGATGACGGCCGCCGCCGACGGCGGGTTCCCGTACGTCCTCGGCACCGACCCGCTGGGCCGCGACGAGTTGAGCCGCCTCATCTACGGCGCGCGGATCTCGCTCGCCGTCGGATTCGCCAGCGTATTGCTCTCCGGCGCGTTCGGCGTCGTGCTCGGGCTGATCGCCGGGTACTACCGGGGCGGGATCGACGACATCATCATGCGCCTCGTCGATCTCCAGATGGGGTTTCCGTCGCTGCTGACGGCGCTCGTGGTCCTCTACGCGCTGGGCGGCGGCGTTTGGAAAGTGATCCTCGTCCTCGCCGTCACCCGGTGGATGGTTTACGCTCGAGTTACGCGCAGCTTCGTGCTTTCGCAGCGGGAAAGCGTCTACGTCGAGGCCGCCCGCTCGCTCGGCTGCGACGACCGGCGCATCATCTTCCGCCACATCGTGCCGAACCTGCTGTCGCCGCTGATCGTCCTCGCCACGCTGGAGGTGGCCACCACGATCCTGACCGAGGCGTCGCTGAGTTTCCTCGGGCTCGGCATCCAGCCGCCGCAATCGTCGTGGGGCTTGATGCTGGCCGAGGGACGCGGGTACATCACGACCGCGTGGTGGCTGGTGACGTTCCCCGGCGTCGCCATCCTGCTGACGGCGATCTCGCTGAACCTGCTCGCCGGCTGGGCGCGGGCCGTTACCGACCCCGTCACCCGCGGGCAGTACCTTCGTCCGAAAACCGCCCGCGCCGGTTCTGGTGGGAAATAGCAGCGACGCCCGCGGCCCCGGGCGTCGTCACCCCGAATGGCAACCGGCTGCCCCGGTTCAGGAGCGGCGGGTTGCCTCTTCGATCGCTGCCAACAGCCCCTCGGCATCGAATGCGCCGTCGTGGCGGACGCCGTTGACGAAGAACGTCGGCGTCCCGTTGACGCCGCTGCGGATGCCGCTCATGAAATCCTCGCGCACCCGTTCCGCGAATGCCCCGGTGTCGAGGTCGTGGGTGAACCGCTGCATGTCGAGCCCGATCTCGCGCGCGTGGGCGACGAGGTCTGACCGGTCCAGCCGCTCCTGATCCGAAAAGATGCGGTCGTGCATCTCCCAGAACTTGCCTTGCGCGCCGGCGGATTCGGCGGCTTCGGCCGCGCGCTCCGCCCGCGGGTGGATCTGAGTCAGCGGAAAGTTGCGGAACGCGAACCGGACCGTGTCGCCGGAGCGGCGCAGGACCTCCTTCACGACCGGGTATGCCTGCCCGCAGAAGGGACATTCGTAGTCGCCGTATTCGACCAGCGTCACCGGGGCGTCCTCGCGCCCGAGGGTGTGGTCGCGCTCGCCGACCGGCGGGGTGAGGATCGCGACGGGCTTGCTCATCGCGCGGTCGCCTCCGACGGCTGTAGCGATTCGAGGGCGGCCAGGATGCCGTTTGCGCCCGGATTCACGCTCTTGGGCGAAACGTGGCTCCAGCGGACGATGCCCCCGCCATCGATGACGAACAGCGCCCGCTCGCTGGTGCCGTCCTCTTCGCCATAGACGTGGTACGCCTTCGCGACCTCGCCCTTGGGGTGGAAGTCGGCCAGCAGCGGGAATCGCAGGTTGCGCGCTTCGGCGAACGCCTTGTGGCACCACTTGCCGTCCACCGAAATCCCGAGCAACTGCGCGCCGTAGCGCTCGAACTCCGGCAGGATCTCGTTGTAGAGCGCCATCTGATCGCCGCAGACGGGACTCCAGTCGGCCGGGTAGAACGCGATGATCACCGGGCTGCCGCGCAGGTCGCCCAGCGAAAGCGTGTCGTTCATTGTGGACGGCAGCGTGAAATCCGGCGCTCGTTCGCCCTGGAGAGGAGCGGCTTGCTCGGTCATTGAATCCGCCTCCGTGGTGGGCGCCGGCGCGGCCCGTGCCGATCGCTCGCGGGACCGCGCCGGCGTTCGTTCGGACGATTGGACCGGCGGCGCAAGGCGAGTGCCAGCGGCAGGATCGGCCGACCGTCAGTCCATGGGCGGAATCATATCGCCATGGGCTGCCAGCAGTTCGTCCACCAGCGCCACGATCTGCTCCGGGTCGAGTTCGGCCGCCGTGTGCGGGTCGAGCATCGCGGCCTGGTAGACGTGGGAGCGCTTGCCGGTGAGGGCCGCCTCGACCGTCAGCTCCTGCACGTTGACGTTCGTCCGCATCAGCGCCGCCAGTTGCGGCGGCAGCATGCCGATCGTCGTCGGCTGCACGCCGTTGCCATCGACGAGGCAGGGAACCTCGATGCAGCAGCCGAGCGGCAGGTTCGCGATCTCGCCGCGGTTGGGCACGTTGCCGTAGACCACGCGGGGTTGCCCGGTCTCCATGCTGTGGATGATCAGCGTGCCGTACTCGCCGGAGTGGCCCGATCCGTCGTGGTGGTCGTCGGCCAGCATCTCCTCGCGCAGGCGGTCGGCCTTCGCCGCGTCCTCCTTCGCCACCATCGCCAGCCGCCGCTCGTCCATGCCGTGCAGCGAACCGGCGCGCTCCTCCCGGTAGCGGTCAATGGCCGCCGGGTCGTCCGACGTCAAGGCGGCGCGCTGCGCCTGCCAGTCGGCGATCTGGTCCTCGCAGCGGGCCGGGTATTCGTCCAGCGGGACGTTGAAGCGGTCGATCAGGTCCGGCCGGTCGCGCTTGATGAACCAGGGCACGTACTCGGAGAAGTGCTCGCTCGATTCGGTCACGAAGTAGCCGAACCGGCGGAACACTTCGAACCGGACGCGCTCCCACGACGGGTAGTCGCCCGATTCGGCGAGGGCGCGCAGGGCAGGGTAGATGTCTTCCCCGTTCCGCTCGAACCGCAGGTAGAACGCGACGTGGTTGATGCCGGCGCAGCGGTAGTCGATCTCCTCGTAGGGCACGCCAAGCCACGAGGCGAGGTCGGCGGCGGTCCCTTGCACGCTGTGGCAGAGGCCGACGGTCTTCACCGGCGTGGTTCGCGCCATGGCCATGCACAGCATCGCCATAGGGTTGGTGTAGTTCATGAACAGGGCGTCGGGGCAGACCGCTTCCATGTCTGACGTGATGCCCTGCATGACCGGGATCGTGCGCAGCGCCCGCATGATGCCGCCGATGCCGAGCGTGTCGGCGATGGTCTGGCGCAACCCGTATTTCTTCGGGATCTCGAAATCGGCGACGGTGGCCGGGCGGTAACCGCCGACCTGGATCATGTTGATCGCGTAGTCCGCGCCGTCGAGTGCCCTGCGGCGGTCGGTCGTCGCCTCGATCGTCGGGTTCGCGCCCGCCTCGGCCGCGAGCCGCCGCGCGACCGCTTCGGTGTCGGCGAGGCGGTCCGGATCGATATCCATCAGCGCGATGGTGCTTTCGCGCAGTTCGGGGAATGTGAACAGATCCTGCAACAGGTTGCGGGCGAAGACGGTGCTGCCGGCGCCGATGAACGCGATCCGGGCCATGACGTGGGTCCTCCGTGGCGAATCAGCCGAGGTCGAGTTCGATGACCTGGGTGAGGTTGCGCGGGGTGTCCGGGTCGAAGCCCTGCGCCAGCGCCCGCTCGCACGCGAACCACTGGAGGGCGGGCAGGGGAAGGATGCAGCGGGCGAGTTCGGCCAACCCCGGCTCGTAGGTCAGGTCGGCATCCGCCGGGCCGAGCGTCAGCGTCTGCCCGCCGAGCGCGGCCATCTCCGCCATTACCGGCCGCTCCATCGCGTCGTGCTCGCCGGAAAGCAGGCCGACCACCAGCGTATCCGGCGTCACCAGCGACTTCGGGCCGTGCCGGAACTCCAGGACGTGGAACGGCTCGGCCGGCGTCAAGGTGACTTCCTTGGTCTTCAGCCCGGCTTCGCAGGCGATGGCGTAGTGCGGGCCCGACCCGAGGAAGAAGAAGCGGTCGAACGGCTTGCGCGCCAACTCGCCGGTGATCGGCAGGTGCGCCTCGATGACCGCCTTGCCCGCCGCCGGCAGCCCGCCGATCCCCTCGATCGTAGGCTGGTCGTCGGCCCAGAGCGCGGCGGCGTAGACGGCGGCGATCGCCAGCGACGTGAAGGCCCGCGTCTGGACGATGCTCGCTTCCTGCGCCGCCGGGACGATGAGGTTGACCGCGCCGAGCGTGGCCATCGGCTCGTCGTCGTACCCCGAGATCGTCACCAGCGGCCCGCGTCCGGAGGCCACGAAGTCGCGGCAGGCGCGCACCGTCTCCGAGGTCGAACCGGAGCGGCTGATGGCGACCAGCATCACCGTCCCCCGGTGGGGAAGCGACATGCCGGGGTAGAGCAGCAATTCCGACGCCGGGACCGCGCGCGCGTCGGCTCCCGACCCTTGCCGGAGGGCGGCGGCGGCGAGCATGGCGACGTAGTAGGTCGAGCCGCAGCCGGTGAAGACGACGCTATCAGGCCGGTCGCGCTCCCAAAGGGCGCGCAGATCGCCCGCGGCGTCGCCGAGCAGGGCGATGGTATCGGCCCAGGCGTCGGGTTGGGTGAGGATTTCGGCCTTCGTCAGGCCCGCCGATGTCGTCACGCGGTTCTCCTTCGCTCGTCGGATGCGGGGTCGGGTTGGATCTGGATCACGTCGCCAAACCCCCGGTTCGATCGTCGCCGCCGGACGGCTCGCGGAAGACCACCCGCAGGGCGTTGTCGCGGTAGACCTTGCGCAGCACGTCGTCCGGCAGCCCGAGCCCGTGGACGTTCCAGCGGCCGACGCCGGGCACGCCGTCCGGGCTGTACGGGAAATCCTCGTCGCACGTTTCGAGGAACCGCCACCAGCGCCGCCAGGCGGGCAGCGACGGCGCGGCGTCGCTCCCGAACAGGATGCGGTCCTGCCATTTCAGGAAAAAGGCGCAGGCGGAGTACGGCTGCCGCCCCAGTTCGGCCATGCGCGCCGAGGGATCGACAAAGAAGTTCGGGCACGCGTCCAGCAGCGTGCCGACCCGCCCGAGGTCCTCGGCGAGGCAGCCGACGTGTGCGCCGATGAAGGTGGTGCGCGGGTGCCCGGCGACGAGGCGCTCGAACTGCGCGTACACCTCGCCGAAGGACGGAAACCCCGGCGCGTCCGGCCGACCCGCCGGGCGCGTGGGATAGAAGTGCCAGTCCGGGTGGTCGGCCAGTTCCTCGATCCGCTCGTTGAAGCGGTCGGCCGGGGAAAAGAACGCGACCGGATCGGCGATGTGGATCATCACCGGCAGGCCCAACTCCGCCGCTGTTTCCCAGAGCGGGGACAGCCGTTCGTCGTCCACCGGCACCAGCCGACCGGCGTGGTCGCGCAGCCGCAGCCCGAGCGTCTTCCAGATCTTCAGGCCGCGCGCGCCGGCCGCGACCGAGTCGCGCAGCCGCGTCGCTTCGGTCTCGCCGAAGCGCGGATCACTGGCGATGGTCTCGTCGTCGATGCCGGCGAATACCGCGAACCGGTCGGGCCAGCGTTCCTGCAACCGTGCGATCTCCCGCCGCAGCAGGTTGCCGAAGCGGCCATCGAGATCCACGATGCGCTCGATCCCCGCTTCGTCCATGAGCGCAACCAGTTCGGAGACCGGGCGATCCGGCCAATCCCCGGACGCGTCGCCGAACGCGCCGCCGAGGTGGTTGTGCGCATCGATGACCGGGAACTTTGGACGCTCCGGGTCGCCCGAATGGGGCAGCACCCGCGTCGGCCGGGGCGCGAAGTCGCGGAGCAGCAGCGTGTCGAGCGATGCGCTCACGCCAGCACCACCCGCACGCCCTCGGCGTCCATCGCCTGCACGAACTCCCGGGGCGCGGCGTCGTCCGTCACCAGCACGTCGATCGCGGCAACCGGCCCGACGTATGCCGTCGAGACCGCGCCGCATTTCGTGTGGTCGGCTACCAGCACGACCGAGGCGCCCATCGCCAGCACCGCGCGGTCGGTTTGCGTTTCTGGGAGGTAATCGTTGGTCAACCCGTGCTGCGGGTGGACGCCGCGGATGCCGAGGATGACCTTCGACGCCCGCACCTCCTGCAATCCCAGTTCGCTCAGGTGCCCGATCAGCGACTGCTCCGAGCGGCGCAGCAGGCCACCGAGCACGACGACCTCGATGCCGGGCGCGTCCATCAGGACGTTCAGCACCGGGATGCTGTTGGTCACGACCGTCAGCCCGGTGCGCTCGGCGAGGCAACGGGCGACTTCCAGCGCGGTCGTGCCGCTGCTGAGGAACACCGTTTCGCCGTCGGCGACCAGATCGGCGGCGGCATGCCCGATGCGGACTTTCGCCTCGGCCTGTTGCGACGCGCGGAGGAGGACCGGCGGTTCCGGCGCGGCCGGGCTGGCCGCGATCGCGCCGCCGCGCACGCGGCGCACGTCGCCCCGGTCGGCCAGCGCGGTGAGCATCCGCCGGGCGGTGGCAGGGCTGACGCCGAACTGGTCCACGATGTCGGAGACGCTGGCGCGCTGGCGGTCCTGCACGAACGCCCGCACCAGTTCGATCCGCTCCGCCGGCAGCGCGGCGGACGATGGCTCGCTCATTTCGGCCCCTCCGCGCCGTCCGTGTCCACCGCCGGCGGTTGGACGCCGGCCGGGGTGCTCCCCGCGTCCCACGCCGCGATCGCGTCGTACACCCGCCGGGCGTCCGGGTACGATCGCGCGCCGGTCTGCCCGACGACCAGCGCCGCCGCCGCGTTGGCGAACCGCAGGCGTTCCCGCGGCGCCAGGCCTTCGCGCCTGGCGAACAGGTAGGCGGCGTCGAACGAATCCCCGGCCCCGATCGTGTTGACCGCCCGCACCGGGAACGCCGGCGCGTCGATCCGTTCGCCGCCGCTGGCGAAGACCGCGCCGAGTTCGCCGCGCTTGACGACGATCTCCCCGGCCGTGCCCCTGACGGCGGTTAGCGCCGCGTCGAGGTCGTCGCGGTCGGTCAGCGCCAGCAACTCCGGTTCGTTCGGCAGGTAAACGTCGATCTCGGGCAACAGGCCTATGGTGCCGCGCCGGGTCGATTCCGGCCAGCCGGCGGGGTCCCAACTCGGGTCGAACGCGACGACCTGCCCGCGCGCGCGCAAGGTCGCCGCGTACGGCGCCATCGCCGCCGGGCCGAAGCGCGGCAGCAGGTACGCGCCGCACAACAGCACCTCGGCGCACGGCGCGATCCACGCGTCGTGCCGCTCGGCAACGGCGGCGTCCATCACTTCGTGCGCCCCGAGGGTGGTCAGGATGCCGCGCGAGCCGTCCGCGCCGACGAAGATGATGCCGAGCGAGGTCTCGTCGCCGGCGACGACTTCCACGCCGTCCGTGCCGAAGCCGAGCCGTTGAAGATCGGTCAACAGCATCGTGCCGAATGCGTCGTCACCGATGGTCGAGACGACGCGCGGCTCCAGCCCGAGTGCCTGCGCCGCCTGCATGACGTATCCGGCGGTGCCGGCGAGTTCGAGCCGCGACGAGCCGGTGATGACCTCTTCGTCCGGCCCTGGAAACCGGGTGACCGGCCCGACCCAAAGGTCGAGGTTCAGGTTGCCGACGATGCCGAGCGGCACAACCATCAGGACACCTCCACGGTGGGGAGGATGCGCGCGACGTCGGCCGGATCGACTTCGCCGATGCCGGGCTGCATCGCGGCGGCCGTACCCACGGCGACGGCAAGCCGCAGCGCACCGGCGGGATCGTCGCCGCCGGCCAGCCAACCGGCGAGCAAGGCATCCCCCGCGCCGACCGGATTGGCGATCTCGACCGGTGGCGGGGTTGCCCTCAGCACGCGGTCTGTTTCAACCAAGGCAGCGCCGGACGCGCCGAGCGTCAACATCAGGCATCCTTTCGGTCCCAGATGCTCTCGCACCAGCGCCGAGGCCGCCGCGATCGCGTGGTCATCGCTGCCGCCCGGACCGACGAGGTCGGCCAGTTCGTCGCGGTTCGGGGCGATCGCGTCCGGGTGCGCGGCCAGCGCGAGACGCAGCGGCTCGCCGCTCGTGTCAAGCACGACGCGCCGTCCAGACGCGTGCAGGATTTCGATCAACTTCGCGTAGTAGTCCGCGGGCAGGCCAGGTGGCAGGCTGCCCGAGATCGCTACCCGCTCCGCCGCACCGATACGCTCGGCGACGCTCGCAAGGAACGCGTCTCCATCGCTTGCCGAAACGGGATCGCCCGGTTCGCGGATCTCGGTGACGCGGCCGGTTTCGGACTCGACGACCGTTAGGCAGGTGCGCGATTCGCCCGGAACGGCCATGAACGCCGGCGTCACCCCGGAGGCCCGGAGGCTGTCGGCGATGAACGCCCCGGCGTGGCCTCCCGCGAAGCCGGTCGCGACCACGGGGTGCCCAAGTCGGGCCAGCACGCGGGCGACGTTGTTGCCCTTGCCGCCGGCGGCCGGTCGCGCGCTCGCCAGCCGGTTGATCTCGCCCGGGACCAGCCGCGGCAACGTCGCGGCGGTGTCGATCGAGGCGTTGAGCGTGATGGTGGCGAAGCGGGGAGGGGTCACGCCGCGAATGCCGGCAGGTGCGCGGCGTGGACGGCGAATGCCTCGTCCAGCATCGCTTGCGCCGCTTCGAAACCCGGGGTCAGCGGGTCGGCGAGCAGGGCCTGCAATGCGAGGGTGCGATCCCCGGACAGCGCGGCATCGACGACCAGTTCCTGTTGCCGGGCGCGGGCGGCGAGTAGCGCGGCGATCCCGTCCGGCAGCGGACCGACGGCAACGCCGTGCACGCCGCGCCCGTCTATCAGGCCCGGAACCTCGACCACGGCGTCCGGCGGCAGGTTCGGGATCAGGCCGTCGTTGCGCACGTTCACGGCCATCTCGACCAGCGGCTCCCCGGTCAGGATCGCCTGCATGATGGCGACCACCCGTTCGCCCTCCCGCGCCTCGTCGAGCAGGGCCGGATCGAGCGGCACGTCGCCGGCGGCCTGCGCCGCGATCCGGTCCCAGCGGTCGTCGCGGCTGGCGAGGATGCGGTTGGTCATGTCCAACCCGGCCTGCGTGCCGTAGGGCAGCACGCCATCGACCGGGCGCAGGGACCACGGGAAGAACTCGGCCACGTGGCGGTCGCCCGGCGAGGGGTAGTAGCCGAACGTTTCCATCAACAGCGAACTGACCTCCTGGAAGCCGCCGTAGGGATCGTCCGCGCGCTCGGGCGGCGAAGCGAGCCGCTGCCGCACGATCTCGCGGAAGCGCGGGTAGACGTCCTCCCCGCCCACCCGCATGTCGAGCACCCACGCGAGGTGGTTGAGGCCGGCGACGGTCAGCGTCAACTCGGGCGGCGCGTAGCCGAGGTCGGCGGCGATCTCGGCCCGCGTGTGCAACACGCCGTGGCAGAGCCCGGCGCAGCGGATGGCGCTGGTCTTGTGGACCGCGCGCACGTTGGCCGAGAGCGGGTTGCAGTAGTTGAACAGCCACGCGTCCGGGCAGAGGTCCTCCATGTCCCGCGCGATCTCGGCCAGCACCGGGACGTGGCGCAGCGCCCGGAAAACGCCGCCCGGGCCGACGCTGTCGCCGACGGTCTGCCACGCGCCGTGCCGCTCGGGAATGCGGACGTCCTGCTCCCAGCCGCGCGCGCCGCCGACCGCGATGGTGACGGTGACGAAGGTCGCCCCGGCCAGGACTTCGCGCCGGTTCTCGGCGAACTCGACGGTCAGGTTCGCGCCGCGCTCGCGGGACACCCGCTCGGCGAACCGGGCCATCGTTTCCGCCACGCCGGGGGCCACGTCCACGAACGCCACGGTGGCGTCGCGCAGGCGCGGCGAGGCGGTGAGGTCGGCGACCAGCCCCGGCGTGAAGACGGTGCTGCCCGCCCCGATGATGACGATCTTGTCGCGCGAGGACACGGTTGGCTGCCCCTACTTCATGCCGGCGAGAACAAGCGCCTTGACGATCTGGCGCTGGAAGATCAGGAAGACGATCAGGACCGGGACGACGGCCATCGTCGCCGCCGCCATCACGAGGTCGTAGCGCGTGGCGTGGGTGCTGTTGAAGAAGGTCAGCGCCAGCGGCAGCGTGCTTTTTTCGAGGTCGTTGATGGCGACCAGCGGCCAGAGGTAGTCGTTCCACGATGCGAGGAAGGTGAAGACCCCGAGGGCGGCCAGGGCAGGGCGCACGAGCGGCACCACGATCCGCGCGAAGATCGCCCATTCGGACGCGCCGTCGAGGCGGGCCGCCTCGATCAGGTCGCTCGGGATGCCGGCGACGAACTGGCGAACGAGGAAGATGCCGAAGGCGCTGACCACGCCGGGCAGGATCAAGGCCCAGAGCGAGTTGAGCAGGCCCAGCCGGTTGGCGACGATGTAATTGGGGATCAGGAGCACCGGAAACGGGATCATCAGCGTCGCGAGAACCAGCGCGAAGAGCGGCTTCTTCAACGGAAACTCGAACTTGGCGAAGATGTACCCGCCCAGCGCGCTGGTGAACATGCACAGCGCCGTCACCGCCGTCGAGACCACGAGGCTGTTCCGGTACCACGACAGGTAGGGCGCTTCCTGGAGGACGTACCGGAAGTTGTCGAGCGTGGGCGATTGCGGGAGCAGGGTGGGCGACGCCTGGATGATCTCGGCCATCGGCTTGAACGACGCCGAGAGCATCAGGAACAGCGGCAGCACGAAGAGCAGCGAGGCGGCCCCCAGCACGACCGCCAGCAGCCATTGGCCGGCCGACGAGCCGCCGGCGCGACGCCGGGCGTCGGGTTCGAGAGCAGGAGTGGCCATCGTCAATACTCCCAGCGGGTCCGCAGCACGCGGAACTGGAACAGGGTGATGACCAGGATGATCGCCATCAGGACGACCGAGATGGCCGATGCGTACCCGAGTTGCATGTTCGAGAAGGCTTTCGTGTAGACGTAGAGGACCAGCGTCTCGGTGGAGTGGATCGGGCCGCCGTTGGTCATCACCTGCACGTAGGTGAACTGCTGGAGGTAGGAGATCATCGTCAGCACGGAGACGAAGAGCAGGGTCCGGCCGAGCAGCGGCATCGTCACGCCGACGAAGCGGGACCACGGGCCGGCGCCATCGACCTTGGCCGCGTCGTAGAAATCGTCCGGGATGCCCTGCAACCCGGCGAGCAGGATCAGGATGTTGTAGCCCAGGTCCTGCCAGACGGCGGTCGCCATGATCGCCCAGAGGGCGGTCGCCGGCTCGGCGAGCCAGGATCGCTCCGGCAGGTTCAACATCGACAGGACGTTGTTCAGCCACCCGGCCTGCGGTTCGTAGATGTAGCGCCAGACCAGCGAGACGGCGACCGCCGAGGCGACGGTCGGCAGGAAGAAGGCCGAGCGGAAAACCGCGCGCAGCCGGCCGACCTGGTTCAACCCCAGCGCGATCGGCAGCGCGATCAGCAGGTTGAGCGGCACGGCGACCAGCGCGTACTTGAGCGTGATGCCGAGCGCGTTCAGGAACATCGGGTCCTTGGTGAACGCGAAGATGTAGTTGTTGAGGCCGATGAACGGCGCGGTCGGGGCGAGTTGGTTGTACCGGTGCAGGCTGACCCAGAGGACGATCCCGATCGGCAGGAACGCGAAGACCGCGAACATCGCCAGGATCGGAACCAGCCCGGCCGTCACGAAGGCCATCTGGCTGGCGTACCCCGGAGGGCGGGGGCGGGTTCGCCGCCCCCGCCCCCGGGATGGGGCCAGGATCTGATCCGTGGTCGCGGGCGTGGTGGTCGCCACGGCGGATGCTCCCCGGCGACTACGGCCCGACCGTCTCGTCGATCATCGCGTTTATCTGCTGCTCGGCCTGCACGAGGGCCGCGTCGGCGTCCAGTTGGCCGAGGCAGGCGGCGGTGAACCCGTCGTGGATGGCTTCCCAGAAACGGTCGCGGTTCTGGACCGGGCCGACCCACTGGCCGAAGGGCAGCACGTCGAAGGCCGGCTTGAGCAGCGGCGCCGCTTCGAGGATGGCCGGGTCGTTCTGGAGTTCCACCACCGCCGGGATGGTGTAGGTGGCGAGGTTCCAGTCGCGGGCATTGTCGGGCTGGGCCATGAAGTCGATGAAGCGCCAGGCGGCGGCCTTGACGTCGTCCGCCGCGGCGGCGTTGACCACCTCGCCCCAGCCGGACTCGGCGGCGAACAGGTTTTCTTCGCCGGCGTATGGCGGCATGTTCACGTAGTCGAAGGTCAGGCCGGGGAACTGCTCCTCGCCGACCGGGATCACCCACGGGCCGCGCATCGACATCGCGGCGTTGCCCTGGAAGAAGAAGAAGTACCGGTCGTCCGGGGTGCCGTAGGACGTCTCGTCATCGACGTGGTGCTCGGTGACGAGGGCGACCTCGTCGCGCCACGCTTGCTTGGCAGCGTCGGTCTGGAAGTTGACGTGCACGCCGTCGTCTGCCCAGTAGGTCGCGCCCTGCTGGAGGATCATCGCGAGGAAAAGGAAGGTGATGGTGTCGTTGTCGGTGAACTGGAACCCGGCCTGGGTGATCCGCCCCTGGTCGTCGTACTTGGTGGCGGCGACGGCGGACTGGACGAGTTGCTCCCACGACGTCGGCAGTTCGTCAACACCCGCTTCGGCGAGGAGGGCCGGGTTGACGAGCATGCAGCCGTTTTCGAGGTTGAACTCCTTCGGCATGCCGTAGAACTGGCCGTTGAGCGTGTAGGCGCCGGTGGTCGCGGGGTAGAAGCGCTCCGCGTAGCCGCCGGCGACCTCGGCGGGCACCGGGTCAAGCAGACCGAACCCCGCGTACTGGGTAACCCAGGTGCCGAACATCTGCTGCATGTCGGCCACGGTGCCGGAGTTGTACCCGGCCTGCAGTTTGCTGATGAAGACGTCGTAGGGGAAGTACTGGTAGACGATGTTGACGTCCGGGTTGGCCGCCTGGAAGCGCTCGATCATCTCGATGTTGGCGGCGACGAAGGCCGGGTTGTTGTGGGTCCACCAGGTGACGTTGGTTTTGCCCTCGACCGGGTTGGTGACGGTGACTTCTTCGGGTTCCGGTTCGGGCGACGCGTCCTGGGCCCGCGCGGGAATGCCGCGGCTCAGCCAGCCGGCCGCGGCGAGCGCGGCGGCCGCCCGCACGAGGTCGCGTCGAACGAGTCCCTTGCCGATGTCCATGCGCGGTCCTCCTCGTCCTCGTCGCGGCCCCGGGCGGCGGTCGGCCCCGCTAACGTGGCGGGAAGGGTCGCCGTTCCGGATCGATCGTGAGCAGTCAACGTCGATTTCGCTCAGCCGCGATCATGTACGCGCACTATGGGCCAGCATCAATCGCTCGTCAATAGGGTTTCGGTGCCCTCCGGACCCGAGATCGAGCCTTCGGCAGCCGCGCGTCCGCGCGCGTGAACGCTCGCGCCGGTTGCCTGAGCGGGCGAGTTTTTTCGGTATTGATTCGGTATTGATTCGGCAGCGGTTTCCGCGTGACCATGCGGAAACCGGGTTTGTTCGCCGGCGGCCCCGCGCCCACGCCCCGCGATTCCGGATCGGGCCTGTTGGTAGCGGGATGGCGCACGCGCCGCGCGCCCGACCTCGCCCGAGGCTGGGAGGCATCGCGAATAAACTCGATTTCCGCATGGTTACGGGAAAACCGCTGCCGAAAAAATGCCGAATCAATTGCGAAAAAATGCCGAATAAACTCGTGGCCGGACCGCTCGCGCCGGCGCGCGGCAAGACGGGCGCGGCCATCGCACCCCGCCCGCGAACGAATCCTCGTCGTGTTGTCCCGGAAGCGCGGTCAGGTGGCTTCGCGCTCGCGCACGATCTCGCTTTCGGCGGCGACAAAGCGGGCGATCATCATCCGGTACAGATCCGCGACCAGTTCAGGGTCCGCGCCTTCCCGTTCGGCGTTGGCGCGCGCCCGCTCGATCACCGCCCGCACCCTTTCCGGCGCGGCCGCTTCCGCCGTGTCGCGTTTGAAGCGAGCGGCCTGCCGCACGTAGGCGGTGCGCTCGGCGACCAGCCGCACGATCTCGGCGTCGATCCGGTCGATCTCGCGCCGCACCTCGTCGAGAGATTCGCATTCGATCGGCATCGTGCCCTCCGGCCGCGTTGGCGGCGCGGCCGTCGTCAGCGCGGCGTTCCGTTGTCGGAGTTCTCCGTACCACCGGGCGATTTCCGCTTGCGGGCCAACCCGCCGAGGAACATGCGGCCGACGTGGTCGCCGAACTTCTCGGGCTGCAACTCGCCGCCGGTCGCCTGCACCAGCTCGCCCTCGCGGGTCGTCTGCACCGCCCACAGCGCCCGGGCGTCGCGCGCGCCGGTGAAAAAGCGGGTCAGGCCTTCGGTCGCCGCGTCCGGTTCGGCGGCGAGCGCGGCCTTGACTTCGGCGAGTTGGCCGGTGAGGGCGTCGATCCAGCGGGTGACCGCTTCCCGGTTGGTGAGCAGGATGTCGCGGTGCATGTCCGGGCTGCCCGACGCCAGCCGGGTGACGTCCCGGAAGCCGCTTGCCGTCAGCGTCTTCATGTCCCGCCACGAGGCGTCGCTGCTGACCGCGTTCATCAGCGCGGCGGACATCACGAACGGCAGGTGGCTGACGCCGGCGACGTAGCCGTCGTGCTCGGCCGGATCGACGAAATAGGGTTCGGCCCCGAGCGCGGCGACGAGGCCGAGCACCGTGCGCACCGCTTCTTCGTCGGCGGTGACGGACGGGGTGATGCACCACGTCGCGCCCTTGAACAGGTCCGCGTCGGCGCCCTCGATGCTCTCGGTCTTGCCGGCCATCGGGTGCCCGCCGACGAAATTGCTGGAGCGGGGGAGGAACTCCTGCGCCCAGCGCAGCACCTGCGCCTTGGTCGAGCCGGCGTCGGTGACGACCGCGCCCTGCTTGAGGTGGGGCGCGATCGACTGGAACGTCTCGGACATCGCGGCCACCGGGGTCGCCACGACGACGAGGTCGGCGTTCGCGACCGCGCGCGGCAGGTCCCAGGCGGCCTTGTCGATCGCCTTGAGCCGCTGCGCCTGCGCCTGGTGGTCGAGGTTGGTGTCGAACCCGGTGACTTCGAGCGCCGGCTGGTTGCCGCTGCGGTTCGCCTCCGACCAGCGGCGCAAGCCGAGGCCGATCGAGCCGCCGACGAGGCCGAGGCCGATGATGGTCACGCGCTGCACGGGAGGCTCCTTTGCGGGGCGGGCCGGCGGGCCTGCGTCGCTACGGCGTGTAACTCGAAACGTCGATTTCGCGCACCCAGCCTTCTTCGCCTTCGCTGGTGCGGAACAGCATCCAGACGTCGCCGTCCTCGACCGGGTTCTCGGTCGGGGCTTCGTCGTCCATGAACTGCAACGGCGTGGATGGCGGCAGTGCCCGGATCACGCCGGAATCGGAGCGGGACGGCTCCGTGCGGAGGTTCACCGCCTGGTCGCCCCGGATCTGGTGCGTGGGGTCGAACGCTTCCGACGTCGCGGTCGGCGACGGGTCCGGCGCCGGTTCGGGCGTCGGTTCCGGCGGGACCTCGGTCGGCGCGGCGGCGACGCCCTGGTCGGACCGCGCCGGCGCTGCCGGCGCGTCCACCGACGGGACGTCGGACAGGCCGCCGGAGACCGGGTTGCCCTGCTGCGGCGCGATCTGCTGCGGCGCCGGGATCGGGATGAACTGCGAAAGCGGCTCGACGAGCGCAGCGTAGATCACGGTCGCGCCGCCGATGCAGATGGCGATGGTCAGCGCCATCGAGAGGCCGACCGTCAACCCGGCGCGGCGCGATTTCTGCCGGAGCCGGTCGGTCAGTCCGGGATCGGTCATGGTCCGGTGCGTTCCCCGTGGTTGCTCCACCGGCGGCGCCCGGCAGGCTCCGCCGGCCCGGAGTATAGCAGCGACCCCTCCCCATCCCGGTAAGTTCGCCCGGACTGGCACGGCCCGTGCAACAGGCTAGGCAAGCGTGTCTCAGGAAGGAGGCCCGACGTGTCCTACCCGTACCCCCAGGATCGCCACCGGGACCGCAAGGAAAAAGGCGAGCAGCCCTACGCCGACGCGAAGCAGGAGTTCGCCCAGGCGCGAGAACGGCAGGGCGTCGAAGCCGAGGCGTGGGGCGAAGCGAACCAGCGCCCGGCCGAGGACGACGAGGAGTCGCTCGAAGAGAACCTGGAGTCGGCCGCCCGCGAGGTCCACCGCTCGCTGGACGGTGAGCAAACGGCCTGACCGGCCGCGGCTCTCCGCATCCGATCCGCCGTTCGCGCCCGGAGGATGAACCACATGGCAACCGACCCCGTCGAGTTGGTCAGCCGGATCGCGTTCGATGGACCGCGGGCGGCCGACCTTTCGGCCCTCCTGCGCCGGTTGGCGACGCTTCCTCCGGCCGGCGATGCGCCGTACTTGACCGTAACCGCCGACCTGCGCCCGGAGGGTTCCGCGCCGGACCGACGGCCCGGCGTCGGAGCGCTCGAACGGGCGATCCGCGCCGCGACGCAGGAGCACCCGGCGCATACCCCGGCGCGCGAGTGCCTCGACCGCGACGCGGCGCGCATCGCCGACGCGGTCAAGGGCGCGCCGTCCGAGATGCTGGGGTTCTTCGCCGTTGCCTGCGGCGAAGGCGTCTTCGAATCGATCTTCGTGCCTAGGCCGCTGCCGACCACGGTCGCGCTCGGTTCGACGCCCCGCCTGCTGGAACTGGCGCGGCTCGCCGAGGACCAGCGCGCCTGCGCGGTGCTCGCCGCCGACGGGCGGGAGGCATCGCTGGTCGTCGTCTCCGCGTCGTCGCCGGACGCCCTCATCAGCGTGCAGGCGAACGGATACCCGCGCAAGCAGGCGCAGGGCGGCTGGTCGCAGCAGCGCTACCAGGCCCGCGCCGACGAGCGGCTGGAGGCGTTCGCCCGCGTGCTCGCCGCCGAACTTCGCCGGCTGGTCGAGACGAAGCAGGCCGACCTGGTGGTGATCGCCGCCGACGAGCCGATGCGATCGACCCTCCACGACGAGTTGCACCCGATGGTTCGCCAGCGGCTGGCCGGGCACCAGTCGGCGGCGCACGATCACTCCCCGCAGGCGCTCGCCGAACGGGCCGGGCCGGTCATCTGCAAAGCGGCGCGCAAGCGCGAAGCCGAACAGGTTGCCGCGGTACGCGAGAACGCGGGGCCGGGCGGTCGCAGCGTCGCCGGCATCGAGGAAACGCTGGCCGCCCTGCAAACCGGGCAGGTGATGGTGCTGGTCATGAACGAGGACTTCGAGGCGACCGGCTGGGCCGATTTCGACCGCGGCATCTACGGGACCGGCGGCCTCCCGGCGAAGCACCCGGCCGGCGGCGCGGTGTCCGACCTGCGGGAGATCGACCTCGCGCAGGAACTGGTGCGCCTCGCGCTCCAGTTCGACGCGGCGATCGAAGTCGTGCAGTCGGCGGCCGCGGTCGGCGCGAACGAGTGGCCGAACGATGCCGGGTCCGCGAACGGCGCCCGCACCGAGAGCGCCCGGACGCTGGATGGTTTGGGCGGCGTCGGCGCGGTCCTGCGCTACACGCTGACAGCGGATCGCTCGACCGCCGACATGTAGGCGACGGGCCGGAATTCGAACTGGCGTGAAAAG